>NZ_JAVACL010000012.1:0-180146 GCF_032658145.1 Streptomyces sp. MK7
GGGCGAGGGTGTCGATGTCCCTGGGGGTCTTCCTCGACGCCGTGAACCGCGTGCCGTCGGTGTTGGCGGCCTTCGGGTACGTGGCGAAGTAGTGGTCGAAGGAGACGTTCTCGTCGAAGAGCACGACCACGTGCCGGATGGGCGTGGCCGTCGGTCGGTGGCCGTGGTGGCCGGCGGGAGCGGCGGCCCAGCCGGGAGCGGCCGCGCCCAGGACGGTGAGCGCCGCGGCACCGGCCAGCGCCCCGAGGCTTCGTATCGTGGCTCGTCTTCCCCTGCTGGCCATGCGGCTTCACCTTCCGGGCAGGATCGTCTCTGCGTCGTACGGCCTGGGATGCTCCGCCGGACGTCGGCGCGGTGGCGGAGCCATGATGGCGCGGGAGTGAACGCCCGGTCAGGGAAGCGGGGCCAACAGTTGACCGCGTATTGACCAATTGGCCGAACGGACTCCTCGCAAAGGACGCAAAGGAGTGAAAGGCCCGAGGGCGCCCGGGAGTTCAGCCCAGCAGGGCGCGGCCGTACCAGTCCGTCTCGTCCCGTACGCCGGGCAGGGCGAAGAAGTAGCCGCCGCCGAACGGCTTGATGCAGTCGGTGAGCGGCTCGCCGGCCAGGCACTTCTGCACGGTCTCGAGCTGGCGGGCGAGGTCCTGCCGGTAGCAGGGCGCCCCGTTCGCACCGCCGGTCCGGCCGGGCTCGTAGGGTGGGGTTCGTCCCGCCGCGTCCGGCAGGACACCCCCCCGACAGCACCACCCGGAGAACACTCGATGACCTACGTCGCGGATCCCACACGCTACGACGGCACCATGCGCTACCGGCGCACGGGCCGCTCGGGACTCGACCTGCCCGTCCTGTCCCTGGGCTACTGGCACAACTTCGGCGACGACCGTCCGTTCGAGACCCAGCGCGAGATCGCGCTGCGCGCCTTCGACCTCGGCATCACCCACCACGACCTGGCGAACAACTACGGGCCGCCCTACGGCTCCGCGGAGATCAACTTCGGTCGCCTGATGAGGCAGGACCTCGCGCCGTACCGGGACGAGCTGGTCATCTCCACCAAGGCGGGCTGGGACATGTGGCCCGGCCCGTACGGACAGGGCGGCGGCTCCCGAAAGTACCTGCTGGCCTCGCTCGACCAGTCGCTGAGCCGGATGGGTCTCGACTACGTCGACATCTTCTACTCCCACCGGCTGGACGCGAGCACGCCGCTGGAGGAGACGATGGGTGCCCTGGACACCGCCGTCCGCCAGGGCAAGGCGCTGTACGTCGGCATCTCCTCCTACGACGCCGAGCGGACCCGGCAGGCCGCCGCCATCCTCCGCGACCTGGGCACCCCGCTGCTGATCCACCAGCCGTCGTACAGCATGGTCAACCGCTGGATCGAGACGGAGGGCCTGCTGGACGCGGCACGGGAGGAGGGCTTTGGAGTCATCGGCTTCACCGCCTTGGCCCAGGGTCTGCTGACCGGGCGCTACCTGGACGGCGTCCCGCAGGACTCGCGGGCGGCGCGGGGCACTTCGTTCGACACCGCGTGGCTGTCGGAGGACATGCTGCACCGGCTGCGTGCCCTGAACGACATCGCGGCCCGGCGCGGTCAGACCCTCGCCCAGATGGCGCTCGCCTGGGCGCTGCGCGACGAGCGCGTCACCTCGCTGGTCATCGGCGCCTCGCGGGTGGAGCAGCTGGAGCAGAACGTGGCCGCGCTGGAGCGGCTCGACTTCAGCGACGAGGAACTGGCCGAGATCGACAAGTACGCCACCGATGGCGGCGTGGACCTGTGGCGGGCGGCCCGCACCGGGAACCTCGGCTGACCGCGTCGGCCGTCTGACACGCGCGGCATCCCCCATCCGGCGACGGGTGGGGGATGCGGCGTCAGGAGCGTTGGGCAGGCCTTGCACCTGCATCTCCCCGCGGGGAGCGGGGTGTCTTTCCTTGGACCACCAACGCACGGGCGGCCGCCGGGAGTTCCGGCTTCCTGCCTGACCATCACACTAGCCCTCCCGTGCCGCCGGCGCCTCACGGGACGCGCGCACCGTCACCCGAACGCGTCATCCGCGCTGTTCAGGGGCGGTTGCCGCGGGACCGCCCCAGCCGTGTCCCTTGCCCTTCCCGTGGCCCTTGCCCTTGCCTCCGTGATCCCCCTCGTCGGCGTTCAGGACCGGTGACACAAGGTCGTGGGCCGCTTCCAGGGCCGTCGGTACGGGACCGGCGTCGCCCGGGGCCATGGCGTTGTCCTCGGCCGCCTGGGCCGAGAGGACGGGACCGAGCAGGAGACCGCCTCCCAGCGCCAGCACCGCCACCACCTGCCGCCCGCCGATGCGTCCGATGTGACCGGTCAAACGTCCACCTCCCTGTGCCGGCCGAGCCGTCGTGCCCGGCACAGGGAGGCTGGCAGATCCGGTGATCGACGCGTCGGCGAGTCCCGGGCGGCTCCCACGGAAGGAGGAGGCCCGGACGCCGGAGGTGACGAACGTCCGTGCTGGCGCCGTCGCCGCGACACACCGTGCGCCGACGACCGTTCAGCCCGTCCGGCAGGGGGCGCCGTTGAGGCTGAAGGACGTGGGCGCGCCGGTGTCACCGGTGTGGGTGGCCTGGAAGCCGACGGTGGTGGAGGCTCCGGGCGCCAGGACGGCGTTGTAGGCCATGTTGCGTGCGGTGACGGTGCCGCCGGCCGGCGAGAAGGTGGCGTTCCAGCCGGAGGTGATGGTCTGCCCCGACGGCAGGGTGAACGTCAGCGCCCAGCCGTCGACCTGCGTGGTACCGGTGTTGGTGACGGTGATCTGCGCGGTCAGACCGGTGTTCCAGGTGCTGGTCGTGTACGTCACCCGGCAGGTGCCCGCCGGTGTGGTGGGCGGGTCGGTCGGCGGCTCGGTGGTCGTGGAGTCCAGACCGAAGAACGAGATGGCACGGGCGGCCATGCCGGCGGTCGGCAGCGTGTGGCCGGCGCCCTGGACGCTGATCGCCTCGACGGGTGCCTGGGTGCCGGTGCCGCCGTAGCGGGTGCGGGTCCAGGTGGACTGCGGACGGTCGGTGAAGGCCGGTGTCTGGCTCACGCCCAGCACATCGGTCCACTGCTTGATCTCTTCACCGAAGTTGGGGTACCGCAGGGTGGTGTCCTCCGTGCCGTGCCACAGCTGCATCCGGGGACGGGGGCCGGTGTAGCCGGGGTAGGCGGCACGCGCCAGGTCGCCCCACTGCTGGGGGGTCCTGGTCACCGTGCCGTCGGCGCAGGCGCTGTTCCAGCTGGAGCCGTCGGTGGTCGCGAAGCAGCCGAAGGGCACGCCCATGAAAGCGGCGCCGGCCTTGAAGACGTCCGGGTAGTCGCCGAGCAGCACATTGGTCATCATGGCCCCGGACGAGGCCCCGGCGACGAAGACGCGGTTCGGATCGGCGCCGTAGTGCTGTTCCGCGTAGGTGACCATCGACATGATGCCCACCGGGTCGCTGCCGCCGCCGCGCTCGAGCGCCTGGGGCGAGGACACGTCGAAGCAGCCGCCGCTGCGCGTGACCGAGGGGTAGACGACGAGGAAGCCGTAGCGGTCGGCCAGGGACGCGAACTCGGTGCCCGAGTAGAAGGCAGGGCCCGAGCCGGTGCAGTAGTGCACGGCCACGAGGACGGCGGGGCGGGCCGGCGCGCTGTCCGGGCGGTAGACGTACATGCGCAGGTTGCTCGGGTTGGCGCCGAACCCGGTCACCTCCGTCAGGGACGCCGCGTGCGCGGCGGGCGCGGCCGTCAGCGTCAGTGCCGCGAGCAGCGGCACGATGCCCGCGAGCAGGGCTGTCAGGAGCGACCGGATTCCCGGCCTTCTTCGCGGCATGTCACCATCCTTGGTGTTCGAAACTTTCGGACTCATTTCGGAAACGCGCCGCGTCACGTTAGGAGTACCGCACGACGGCGTCAACCACCTTCACGCCCCTACAACTGCGGGGGGACCAAGGGGCGTAGCCCTTCGGCCATCACTTGAAGAGAGCGTCCGAACCGTTGACCGGCATCGGTTCGGTTCGTAATCTTCGCGTAAACATTCGCCTCGTGAGAGCAAAAGTTTCGACAGAAGGAGATGGCATGAGCATGCTCAGAATCAGCACCGGAGCCCGGCCCCGGGCACTCCCCCGACGGGCGGCGCAGGCGTTCGCGTCCGCGCTGCTCGCCGCCGCCACGGTCACGGCCGTGTCGCACAGCGCCGCGGCCGCCGACACCCTGGGCTCGGCCGCGGCCGGCAAGGGCCGCTACTTCGGCACCGCGGTCGCGGCGAGCCACCTCGGCGAGTCCGCCTACGCCGCCACGCTCGACCGGGAGTTCAGCGCGGTGACCCCGGAGAACGAGATGAAGTGGGACGCCACCGAGCCCACCCGCAACACCTTCAGCTTCGGCGCCGCCGACCAGATCGTCAGCCACGCGCAGAGCAAGGGCATGAAGATCCGCGGGCACACGCTGGTGTGGCACTCCCAGCTGCCCTCCTGGGTCTCCGGCCTGAGCGCCACCGACCTGCGCACGGCGATGAACAACCACATCACCCAGGTCATGCAGCACTACAAGGGCAAGATCTACGCCTGGGACGTGGTCAACGAGGCGTACCAGGACGGCTCCAGCGGCGCCCGGCGCAGCTCGCCGTTCCAGGACAAGCTCGGCAACGGCTACATCGAGGAGGCCTTCCGCACCGCCCGCGCCGCCGACCCGGACGCCAAGCTCTGCTACAACGACTACAACACCGACGGCGTCAACGCGAAGAGCAACGCGGTCTACAACATGGTCAAGGACTTCAAGTCCCGTGGCGTGCCGATCGACTGCGTGGGCTTCCAGTCGCACTTCAACAGCGCCTCCCCGGTGCCCTCCGACTACCAGGCCAACCTCCAGCGCTTCGCCGACCTCGGTGTCGACGTGCAGATCACGGAGCTGGACATCGAGGGCTCGGGCACCGCCCAGGCCACCAGCTACTCCAACGTCGTCAAGGCCTGTCTGGCGGTGACCCGGTGCACGGGCATGACCGTCTGGGGCATCACCGACAAGTACTCCTGGCGCAGCAGCGGCACCCCGCTGCTGTTCGACTCCAACTACGCCCCGAAGCCCGCGTACGACGCCGTGCTGGCCGCTCTCGGCGGCTCGAGCAGCGGCGGGGGCGACGGCGGCGGTGGCGGCGACAACGGCGGCGGCACCGGTGCCACGTGCACCGTCAGCTTCACCAAGACCGCCGACTGGAACGACGGTTACAACGGACAGGTCACCGTGAAGGCGGGTGCCGCCCCGATCACCGGCTGGACCACGACGGTCACCTTCCCCGCCGGGCAGAAGGTGTCCACCCTGTGGAACGGCAGCGCGAGCTGGGACAGCAGCGGCACCGTGATGACGGTCCGCCCCACCTACAACGGCAACCTCGCGGCGGGCACCTCGACCAGTTTCGGCTTCACCGTCCAGAAGAACGGCGACTCCGCCGTTCCTACGGTCGGGACCTGCACCGCGTCCTGATGTCCGGCCGCCCACGCGTCGGGTCCGTTCCATGAGCTGCGTTCGCATTCCATGAGCTGCGCCCGCATTTCATGCACTGAGCGCATGGCTCGGCGACCGTTCAGGCATTGGACGCATGCGTCATCTTGATCGACCCTTGAGGGAGACATCCCCGTCCCCCGGTCCGTCCAGGAGTCGATCAGTTCATGAAGGCATCGCGCGGCGCCCCGCTCACCCCCGTGCCCCTCGCGGCGGCGGCACGGGGCGCCGTCGCGCTCGCCGTGCCGCTCCTCGTGGGCGTGTGGACCGGGGCGGTGGTCCCCGCAGTGATCGCCGGGATCGGCGCCCTGTGGGGCGTGAGCCAGGACGGCTCCGATCCCTACCGGCTGCGGGTCCGGCGGCTGGGCTGCATGGGCGGCTCGGCCGCCCTCGGCCTGCTCGCCGGGGAACTGGCGCTGCGCTGCGGACATCCCGCGGCGGTCACCGTCTGCCTCGGTGCCACCGCGCTGCTCGCGGGCGCGGTCAGCCTGCGCGGCCGCCTCGCCTCCGTGTCCGGCATGCATCTGCTGCTCGGCGCCACCGTCGGCAGCGGCTTTCCGGTGCCGGGGCCGTGGTGGCAGCCTCCCCTCGCGCTGCTCGCCGGGGTGGCGCTTGTCGTCGTCCTGTCCGCGACGCCATGGCTGTGGCGTCGGCACGCCATCGAGCGGGCCGCCGTTCTCGCGGTGTACCGGGCCGCTTCAGAGGCGCTGTCGGCGGCCGGTTCGCCCGAGGCGGA
Source organism: Streptomyces sp. MK7 (assembly GCF_032658145.1). Classification (NCBI taxonomy): domain Bacteria; kingdom Bacillati; phylum Actinomycetota; class Actinomycetes; order Kitasatosporales; family Streptomycetaceae; genus Streptomyces; species Streptomyces sp. MK7. Next base: position 6,213 of record NZ_JAVACL010000012.1, read on the forward strand.
GGCCGCACGCCGGCGACTGACGGCCGCCCTCGACGACGCCCATCAGGTGATGGGCCGCCATCTGACGGGCCGCGAACGGCCGCGGACGGAGCTGGGCGCGGTGCGCGACGCCTTCGACGCGGCGGTGCGGCTGGGCGAGGTGACGTCGGCGCTGGTGTGGGAGGGGCGTCCGCTGCCCCGGCGCGTGACGGACGTACCGCTGCTGGTGGCGGCACGCCTGCTGCCGGACGGGGGTGCGACGGCCGTCTCCCCCGCCGCGGATCTTCCGGGGCCCGCGACCGGCCCGGGTGCCGACCCGTGCGACGGGGTCTCTCCTGGCGTGCTCGCCCTCTCCGAGCTGTACGCGGAGCCGGTGCCGCACGCGGAGCCGGTGCCGCACACGCGGTCCGTCCGGGCGCGTCCGTCCGGCGTGGCGGTGCGTCTGCCCGCGTACCCGTGGCACGGGCGGGCGGCCCAGGCGCGGTACGCCGTGCTGCTGACGGTGTGTGTGCTCGTTGCCCAGCTCTGCGCCGAACTGCTGCACGGGCCGCGCGGATACTGGCTCCCCATGACGGTGGCGTTCGTCTACAAGCCCGACTTCGGGCCGGTCCCGCGCCGCGCCCTGCACCGCTGCGCCGGAACGGTTCTGGGGGTGGCCGCCATCGGCACGGTGACCCTGCTGACGACGGACACCCTCGTCCTCATCGGCGCCGTGGCGGCCTTCGGCGCGCTGATGGCCGTCGGTGTACGCCACCACTACGCGCTCGCCACGACGGGTCTGACGGCGATCGTCTTCGTCCTCCTCGACATGCTCGGCGACCACCGCGCCCTGTACTCGGCGCGCATCCTGGACACCGCGCTGGCCGCCGCGATCGTGCTCGTCGCGCACTTCGCCCTGTGGCCGGACTCGGCGGCCGGCCGGGCCGCCGCGCAGACCGAGGCCGCCCTCGCCGCGGCGCACCGGTACCGGGACCTGGCCGCCGATGCCACTCCGGCCCAGCGGCACGCGCTGCGCCGGACCGCCTACCACCGGCTCGCCGAGGCGCGCAGGGCCGTGGCCCACGCCGACGGCGAGCCGGGCCGCCCCGGACGCAGGGGCGGGAGGAAAAGGAGGCTGCCGGACCGGGAGGACCCCATCGCCTCGGCGGAGCGGCTCTGCGACGCCGTCAGCGCGCGGAACGTGGGCGCGCGGCGGGCGGCGTCCGCGCTCCCGGTCCACCGCTGCACCGGGGCCTGCGCGATGGGAGGATGAGCGCGATGGGAGGATGAGCGCGATGGATCTCCAGGTGCTGCGCTCCTTCCAGGCGGTGGCCGAGGGCCTGACGGTGACTGAGGCCGCCGCCGAGGCCCGTCTCACCCAGCCCGCCCTGTCGCGCGCGCTGCGCCGGCTGGAGGAGGAGGTGGGCGCGGAACTCCTCCAGCGCGTCGGCCGGGTGCTGCGCCCGACACCGGCCGGACGGGTGTTCAAGGAGTACGTCGACGTCGTTCTGGACAGCTACGACCGGGGACGGCGGGCCGTGGCCGAGGTCGTCGACCCTGCGGCGGGCGTGGTGCCGCTGGCCTTCCTGCACACCCTGGGCACCTGGCTGGTGCCCAGGCTGGTCACCGGCTTCCGGGAGGCCTTCCCGCAGGTCCGCTTCGAGTTGCACCAGCACGGGGAGAACGGCCTGGTCCAGCATCTTCTCGACGCCACCGCCGACATGGCGATCACCAGCGGGGATCCCGGTCATCCGCTGATCACCTGGCGACGGCTCCTGGTCGAACCACTGTGGCTGGCCGTGCCCACCGGGCACCGGCTGGCCGGGCGCCCCCGGGTCCGGCTGGCCGAGGTCGCCGAGGAGCCCTTCATCCTCCTCAAGCCCGGCTACGGGCTGCGCAGCGTCACCGAGTCGCTGTGCCGTCAGGCCGGCTTCACCCCGGTCGTCGGCTTCGAGGGCGAGGAGGTGCACACTCTGCGCGGTCTGGTGGCGGCCGGTCTCGGCGTCTCCCTGATCCCGTCCTCGCCGGACGCGGCGGCGACCGGTGACGTCCCGATCCGCTACCTGGAGATCACCGATGTGCACGGTGCCCGGGACATCGGCATCGCCTGGCTCTCCGGACGCACCCTGCCCCCGGCCTCCCGGCGCTTCATCGACCACGCACTCCGGGTGACGGCCACGGCGGCGGACGGCCGGTGGTGACCCCGGCCACGAGAAGCCGGGACGGACCGGGGCCATCGAGGAGTCACGGGCGGGCTCGGGCTCTCTCCGGTGTGCTCCTGCCGGTGCGCTGACATGCCCTTGCCTGGAGCAATGGAGCCCTCGGAACGGAGATCGGCAGCACCCTGGTGGTCTTGATCAAGCCCGCCGGGAGTTCCTGTGAACAGGCCGCCTGAGTGTTGTCGCGCAGACCGTCGCCCGGTGCCGGGCCGCACGCTCGTGCGCCCGTGGTGTCCGGACGGGTGCGCCGGGCCACCGCCCGGTCCTCGCCGGGGCGCACGGTGAGGCCGCCCGGCCGGGCCGGGGCCGCCCAGGCCCGTGCGGCGCGGGTGGAGGCCGCCCAGCCCCAGGTGCCCGGCCCTCCGATGTGGCTGCGCCTGTTGCCGCTCGCGTACGTCGCGGGGGTCCTGGCCATCGAACCGCTCACTCCGGTGGACTGGCCCGTCAGCTTCCTGCTCACCGGCCTGCCACTGGTCGCGGCCTTCGCCTACGGGCCCGCGGGGGTCGCCGTGATCACGGTGTTCGCCGTCGTGTTCGAGGGTGTGCTGGCGGGCACGCCGTGCTGTGCCGGGCGCATGGTCGTCGGCTATCTCTGGGACCGCCATTACGTGGCCAACTACGTGTGCACCGGCCTGGTGGGGATTCTCGGCGCGATCCTGGCGGTGCACCGGATGCGGCGGGAGCGGACGCTGGCCACGGTGCGTTCCGTGGCCGAGACCGCGCAGCGGGTGCTGCTGCGGCCGGTGCCGCGCCGCCTCGGCCAGGTCTCCGTCGAGACGCTCTACCTGTCCGCCGCCGCGGAGGCACGCATCGGAGGCGACCTGTACGAGGCGGTACCGACGGCGTACGGGGTACGGCTGCTCATCGGGGACGTGCGCGGCAAGGGGCTGGTCGCCGTGGAGACGGCCGCGACGATACTGGGCGCCTTCCGGGAGGCCGCCCATGACGAGCCCGACCTGGCCGGCGTGGCCCTCCGCGTGGAGCGGAGCATGAGCCGTCACGCCGCGCAGCTGCCCGGCAGCGAGCTGGCGGAACGCTTCGTCACCGCGGTGTTCGCCGAGATCCCCGAGCACGAGCCGGTCATCCGCATCGTCAACTGCGGTCACCCGCCGCCCCTGCTCGTCCACGAGGGCCGCGTCACCGAACTGCACGCGACCGACCCGTCACCGCCCATCAACCTCGGCGTGCTGATCGGCAACGGCTACCACGTGGACGTCGAGCCGTTCCGCCCCGGGGACCAACTGCTGCTCTACACCGACGGCGTCACCGAGACCCGCGACGCCGAGGGGTGCTTCTACCCGCTCGCCGAGCGTGTCGCGCCCTGGGCCGTGCTGCCTCCCCGCGCTCTGCTGGACCGCCTGCACGAGGATCTGCTCGTCTACAGCGGCGGCCACCTCGACGACGACATCGCCGCCCTCGCCGCCTACCGCCTGCCCGGTGAGCGCCGGTCCTGAGCGGGCGGGTTCACGGCGTCTGCCGAGGAGTGTCGGGTGCGGGCGGCAGTGCCAGGTGCGCGAGGTCTGCGGGCCGCGGGGACGTCACCGGCCAGAGCGGTGGTGGGGTGCCGTCGGCGACCGCGGCGGGGGCGTCGGAGAGCTTCATGCGCTCGCGCAGGCGGCCGTAGAAGTCCATCGGGCCCAGCCGCACGGCCCGCAGCCGGCGCGGGGAGGCGTAGATACCGATCCAGTCCCCCGGGTCCAGCACTCCGCGCAGCTGGCCGTCGATACTGACGACGGCCTGACCGGAGCGGTCCAGAATGCGCAGGGCGATCGGCTCGTCCGGCGCGGCGACGACCGAGCGGTCGAACACCATGTGCGGGGCGACGGCCGTGAAGACGAGGGCATCCGCGCGCGGGGAGACGACCGGGCCGCCGGCGGCGAAGCTGTAGGCCGTCGAGCCGGTCGGGGTGGCGACCAGCAGCGCGTCGGCGGAGTAGGACGCGAGCAGCCGTCCGGCGATGTAGACGCCGGCCGACACCTGGCGGTCCCGCGCCAGCTTCTCCACGACGATGTCGTTCAGCGCGGTGACGTTCAGGGCGATGCCCCACTCGCCGCCCGACTCGCAGTCGGTGCGCACCCGTGGCGGGGGCAGCATCGGGCGGCGGCCGTAGCGCATGAGTTCCTCGATGCCGGCGGGCACCTCCAGGCGGCGCGAGGCCCGCGTCGTGAGCAGCATACGGCTCTCGACCTCGAGTTGCCCGGTGAGGACCGCGTCCAGCGCGGAGTGGACGAAGCCGGCGGGCACCTCGGTGAGGAAGCCGACCCGGCCGAGGTCGACGCCCAGGACGAGGGCGTCGTGCACGGCGGCCAGCCGGGCGCCGCGCAGGAACGTGCCGTCGCCGCCCAGGGTCACGATGAGATCCGGGTCGCCGGCGGCGTCGACCTCCTCCCGGGCGCTGTGCCGCCCGCCGTCGCGCCACACGTCGATGTCCGTACAGTGCACGGCCTGTTCCGCGCACCATGCGCGCACGGCCCGCGCCGCGGCCACGGCCTCCGGGCGCCCTCCGTGCACGACCAGGCCGATCCGACGTACCGTCACATCCGTCTCCGAGTCGATTCGCGTCTCCACGCGGCGGGCGATGCCGCAAGCCATCCTGACCGCGCGGGCCGCCTCCTCCCGCGACGCCACGCCGCCGGACGCCCCTGTCCGCGTCGCACGGCGCTTCCCGCAGCAGCCCGGCGCGACTCCTCCGGCGAGTAAAGAAATCTTATGGTCTAGTCCAAAGACTCGCCTGGTCCAGACCAATCTATTGACGTGCTCGCAACACCATCAGGAAGCTGGGGCCCACTTCCCCACACCCCCTGGAGGCAGGCAGTGAGACGTCTTCACGCATGTCTGGGCGCGGCCACCGCCGTCGGGCTCGCCGCAGTCGGCACCACCGCACTGGTCGCGGGCAGCGCCTCGGGCGCGACCACCCAGCTGAGCAACCGCTGGTACGCCGCGGCCCCGTATCTGATGCCGCTGGACAACGACCCGCCGGACGCGGCCGCCATCATGGACGCCACCGGGCTGAAGGCGTTCCAGCTCGCGTTCATCCTCGCCCCCAACGGCGGCGGCTGCTCGCCCACCTGGGACGGCACCGCCTCGGTCTCCTCCGACACCGCCGTGAAGTCGTTGATCGACACCATCCGCGCCAAGGGCGGCGACGTCTCCGTCTCCATCGGTGGCTACGGCGGCACCAAGCTCGGCCAGGCGTGCTCGGACCCGGCCGCCACGGCCGCCGCCTACCAGCAGGTCGTCACCAAGTACGGGCTGCACGCCATCGACTTCGACCTGGAGGAGCCGGAGTACGAGAACTCGGCGGCCATCCACAACGAGATCGGTGCCGCGAAGATCCTCCAGCAGAACAACCCCGGCCTCTACGTCTCGGTCACCACCGCCGGAACGGCGGACGGCACCGGATGGTTCGGCAAGCAGATGCTGCTGGAGGCGAAGTCGCAGGGGTTCACGCCCAACAACTTCTCCATCATGCCGTTCGACGGCGGCTTCAACGGCGCGGCCTCCCAGACCAGCGCGCTGACCAACTTCAACCGGATCCTGCAGTCCACGTTCGGCTGGGACCAGGCGACCGCCTACGCCCACGAGGGCTTCTCCGGCATGAACGGCCGCAGCGACACCGGCGAGATGTTCTACCAGAGCGACTTCCAGACCGTGCTGGACTTCGCCACCAGCCACAACATGGACCGCTTCACGTTCTGGTCCCTCAACCGCGACCGCCAGTGCTCCCCGCCCGACAACGGCGGCCGCACCTCGGGCACCTGCTCCAGCGTCCCGCAGAACTCCTGGGACTTCGCCAAGTTCTCGGTGAAGTTCGCCGGCGCCACCCCGCCCACCACGACGCCGCCCACCTCCTCCTCGCCGACCCCGCCGAGCACCGAGTGCAAGCCGGCCTGGAACGCGAGCACGGCGTACACCGGGGGCAGTGAGGTCTCCTACGACAAGCACAACTGGAAGGCCAAGTGGTGGACCCAGAACGAGGTCCCCGGCGCCTCCCAGTGGGGCCCGTGGCAGGACGAGGGCGCCTGCTGACGGTCGCCGCGGTCGCCCGCCGGTCCGGCCGGGGCGGGCCGGCCCGGCCGGACCGGCCCGCCCCGGTCGGTCCCGCGCGCACACCCCGGCCGGACCGGTGCGCCCGCCCCGCTCCTGTGGGTCGCGACCGGCCCAACGGGTGATGCGACGACGGGCCGCCGTCCCGCCGTCGGCGTAGGGTGATCGTGTCGGGGCGGTGCCCGGCGGGCGGGCCACGCCCGGCCCCCGGCGGGAGGTGCCTGGCATGTCGGACGATCGGCGGGAGCCGCGACCACTGCCGGACGGCGCGACCGTGGAGGATCTCAGCGCCCGGGTACGGCACTTGGCGCTGGGGCAGCGCCGGCTGCGGCGGCTGCTGGACGCGGTGGTGGCGATCAGTGCCGACATGGACACGCGGACGGTGCTCCAGCACATCGTGGACACCGGTGTCGACCTCGTCGCCGCGCGGTACGGCGCCCTCGGCGTGCTCGGGGACGGCGGGGAGTTCACCGACCTGATCACCGCCGGTGTGGACCGGGCGCGGCTGCTGGCCGAGTCCGGACTGCCGCGGGGCCACGGGCTGCTGGGGGACCTCGGGCCGGTGCGCGTCGACGACGTCGCCGCCGACCCGCGCTCGGTCGGGTTCCCGGCCGGCCACCCGGCGATGACCACCCTTCTCGGGGTCCCGTTGAGGGTGCGCGGCACCGTGTACGGCACCCTCTTCCTCGCCGACAAGCTCGACGGGACGCCGTTCGGTGACGACGACGAGGCCCTGCTGACCGCGCTGGCCAGCGCCGCCGGCGTCAGCGTCGAGAGCGCCCGGCTGTACGGGCGTCTCAAGCGGGCCGCCGAGCAGTTCCAGCGCCGGCTGCTGCCCGTGCTGCCCGATCTGGCGCCCCTCGAGGTGGAGGTCCGCTACCAGCCGGCGTCCGAGCTGCCGAGGCTCGGGGGGGACTGGTACGACGCCGTGCGCCTGCCCGACGGGGCGGTCCTCGTCGTGGTGGGGGACGTCACCGGCCACGACGTGGAGGCGGCGCCGATGATGGGGCAGATCCGCAGCATGCTGCGGGCTCTGGCGTTCGACCGGTGCGGACCGCCCAGCCTGGTCGTGGACCGGCTCGACCACGCGCTCACCATGTACCCCGACCCCACGGCGGCCACGCTGGTGATGGCCCGCATCGTGCACGAGCCGGGCGCCGGATACACCATGTACTGGACCAACGCCGGCCATCCGCCGCCCCTGCTGGTCACGGCCGACGGCGCCACGCGCTGGCTGGCGCCCGAACCGCACGGCATCCCGGTCGGCGTCGATCCCGGGCTGTACCGCCCCGACCACACCCACCCGCTGCCTCCGGGGAGCACGCTGCTGCTGTTCACCGACGGTCTGGTCGAACGCCGCGGGCAGGACATCGGAACCGGACTGCGACAGCTGGCCGACAGCGCCGCCGCCCTGGCCACGGCCCCACTGGCCACGGTCTGCGACCGCCTGATCACCCGCGAGGACACCTACGACGACGATGTGGCGCTGCTGGCACTGCGGGTGCCGGACGTGGCTCCGGGGGCGCCCGGGGCGGACACGCCCGCGTAGCGGTGGCACGGCGGCCCCCGAACGGCGAGGCGGCCGTGGACGGCTGGGCGATCGTGGACAGCGGGGGCTCGTGGACGGCTGGGCGATCGTGGACAGCGAGGGCTCGTGGAGGCCGGGGCGGCCGTGGACGGCGGGGCGATCGTGGAGGCCGGGGCGGCCGTGGACGGCGGGGCGATCGTGGACAGCGGGGCTCGTGGACGGCGGGCGCTCGTGGAGGCCGGGGCCGCCGTGGACGGCGGGGCGATCGTGGACGGCGGGGCGGCCGTGGACGGCGGGGCGGCCGTGGACGGCGGGGCGATCGTGGACGGCGGGCGCTCGTGGAGGCCGGGGCGGCCGTGGACGGCGGGGCGCTCGTGGAGGGCGGGGCGGCTGTCGGCGGCGAGGTCGCGCAGCCACTCGTCCAGGCGGGGACCCTCGGTCACGTACGGCCGTCCGGGCCATGGTCCTCGGGGGCCCGTTCCTCACCCGTACCCGCGTGCGGCGGCGGGTCGAAGTGGACGGTGATCCGCTCGAAGCCCTTGAAGGACTCCGTCGTCGCGTAGGACCGGTAGGCCCGCTGGTCGCCCGGGCTGAGGTGGACCCGGTCGGTGAACGGGCTGAGCAGGCTCCTGGGCCACAGCCGCATGCACCGGACCGCGCCGATCTCCGCCGTGACCAGGTACACCAGCGCCCCGAGGTAGATCCATGCCAGCAGGCCGAGCACGATGCCGAACAGCCCGTACGTCGCCGTGGTGCCCCGGAGCACATGGCCGACGTAGTAGGTGCCGCCCCACAGCAGCCCCTGCCAGGCGCACGCCGCGCCCAGCGCCGGGCCCCACATCACGCGCAGCGGCAGCGGGCGCCGGGTGAGCAGGCGGTAGCTGCCGACCAGCAGGGCGGCGTTCAGCAGGACGGCCAGGATGCCGGCCGCCACCTGCACGCCGACCGCCAGCCGGGCGCCGAAGATGCCCGCCGCCCATTCGGCGGTGGTGGACACACCCGTGATGACGCACAGGCCGAGCGCCAGCAGCGACAGGAACTTCAGCCCCTTCAGACGCGAGCGCAGCGGGTCGGGCCGGGCGTGCCGGGGCACGGCGAAGATCTTGTTCAGCGCGTGCTGGGCGGCCTGGGCGACGTTCAGCGCGCCGTAGAAGCTGCCGATCACACCGACCGCGACGGCGACGGCGCTGCCGTGGAAGGAGTGGATGTTGTGGACGATCTGGTCCCCGATGACCGGGAACTCGCTGAGCGCGGAGTTGAGCAGCTGGTGCTGGAGGTGGGGGCTGCTGCTGAGGACCGAGCTGAGCACCGCGACGAGGAAGAGCATCAGGGGGAACAGCGACAGGAAGGCGTAGTACGTCAGCAGCGCGGCCAGATAGGCGGCCTGGTCGTCGTAGAACTTGTAGATCACGGCCAGCGCCATGCCCGCCCAGCGACGCCGTCGCTGGTAGGCATCCAGTCGGGCCAGCACGTCCATGCGCTCTTCCACACCGTCGGCCGTGGCTCCGCTGACACCGGACACCACCCGTTCCAAGTGCCCCTGGCCAGGCCTTCCATGCCGTACGGCGGAATCCGGGCGGGCGCCGACCGGACCTGGGCCGGCGCATGGCCGCGCGTCGGGCGGCGCAGGGTGCCGTTGCGCCGGACGGGCCAACGCACCGGGTCCAGGCGGGCGGGGCCGCGTGAGCGGTGCGCCGGTGGTGGAAGACATGGCGCACACGCGAATCCGAGGGAGGCCGGATGCCCGATGCCGTGACCCAGGACGCCGTGCCGTGCGCTGCCGCCGTCGACGACGGTGCCCTGCCCGCCGACCGGGGCGGGCCTGGCTTCGAGCAGCTGAGCGCGGTGGCCGACGCGGTCCTCTACGAGGGTTACCTGCTCTACCCGTACCGTCGTTCGTCGCCCAAGAACCGGGTCCGGTGGCAGTTCGGCGTGCTGCTGCCCCGGAACTGGGTGGAGCGTGACGGCCCGGTCGTGGCCGGTGTGTCGGGCTCCGCCGACTCCTGGTACCAGCGGACCGAGTGCCTGCTGCGGGTGCGGCGGCCGGATGCCGCCGTGCGGGTGCGGGTGCGGTACCTGCGGATGCGGCACAAGCAGGTGGAGGCCGCGGACGCGGACGGCGGGCACCGCCCGGTCGGGTCGCTGCGGACGGACGACGGCACGGCCCATCTGACCTTCGACGAGGCGGTGCCGCGCGAGACCGACCTCACCATCGCCGTGGACGACCTGCTCCGGCGGGACCTCACCGTCCCGGTGGGCGCGGCGGCCGGCACCGAGACCCGGCCGCTGCCCTCGGGCGCCGGGCGGGTGGTGCGGCGGTGCGAGGAGCTCCGGGCGAACACCGCCCTCACGGCCGAACGGCTCGCGCCCGGCCTGCTCCGCCTCCGGGTGCGCACGGAGAACACCGGGCGGGCCCCGGACCCGGGTGCGGTCCGTGCCGAGGCGCTGCGCCACGCGCTCATCGCGACGCACTGCCTGATCGGCGGCGCGGGCGTGGAGTTCGTGTCGCTGATCGATCCGCCCCCGGATCTGGCGGAGCACGCGGCCGCGTGCCGCAACGAGTTCACGTTCCCGGTCCTCGGCGGACCGGCGCCCGCCGGCGGCGACGGCGCCGGGGGCACCGGTCCCGTCGTGCTCTCCTCGCCGATCATCCTTCCCGACCGTCCGCGGGTGGCGCCGGAGAGCCCGGGCGATCTCCACGACGCCGCGGAGATCGACGAGATCCTGACGCTGCGCACGATGCTCCTGACCGACGAGGAGAAGGCCGAGGCCCGGGCGACCGATCCGCGGGCCGCCGCGATCCTCGACCGGGTGGACACCATGCCCCCGGAGGTGTTCGCCCGGCTGCACGGCGCGATCCGGTCCCTGGCCCCGGCACGGCAGGAGCCGTCCGGCCCGGCGCGTCCCGCCTGGTGGCAGGAGGGCGGCGACGACGGCCTGTCACCCGCCACGGACACGGTGCTGGTCGGCGGCGTGCGCGTGGGCGGCGGCAGCCGGGTCCGGCTCCGTCCGCACGGCCGGGGCGCCGACGCCCAGGACATGTTCCTGGCCGGGCGCACCGCGCGGGTCGCGGCCGTACGCCACGACGTGGACGGCGGTGTGCACCTCGCCGTCACGGTGGACGACGACCCCGCGTCCGAGCTGCACACCTGGTACGGCCGCTTCCACTACTTCCGTCCCGACGAGCTGGAGCCGCTGCCCGACCAGCGGACCCGCACACCCCGACCGGACCACACACCCACACCACCCCCATCGGACACCGACAGCGAGGGGCAGCAACCCAGATGACCACCACCGAGGCCCGTTCCACGGCACGCAAACCCGCGCAGATCGTGGACATGTCCTGGGACCCGATCACCCGGATCATCGGCAACCTGGGCATCTACACGAAGATCGACTTCGCGAACCAGGAGGTCGTGGAGTGCCGCTCCACGTCCTCCCTCTTCCGCGGCTACTCCGTCTTCATGAGGGGCAAGGACCCTCGTGACGCCGGGTTCATCACGTCCCGGATCTGCGGCATCTGCGGCGACAACCACACCACCTGCTCCAACTACGCCCAGCAGATGGCCTACGGGGTCAAGCCCCCGCCCCTGGCCGAGCACATCACCAACCTCGGCGAAGCCGCCGAATACATGTTCGACCACACGATCTTCCAGGACAACCTGGTCTTCGTCGACTTCTGCGAAGCCATGGTGAAGGCCACCAACCCGACCGTCCTGGCGCGGGCGGAACGCACCGAGGCGCCACGCGGCGGCATCCACGGCTACCGGACCATCGCCGACATCATGCGCGCCTTCAACCCCTTCGAGGGCGAGGTGTACAAGCAGGCGCTGAAGGTCTCCCGGGTGACGCGGGAGATGTTCTGCCTGATGGAGGGCCGCCATGTGCACCCCTCCACGCTGTATCCGGGCGGGGTGGGCACCATGCCCCAGCCCACTCTCTTCACCGACTACCTCTCCCGCCTGCTGAGGGTGCTGGACTTCGTCAAGCAGGCGGTGGCGATGAACGACGACGTCTTCGACTTCTTCTACGAGGCCCTGCCCGGCTACGAGGAGGTCGGCCGCCGCCGGATCCTGCTGGGCTGCTGGGGCGCCTTCCAGAACCCCGACTCCTGCGACTACCGCTACGAGCGCATGAACGACTGGGGCCGGGACATGTTCGTCACCCCCGGCATCGTCGTGGACGGCGAACTGGTCACCAACAACCTGGTCGACATCAACCTCGGCCTGCGGATCCTGCTGGGCTCCTCCTACTACGAGGACTGGGTGAACGAGGAGCCGTTCGTCACCCACGACCCGCTCGGCAACCCGGTCGACGTCCGCCACCCCTGGAACCAGACCACCCTGCCCGCACCGCAGAAGCGCGACTTCGACGGCAACTACAGCTGGGTGATGAGCCCCCGCTGGTACGACCCGCGCACCAGCGACCACCTGGCCCTGGACACCGGCGGCGGACCGCTGGCCCGTCTGTGGACCACCGCGCTGAGCGGCCTGGTCGACACGCCCTACGTCAAGGCCACCGGGCACAGCGTCCGCATCACCCTGCCCAAGAGCGAGAAACTCCCCGAGACCACCCTGGAGTGGCACATCCCCAAGTGGTCCAACACCATCGAACGCGACCGGGCACGCCCCTACTTCGTCGCCTACGCCGCCGCCATGGCCGTCCAGTTCCTGGAACGCGCCATGGAGCTCGTCCGCGGCGGCGACACCAAGGTCTTCGAGAACTTCGAGGTCCCCGACGAGGCGATCGGCTGCGGCTTCCACGAGGCCGTCCGCGGCGTTCTCTCCCACCACCTCGTCATCAGGGACAAGAAGATCGCGAACTACCACCCGTACCCGCCCACCCCGTGGAACGCCAGCCCCCGTGACACCTACGGCACCCCCGGCCCGTACGAGGACGCCGTCCAGGGGCAGCCGGTCTTCGAGGAGAACGGGCCGGACGACTTCAAGGGCGTCGACATCATGCGCACCGTCCGCAGTTTCGACCCGTGCCTGCCCTGCGGCGTCCACATGTACATCGGCAACGGCAGAACCATCACCACCAGCCACACCCCCACCTACGGAGCCGGCCATGGCTGACGCCGGCCACGCCTCCCCCTCCGGCCGCCTCCGGGACCCGGACGTGGAGGCCCGGCTCGCCCGGATCGACGAGCTGCTCGCCGGACTCGACTGCGCGCCCGGCCCCACGGTGCGCCTGGCGGTGGAGGCGGTACGGCTGCTGACCGAGGTCTACGGCGAGGCGCTGGCCCGGGTGCTGGAGCGCGCGGACGACGCCCTGGCGCGGCAGCTGGCCGAGGACGAGTTGCTGGGGCATCTGCTGGTGCTGCACGGGATCCATCCGGAGACCGCCGAGCGCCGGGCCGCCCGCGCGGTCGAGCGGCTGCGGCCCGCCGTGCGTCAACGCGGCGGCGACGTGGAGTGGGCCGGTGTGGACGGATCGGTGGCCCGGGTGCGCCTGAGCACCGGCGGCGGCTGCGGTTCCGGGTGCGGCGGCGGGTCGGGGGACGTCGGCGGGGCGGTGCGTGAGGCGGTGCGTCAGGCGGTGCTCGCCGCCGCTCCGGAGCTGACCGCGGTGGAGTCCGTCGCGGATGCCACCGACCGGCGCGCGGCACCGGCGTTCGTGCCACTGGACGCCCTGCTGCGACGGCCCACGGGCGCGGCCCCGGCAGGGGAGGTGCGGTGAGTTCGGAGGGGGCGCTGGCCCGTCTGATCCGCTCCTCGGCCTCGGCCCCTGCCGGCCGGCCGGCCGGGGCCGGGGCCGAGGTCGAGTCCTGCGAGCTGTGCGCCGCGCCGGTGCCCGAGGAGCACGCCCATCTCTACGACACCGCGCAGGCGGAGCTCTGCTGCGCCTGCGGACCCTGTTCGGTGCTGTTCGCCGGGGACGGTGCGGGCGGCGGGCGCTTCCGGCTCGTGCCACGGCGCCGGATCCGGCTGCGCGCGGTCGACACACAGACGCTCGGGGTGCCGGTCGGTCTGGTGTTCTTCGTGCCGCACGCCGACGGCACGGTGACCGCCCAGGGGCCGAGCCCGGCGGGGGCCATGCGGTGGGAGGTGGACGCGGCGGCCTGGCGGCGGGCCGCCGAGCGGTGTCCCGAACTGGCCGCCATGGAACCGGAGGTGGAGGCGCTGCTGGTGAACACCGTCCGCGGCCTCGACCACCACTGGATCGTCCCCGTCGACGACTGCTTCCGGATGGTCGCCGTCGTGCGCCGGGAGTGGCGGGGGCTGTCGGGCGGCGGCCGGGTGTGGCCGGCCGTGGAGGAGTTCTTCACCGGACTCACCGAACGGCGATGAGCAACGGGGAGTGACCGTGCACGAGTTGTCGATCGCGACCGCGATCGTGGAGCGGGCCGAGGAGTGGGCGCGGGCCGACGGGACGAGTGCCGTCTCGTCGGTGACCGTGCGGGTCGGTGAGCTCTCCGGCGTGGTGCCCGACGCGCTGGACTTCGCCTTCGAGGTGGCCCGGGAGGGCACCGCCCTGGCCGGGGCCCGGCTGGTCGTCGAGCAGGTGACGGCACGGGCGTACTGCGATCCGTGCGCGGCGGAGTTCGCGGTGGGCATGCCGCCGTTCTTCTGGTGTCCGCGCTGCGACCGGCCGTCGCACGACCTGCGCGGCGGACGGGAGCTGGAGATCACCGCCGTCGAACCGGCGCCCGCACACTGACCGCCGCCGCACTCCGGCGGCCCCGGAAGGACGCGACCCCGCCGGTGCCCGACACACCGGCGGGGTCGCCTCCTCCCGGGGCCGCGGCTGTCCCGGGTCAGCGGCTGTCCCGCGTCAGCAGATGCGCGGCAGTTGCTCCCCGAGCGGCAGGTCGACCACCCGGGTGCCGCCCAGGCCGGTGGAGACGACGACCATGCCGGGGTGTTCGGCGACGCACTCGCCGATGAGCGCGGCGCCGCCGCCCTGCGGGTGGACGCGCATCGCCTCCAGGACCGCCTCGGCCTCCGCCGCCGGCACGAAGGCCACCAGCCGCCCCTCGTTGGCGACGTACAGCGGGTCGAGACCGAGGAATCCGCAGGCGTTCGCGACCGGCTCCGGTACCGGAATCGCGCGCTCCTGGAGCCGGACGCCGGTGCCGGAGGCGCGGGCGATCTCATTGAGGGAGGCGGCGAGCCCGCCCCGGGTGGGGTCGCGCAGCACATGGACGTCCGGGGTGACGGCCAGCATGGCCGCCACCAGGTCGGCCAGGGGCGCGGTGTCGCTGGCGATCTCGACGCCGAACTCCAGGCCTTCCCGCACGCTCATGACGGCCACGCCGTGCAGCCCGATCGGACCGCTCACGATCACGGCGTCCCCGGGGCGGGCCCGCTGCGGGCGGATGTCCACTCCCTCGGGGACGAGCCCGACCCCGGCGGTCGTGACGTACACACCGTCGCCGTGGCCCGCCTCCACCACCTTGGTGTCGCCGGTGGCCACCGTGACGCCGGCCGCCTCCGCCGCCGCGCCCATGGCGCGTGCGACGCGGTCGACGACGGCCAGCTCCACGCCCTCCTCCAGGACGAAGGCCGCCGAGAGGTAGGCGGGGCGTGCGCCGCTCATGGCCAGGTCGTTGACGGTGCCGTTGACCGCGAGGTCGCCGAGGCTGCCGCCGGGGAAGAACAGCGGCCGCACGACGTAGGAGTCGGTGGAGAACGCCAGCCGGGCGCCGCCGAGGTGGAGGACGGCAGAGTCGCCCATGCCGGCCAGGACGGGGTTGCCGTAGGCCGGGGCGAACACGTCGTGGATCAGTTCGGCGGACAGGGCGCCGCCTCCGCCATGGCCCATGACCACGACCGGCTGGTCGCGCAAGGGGGCGGGGCAGGTCCAGTTCGCGGGGTCGACGGGGGCGGTCTCGGTCGCCTCGGGAGCCAGTTCAGCCAACGGGGTTCATCTCCTCCTGCGGGATACGGGAGCCCGGTGCCGGAGCGCCGTTCATCCGGCGGTACAGGTAGTAGGCCGCGCAGGCGCCCTCGCTGGAGACCATGGTGGCGCCGAGCGGGGTGCGCGGGGTGCAGGCGGCGCCGAACGCGGCGCACTCGGTGGGCTTGATCAGCCCCTGGAGGACCTCGCCGGCCCGGCACACGGCGGGTTCCTCCGTGCGGATCCCGGTGACGTCGAAGCGGTGTTCGGCGTCGTAGGCGCGGTAGGCGTCCGACAGCCGCCAGCCGCTGGCCGGGATGCGGCCGATGCCGCGCCAGTTGCGGTCGGCGACCTCGAAGACCTCCTGGAGCATGCGCAGCGCGGCCGGGTTGCCGTCCTCGCGCACCGCGCGCGGGTAGGCGTTCTCGACCCGGTGCTCGCCGCGCTCCAGCTGGTGGACGGCGCGGCGGACGCCTTCGAGGATGTCCAGCGGTTCGAAGCCGGTGACCACGATCGGGACGCGGTGCCGCGCGGCCAGCTCCGGGTACTCGGCGGTGCCCATGACGCTGCACACGTGCCCGGCGGCCAGGAAGCCCTGCACCCGGCAGGCGGGCGCGGTCATGATGGCCTCGACGGCCGGCGGGACCCGGACGTGGGAGACCAGGAGGCTGAAGTTGTCCAGGCCCAGGCGGCGGGCCTGGTGCACGGCCATGGCGTTGGCGGGCGCCGTCGTCTCGAAGCCGATGGCGAAGAACACCACCTGCTTCTCGGGGTGCTCCCGGGCGAGCCGGAGCGCGTCGAGCGGCGAGTACACCACCCGTACGTCACCGCCCTCGCCCTTGACGCGGAACAGGTCGCGGTCGGTGCCCGGCACCCGCAGCATGTCGCCGAACGAGCAGAAGATCACCTCCGGGCGCGCGGCGATCTCCAGGGCCTTGTCGATGACCTCCAGCGGGGTGACGCACACCGGGCAGCCCGGGCCATGGATCAACTCCAGCTTCTCCGGCAGCAGCTGGTCGATGCCGTGCCGGATGATGGAGTGGGTCTGGCCCCCGCAGACCTCCATCAGCGCCCACGGCCGGGTGACCGTCGCGTGGATCTCGTCCAGCAGCCGCCGGGCCAGCTGGGGGTCGTTGAACTCGTCGATGTACTTCATCGGGCCTCACTCCCGCCGTGTTCGCGCGCGACGGCCGCGGGGACGTGCGAGGCCTCGCTCCGGCGCCCGGCCTGGTCGGCCGCCTGCTGCCAGGCGTCGCCGAACTCCTCCTCCAGCAGCCCCAGTTGCTGGAACAGCTCCAGGGACGCCCGGGCCGACTCCTCGTCCAGCCGTTGCAGGGCGAACCCGACATGGACGATCACGTACTCCCCCACCCGCAGATCGGGCAGGTACTCCAGGCACGCCTGTTTGCGCACCCCGCCGAAGTCGACGACGCCGGTGAGCGGGTCGGCGCGGTGGTCGATGGACACGACCTTGCCGGGCACTGCCAAACACATGGGTCACTCCGTCTCGTCGTTGTCCGGGGTCTCGTCGCTGTCCGGTGTCCGTCGCCGCGCGTGGGCCGCGACCACGAGCTGCCCGAGGGCCAGTCCGCCGTCGTTCGGCGGGACCTCGCCATGGCGCAGTACGGCGAAGCCCTCCGCGCCCAGCAGGGCGGCGCACTCCTCCTCCAGCAGGCCGTTGGCGAAGACGCCGCCGCTGAGGACGACCGTGCTCAGGCCCGTGGCCCCGCGGGCGCGGCGGCAGATCTCCGCGACCGCCCGTGCCACGCCCCGGTGGAAGCGTGCCGCGAGCACGGGTGCGGGGGTGCCGCCGCGCCGGTCGGCGAGGAGCGCACGCAGCATGGGCGCGGGGTCGCAGCGCACCGGGCCGGGTCCGGTGGCCAGGTCGAAGGGGTACGCCGCCCGGTCCGCCTCCCGGGCCTCGGTGGCGGCCGCCTCCAGTTCGAGCGCGGCCTGTGCCTCGTAGTGCGCGCGGTGGCAGATGCCGGCCAGCGACGACACGGCGTCGAAGAGCCGGCCCATGCTGGAGGTCGGCACGCAGGCCAGGCCCCGCTCCAACTGCCGCCGCAGCACGGCCCGTTCCTCCGGTGTGCAGGCGGTGACGCTGGGCACGCCGGGGGCCCACGGCAGGCCCGCCGCCCACAGCCGGGCCAGCGCCAGGCGGCACGGGTTGGCCACCCCGGCGTCGCCGCCGGGCAGCGGGGCGGGGGCCAGATGGGCGAAGCGGCGGTGGCCCGTGTAGTCGGCGATGAGGAACTCGCCGCCCCAGACGGTGCCGTCGTCACCGTACCCGGTCCCGTCGAAGGCGACGCCGATCACCGGTGTGGTGCCGTCGAGGCCGTGTTCGGCCATCGCCGAGGCGATGTGCGCGTGGTGGTGCTGGACCAGCACCGGCTCCGGGTGGGCGACTCGGGCGGCCCGCCGACGTGCCCGGCGGACGGAGTGGTAGCCGGGGTGCCGGTCGGCGGCGACCAGTTCGGGGCTCACCCCCGTGAGGGTCAGCAGGTGCCGCTCGGCCCGCCGGGCGGCCTCCAGGCCGGCCAGGTCGCCCATGTCGCCGATGTGCGGGCCGAACCAGGCCTGGTCCCCCTCGCCGACGCAGAGCGCGTTCTTCAGGTCGCCGCCCATCGCGAGCGCGGGACGCACCGGGAACGGCAGGCGCAGCGGGCGGGGCACATAGCCGCGGGAGCGGCGCAGCACCTGCTCGGTGCCGTCGGGGCGCACCCGGATCAGTGAGTCGTCGCACGGACAGGCGATGGGCCGGTCGTGGGCGAGCCAGGCGTCGGCCAGCCCGGCCAGCCGGGTCAGCGCCTCGTCGTCGTCGGTGACGATGGGCTCTCCGGAGCGGTTGCCGCTGGTCATCACCAGCATCCGGGGGCCGGGCGGGTCGCCGGGCAGCCCGAACAGCAGGGTGTGCAGGGGGGTGTAGGGCAGTATCACGCCGATGTGCGGGCTGCCGGGACACACCTCGTCGGCGGGCCGGGGGCCGGCGCCCGGGGTGCGGCGGCGCAGCAGGACGATGGGCCGTCGGGGGCCGGTGAGCACGGCCCGTTCGCGTTCGCCCAGGACGGCGATGCGTTCCGCGGTGGCCAGGTCCGCGCACATCACCGCGAAGGCCTTGCCGCCCCTGTCCTTGCGGGCGCGCAGGGTGGCGACGGCGCGGGGGTCGGTGGCGTCGCAGGCCAGGTGGTAGCCGCCGATGCCCTTCACGGCGACGATCCGCCCGGCGGCGAGCAGCGACCGGGCCGCCGCCAGTGCCTCGGCGTCCCGGGCCGGGCGCGCGCCGCTGCCCTCGGCGGGCACGAGACGCAGCCGGGGTCCGCAGTCGGGGCAGGCGACGGGCTGGGCGTGGAAGCGCCGGTCGGCGGGGTCCGCGTACTCGCGCACGCAGGCGTGGCACAGCGGGAAGGCGCCCATGGTCGTGGCCGGGCGGTCGTACGGCATCGCGGTGGCGATGGTGAACCGGGGGCCGCAGTGGGTGCAGGTGATGAACGGGTGCCGGTGGCGGCGGTCGGCCGGATCGGCCAGTTCCCGCAGGCAGTCGGCGCAGGTCGCGGTGTCGGGCGGGAGGTGGGTGCGGCCCGTGGACTGCTCGGTGGGGCGGATGGTGAAGGGGTCTGTGGCGCCGATGGCGGGGAGCTCTTCGAGTCCGATGCCGGTCACGGCGGCCAGGGGAGGTGGCTGCTGGGCGAGCCGGTCGCAGAACCGGGCCACATCGTCCGGGGGACCCTCGACCTCGATCAGCACCCCGCTCGCGGTGTTGCTCACGAAACCGGCGAGCGCCAGCTCGGCCGCGAGCCGGTGCGCATACGGCCGGAAGCCCACGCCCTGCACCGTGCCGCGCACGGTGAGCCGGCGGCGTACCGGGGCGGTGGCGGGGGCGGTCACGAGGCGGGGGTGGTGGCCGGGCGGGACTGCGCGCGGGTGTCGTCGGCGTGCTCGTCGAGGGCTGTGTGCACGGGGCCCGGACGATGGCCGTGGCCGTGACGGGCGCTGTGGGGGCGCGGGGCGAGGGGCGGGTGGTGCGGCGGGGTGCCGTCGAGGGCGGCGAGCGCCCGGTCCAGTACGGTGTCGACGCCGTCGCCGGTGCGGGCGCAGGACCGTACGATCTCCACCCCGGGGTTGACCCGGTGGACGTTGGCCCGGAAGGCGTCCTCGTCGAAGCCGGCCGCCTCGGCCAGGTCCGTCTTGGTGACCACGACCAGGTGCGCGGAGCCGAAGGCGGTGGGGTACTTCAGCGGCTTGTCCTCGCCCTCGGTCACGGCCATCAGCACGATGCGCAGGCTCTCGCCGAGGTCGTAGGAGGCCGGGCAGACGAGGTTGCCGACGTTCTCCACGAACAGCACCCGGGTGGCCGTGGGCAGCCGGCCCGCCAGCCGGGCGCGCACCTGGCGGGCCTCGAGATGGCACAGCCCGTCGGTGAGCACCTGCTGCACCGGCGCGCCCGAACGGGCGAGCCGGCGCGCGTCGTTCTCGGTGGCCAGGTCCGCGGTGAGCGCGGCCACCGGGACGCCCCGCTCGACCGCCCGGGCCAGCACCCGGCCGAGGAGTTCGGTCTTGCCGCTGCCGGGGCTGGACAGCAGGTTGACGAGAGCGGTCCCCTGCCGGGCCAGGTCGCTTCTCAGCGCCTCGGCCAGGTCGTCGTTCCTGGCGAGGACCGCCTGCTTGACGTCCTGCGTGACGTCGGCGGACCGGCACATGTCGCTTCTCCTCGCGGTCGGTTCGGTTCCTCGTGGACGGTTCGGGCCTCGCGGTCGGTTCGGAAGGGACTGCTCGTGGCGGGCGGGACCGTCCGGCCCCTCACCGATCTTGTGCGGTCTGGGCGGCCGGAAGCGGCAGCGCAGCCGTGTGCGGCGGTGCGGATTCGTCCGGGCGGCCCAAGGACGGGGTGGCCGCGGGGTCGGCGAGCAGGACCGGGACGATGGTGTGCAGCGCCCGGACGGCCCGGTCGACGGCGGCGCCGACCGGGCCGCTGAGCCCAGGCATGATGTCCTCGTCGCCACGCGGGAGGACGTCGGGCTCGCAGGCCAGGACGAGGACCCGCGGCAGCGGTCCGTCGCCGAGGTGGGCGGCCAGCGCCAGCACCTTGGCGGGGTCCATGCCGTGGGCCTCGGGCGGGGCCGCTGGCGCGGTGGAGGCTTCGGGCGGGTCCGGCTCGATCAGGGACAGGGTGCCGGGCCGGTGGCCGCGCGGGGCGGCGTCGACCAGGACGGCGGTGTCGTATCCGTCGAGCAGTTCGTAGGCGAGGTCCAGGCCGCGGATGCCGAAGTCCCGCACCCGCGCGGCGGCCGGCAGCGGCCGGGACGCGAGCGCCCGCACCACGTGGGGGCCGAAGGCGTCGTCCGCGAGGAAGATGTTGCCGACGCCCGCGACGAGCATCCGGGGGCGGGACCCGGGCGGGGCCGTCATCGCGCGTGCCCTCCGGCCGGGTGGAGCACGGGCGGGGCCAAGGGGTCGGCGGGGCCGCTCGGCGTCTTGCGGACGAACGCCGAACGCAGTGCGTGGTAGGGCGCGGCGGGGTCGAAGAAGATGTCGCGCATACGGGCGAGTTCGGCGCGCCGGTGGTCCGCGAGCGGCCGTACGGCCTCGTCGCGTGCGCGGGCCTCCTCCTTGGCCTCGATCCGCCGGGCGAGGTCGGGGGCGGCGGCGAGCTCGGCCGCCATGCGGGCGGTCTCGTCGGCGAACTCCGCCGCGGGGACGGGCAGCAGACGGTCCACCAGGCCGAGGCCGTGCGCGGTGGCGGCGCTCACGGGCAGCGCCTCGGCGGTGAGCCGTTCGGCGGTCCGCGCGCCGACGCGGCGGGGCAGGCTGTAGGTCCAGTACTCGGAGCCGTACAGGCCCATGCGGCGGTAGTGGGGGTTGAGCACGGCGCCGCCGCGGCACCACACCTCGTCGGCGGCGAGCGCGAGCATGACGCCGCCGGCGGCGGCGTTGCCGCCGAGCGCGGCGACCACCAGCCGGTCGGTGGTGCGCAGGACCGCCTCGACGAGGTCGTTCATGGCGCCCAGGTTGGCCCAGGACTCGGCGGCCGGGTCGGAGGCCGCCTCGATGACGTTCAGGTGGATGCCGTTGGAGAAGAAGTCGCGGGCGCCGCCGAGGACCAGCACGGGTGTGGGGCGGGCGAGCGCGTGCCGGTAGGCGGCGAGCAGCCTGCGGCACTGGTCGGTGCTCATGGCTCCGCCGGGGAAGGAGAAGGCGAGGAAGCCGACGTCGCCGTCGCGGCGGTAGCGGATGTCGGTCCAGGTACGCCGCTCGGGGGGTAGTTCGAGCGGGACGGTGGCCTCCGGGAGCGAGCAGGGACCGAGGACCGAGGCGGCCGGGCGCTTGAAGGGCGCGGGGTCACCGGAGTTCTTGCGCGGCCTGAGTTCGGGGATCCACACGGCGCCGTCCCGGGTGGCCCGGCACACCGCGCCGGCGCGGGTGGCGAGCGGTTCGCCCGGGCGTCCGCGCAGCCGGTCCTCGGGGTGCCCGCCGTGCAGGAACACCTCCCGGCCGTGCAGTTCGTCGAGCACGCCGGGCCGGGAGTCCGCCGCACGCAGTCTGCGCAGCACGGTGGCGGTGCTGTCGTTGTCCCAGTCGATCCGGCGCTGCGGCTGACGCATGACGTCGCGCCACATCACCCGGACCGAAGGGTCGTTCTGCGACAGCGGTTTGAACGAGCCCTCCTCGTAGCGCCGTACGGCCAGCAGTACGGCGGCCGCCGCCGCGTCGGCGGCCTCGTTGCGGTAGAGGTCGCTCTTGCCCACGTCGGGCGTCTCGAACGGCATCGACGCCCAGATGTCACCGGCGTCCATGGCCGCCTCGGCCTGAAGGACCGTCACGCCCCAGCGCGCCGCCTGGTCGGTGATCGCCCAGTCCAGGGAGGACGGCCCGCGGTCCCCGGGTGGCCCCGGGTGCACGACGAGGCAGGTGTGCCGCTGCCACACGTCCTCGGGCAGCGCCGTGCGCAGCATCGGGGCGATGATCAGCTCCGGGTGCGTCCGCGCGACCGCGGTGCGGACGGCGTCGGCGCCGTGCGAGGCGAGGACGGCGTCCACCCGGTGCCCGCGGTCCGACAGTTCGGCGTACACACGCTGGGCCAGGCTGTTGAACGCGCTTACGACCAGCAGAATGTCCATGACGCGGCATGGTGTCCGTTTCGCCGGGCACCGGGAAGGACCGTTGCGGCGTTTCGCCCGCCCGGTCAGGTCTCTTCCTCCATCCGGATCGAATTCCTCAGATCCTCGAAGGCCGGGCTGTGGTCGTCCTTGTTCATCTCCAGCAGGGCACGGGCGAGTGCGTCGAGCTTGCGCTGGATGGCGTGCTCCGCGCGCATCTCGGCGTTCTTCAGCAGGGCGAGCAGCAGCAGCGTCACCGCGGTCATGGACTCGCCCGCCAGTAGCAGCAACTCCAGGTCCATATGGGCCGCGTGGGCGGTGACGAAGAAGCCGACGAGGAGCAGACAGATCAGGAAGAAGACCGGTGAGCTGGTGAAGTTGGAGGCGTACTCCGCGAACTGGTCGAACGGGCCGCGCCGGGGGCCGCCGCGGTGCACTGGACTCTTGAACGTCATGAACGGGAGCCTTTCCCCATGCGGCGCGCCGTCTCGCTACTTTCGGTTCATATGATGTAACAGTCTGCACATGAACTGGCAGCAGAACATCGACAGGGCCTCCGTCCGTCATGACGGGGCATCAGGTCAGTATCCTCGTCGCCGCGGACTGCGCGGGGCGCTGCTGGTCGCTGCGACCACCGCGGCGCTGGCCGGGGGACCCACCGCGACCGCGCTCCCGTCCCGGGGCCTCGGCCCGGACTGGGACGCCATCGCCGCCTGCGAGTCCAGCGGCAACTGGCGGGCGAACACCGGCAACGGGTACTACGGCGGGCTTCAGTTCGCCCAGTCCAGCTGGGTCGCGGCCGGCGGACGGAGGTACGCCCCCCGGGCGGACCTGGCCACGCGCCGGGAGCAGATCAAGGTGGCCCGGCGGCTGGCCCGCGTCCAGGGGATGTCGGCCTGGGCCTGCTCCTGAGCGTGCCCGGCCCGCCGGTCAGCACAGTACGGAGAGTGCGCCGGGCAGCACCCGGGCGGTGACGGGCAGCACCGCGTCGACCTCGCCGTCGGCGCCGTAGGGCACGGGCCGGTCGGCCTCGATCCGGATCTCCCGGCCGCGCAGGATCCGCACCTCGGGCCGTGCGACATGGGTGCCCGACTTCAACTCGTTCATCAGGGCGAAGAAGAGCCGCCGTGGTGCGGCGCGGATCAGCACCACGTCGAGCAGGCCGTCGTCCACCCGGGCGCCGGGGGCGATCATCCGGCCGGAGCCGTAGTACGCCGAGTTGGCGGCCACCACGGTGTAGCCGCGGTGGCCGTGCTCCTCGCCGTCGACGGTGACGCGGTAGGTCGCCGCGCGCCAGGTGGCGACCGCCCGCAGTCCCCCGGCGTAGTACGAGGCGGCGCCCCGCAGCAGCCGGGCGTGGTTGGCGTGCCGGTTGGCGAGCGCGTCGACGCCCGCGTACACGCTGCCGAGGACGACGGTGCGGGGGTGAACGGCCGACTCCACCTCGATGGTGTCGACAGGGCGCGGCTCGTGGTGCAGCAGCACCCGGGCCAGTGCGGACGGGTCGGCGGGCAGGTCGAGCGCGCGGGCGAAGTCGTTGCCGCGGCCGGCCGGGACAAAACCGAGGAGCGTGCCGGTGCCGCTGAGGGCGCCGCCGATGCCGCCGGCGATGCCGTCGCCGCCGACGGCCAGGACGACCCGTCCGCGTTCGCCGGCGTGCCGGGCGAGGTCCTGCGCGTGGGCGAGGCTGCGGCTGTACTCGGTCTCCAGTCCGGCGCCCGCCTCCCGGAGCAGCCTGGCCACCCTCAGCAGCGCGGCGGCGCCCGCGGATCCGCCGGCGGTGGGGTTGACGATGGCGGTGAACTGTCGCATCGGTGGGGCCTCCGGGCGGAGAGAGGGCGGTCGGGCGGGTCGGGAGGACGGCGAGAGGGCGGGTGGTGAGAGAGCGGGCGGTGGGAGAGAACGCGCGGGCGAAGAGGGCAGGCCGTCGAAGCGGGGGCCGGCGCGGGTCGGGCCGCGCGGGTCGGTGCGGCGCCGCGTCGGTCCGGCCGCGTCAGTCCAGGGGCAGGAGGACTCCCGGATTGAGCAGACCGCCCGGGTCGAGCCGCTGCTTGACGGCCCGCAGCGCCTGGACGCCCAGCGGCCCGGCCTCCCGGACGTACCCGTCGCGGTGGTCGGTGCCCACACCGTGGTGGTGGCTGATGGTGCCGCCCGCGGCGAGGATCGCCTCGCTCGCGGCGCGCTTGGCGGGCGCCCAGTGTGCCACGGGGTCCTCGCCCTGTGCCGAGACCACGGTGAAGTAGAGGGAGGCGCCGTTCTCGTAGACGTGCGAGATGTGGCACATCACCAGCGGCGGGGTGCCGGACTCCGTGAGCGTCGTGGTGAGCGCGGAGCGGACGGCGGCGTACAGCTCGGGCACGCGCGACCAGAACGCGGCGGTCTCCAGGGTCTCGGCGAACGCGCCCACGTCCAGCAGCGCGTCGCGCAGATACGGCGCCGAGTAGCGGCCGTGGGCCCAGCGTTCGCCGGGTTCCTCGCCGAGGCACGTGCCGCCGCACGCGCGCAGCACGGCGGCGGCGCGCTCCCGGCGGTGGGCGACGTCCTCGGCGGTGCCCTCGTAACCGGCGATCGCCTGGCAGCCGGCGGGCTGCGGCGCGCCGGGGGCGCCGGGGGCGCCGGGGGCGCCGGGGGCGCCGGGGGCGCCGATGGCGTCGGGCTGGGCAAGACCGATCAGCGTCTCGGTCTCGTCGGACAGGCGCAGCACCGTGGGCCGCGGCCCGTCCTGGGCCAGCCGGCGCAGGGCGGTGGCGCCCTCCTCGAAGGAGGCGAAGCGCCAGCCCTCGTACACGCGGGTGTGCGGCAGCGGGCGCAGGCGCACGGTCACCGAGGTGATGACGCCGAAGGCGCCCTCGGAGCCGAGCACGAGCTGGCGCAGGTCGGGTCCGGCCGCCGAGCGCGGGGCCCGGCCGGCCTCCAGGGTGCCCTCAGGGGTGGCGAGGGTGAGGCCGAGCACCATCTCGTCGAAGCGGCCGTACCCGGCGGAGGCCTGGCCGCTGGAGCGGGCCGCGGCGAACCCGCCGACGGTGGCCCACTCGTAGGACTGCGGGAAGTGACCGAGGGTGAAGCCGTGTTCGGCCAGCAGTGCCTCGGCCTGGGGGGCGCGCAGTCCTGGTTGCAGGGTGGCGGTGCGCGAGACGGGGTCGAGGGCGAGCAGGCCGTCCATGCGGCGCAGGTCCAGGGCGACGAACGGGCGCCTGTGGGACCCCCGCTGCTGGGGGGCGAGGCCGCCGACGACGGAGGTGCCGCCGCCGAACGGGACGAGGGCCAGGTCGTGGGCGCCGCAAGCGCGCAGGACGGCGAGCACCTCGTCGTGGCCGGCGGGGAGCACCACGGCCGCCGGGAGGTCGGCGACGTCACCGCGGCGGATCCGCAGCAGGTCGGGGGTGGACTTGCCGCGGGTGTGCCGGATCCGGGACTCGGCGTCGGTGCGGACGTGCGCCTCGTCGCCGACGGCGTCCCGCAGGGCCCGGTGCGCGGCGGCGGTCAGCGGTGAGGCGGGGACGTCGATGCCCTCCAGCTCGACCGGGCCGGTGCCGTGCGGCTTGACCCCGAGCAGGTCGCGCAGCAGCGCGGTCACCGAGTCGGGCAGTGGTGTGGCCTTGGCCGGGTCGCCCCAGCCCCTCCACAGCATGTCCATGGGGTTGTTCCTCACCGGTCGGATCGAAGGGGCATTACACTGTTACACATGACGCCTATTCGTCACAATGGTTCAGGGGGTCCGAACGGCAAGGGCGACCCGGCGGCGGTCTCCGGCGCGCCGGAAGCCGCCGGGGATCCCGTGCTCGACGCCGTGCGCGACTGTGTGCTGGCCGTCGGAGTCCGGCGTACGACGATGACGGACGTGGCCCGGCGCGCCGGTGTGTCCCGGATGACGCTGTACCGGCGCTGGCCCGACGTGCGCTCCCTGGTGGGCGATCTGATGACCCGGGAGTGGGTCGACGTGGCCACGCGGTCGATGCCCGAGCGCCGGCCCGGGACCGACACGCGCACGCTGATCGTCGACGGGCTGGTGGCCGGGGTGGTGGCGTTCCGCGCGCACCCGCTCTTCCGCAAGATCGTCGACGTCGACCCCGAACTGCTGCTCCCCTATGTACTGGACCGTCGCGGAGCCAGCCAGGAAGCCCTGCTGGCGCTGCTCACCGACGCCCTGCGCGAGGGCCACGCCGACGGTTCGGTACGCACCGGCCACCCCGACCGGCAGGCCAGGTCCCTGCTGCTGGTCGTCCAGTCCTTCACGCTGTCGCTGCGCACGATGACCGACGAGGACGACCCCGGCCTGACCGCCGAGGCGTTCCTCGCGGAACTGCGGACCATCCTGGAGAGGACCCTGACGCCATGAGCCGAGCCCACCCGCACACCACCCCGGACGGCGCGGCTCCCGGATCGTCGCTGACCGCCGCGCGCCGCGCCCGCGAACTGGCCCTGACCGTCGGCGGCCCGGCCGTGGACGTCCTGGTCGTCGGGCTGGGCGCGACCGGGGCGGGGGCCGCGCTGGACGCGGCGGCCCGGGGACTGACCGTGGCCGCGATCGACGCCCACGACCTGGCTTTCGGCACCTCGCGCTGGAGCTCGAAGCTCATCCACGGCGGGCTGCGCTACCTGGCCTCGGCGCAGTTCGACGTCGCGCACGAGAGCGCGGTCGAACGCGGGGTGCTGATGGAGCGCACCGCGCCCCACCTGGTCGGTGCCCAGCCGTTCGTGCTGCCTCTGACACCGCTGGTCTCCCGCGGTCAGGCCGCCCTCGCCTGGGCGGGCCTGCGCGCGGGCGACGGTCTGCGCCTCGCGGCGCGCACCGCCCGCGCCACGCTGCCGGCGCCGCGCCGGCTCTCCGCGGCGGAGACCCGCCATCTCGCTCCGGCGCTGCGTGGGGCAGGGCTGCGCGGCGGCCTGCTGTCCTGGGACGGCCGGCTCGCCGACGACGCCCGCCTGGTCACCGCCGTGGCCCGGACGGCGGCGGCGCGCGGCGCGCGGATCCTGACCCGGGTGCGGGCGCTGGAACTGACCGCGGCCGGTGCCCGGGTCCGTGACGAACTCACCGGCGAGGAGGGCGAGATCCGGGCCCGCGCCGTGATCAACGCCTCCGGGGTGTGGGCGGGCGGCCTGGTGGACGGCATCCGCATACGCCCCTCCCGCGGCACGCACCTCGTGCTGCGGGCCGACCGCCTCGGTCCGCTGCCCGCCGGGCTGCACATCCCGGTCCCCGGCGAGACCAACCGCTTCGTCCTCGTTCTGCCCCAGGGCGACGGCCGGGTCTACGTCGGCCTCACCGACGAACCCGTCGACGGTGACATCCCCGACGTTCCCGAGGCTCCGGAGACCGACATCGGGTTCCTGCTCGACGTCCTGGGTTCCGCCCTGGACGTGCCCGTCCAGCGCGACGACGTGGTGGGAGCCTTCGCGGGGCTGCGCCCGCTGCTGGACGCGGGCCCGGGCGACGGCTCCGGCGCGGCGCCCCGGACCGCCGACATCTCCCGCAGGCACGCGGTGCTCACCTCGCCGGACGGCGTGATCACCGTGGTCGGCGGCAAGCTCACCACCTACCGGCGGATGGCCGAGGACGCCGTGGACGCCGCCGTCGCCACGCACCGCCTGGCCGCCGGACCCTCCCCCACCGCCTCGCTGCCCCTCGTGGGCGCCGCGTCGCCGCGCACCCTGTCCGCGCTCCAGGCGCCGCGCCGCCTGATCCGGCGCTACGGCACCGAGGCGCCGGCCGTCCACGCCCTGGGTCTGCGCGATCCGCGGCTGCGCGAACCCGTGCTCGAAGGCCATCCCGTCACCCGCGCCGAGCTGGCGTGGGCCGCGCGCCACGAGGGCGCCCTCGACGAGGCCGACCTCCTCGACCGGCGCACCCGCATCGGCCTGGTCCCCGCCGACCGCTCCGCGGCGCTGCCGGCCGCACGGGAGGCGGTGGGGAAGGCACTCGGGTCCCGGTGAACTCGGAGGCGGCACTCGGGTCCCGGTGAACTCGGAAGCGGCACTCGGGTCCCGGTGAGCTCGGGATCGGTCCTCGGCCCCGTGCCGGGGCGGGTCTGTGCGGGTCAGGCCGCCAGGGGCCGGTCCGGGTGCAGGCGGTCCACCAGCTGGGTGTGGTGCAGGGAGCTCACCGGGGCGAGGAGGTCGGGGTGACGCAGCAGCGCGGCCGCCCGGCGGTCTCGCTCGTCGGGGGCGAGCAGCCGGCGGAACTCGACCGGGGCACCCGCCACATGGCCGCCGTCGGCGAGCGCGGCCACCGCGCGGTCGGCGAGCCCGGGGTCGGTGAGCAGGCAGGCCGCCCAGCTCACCACGACCTCGTCCACCCAGGTGCGCCAGGCGTACGCGTCCGGGTCGTCGCCCTCGACGCCTTCGGCACCGGTGATCCAGTCCAGCCGGGCCGAGCCACCGGGGCCCGACATGCCGACCAGCGCGGCGTCCATGGGCGTGGGGTAGCGCAGCCAGGCCGCGACCGTGACCGCCTGGCGCGCCTGCACCTCGCACAGGGCGGAGGCCAGCGCGCCGTCGGACGCCGGGTACGCGCTGGTCAGCCATTGGGTGGTCGCCGCGATGAGGGGGGAGAGATCTTCGAGCACTGCGGGGCCGTTCGAGCTGTTCACGGACGAAAAGGACTCCGTGCAACGCTAACCCTCGGCCTCGGCGAGCCATATGGCCCAGGCCTCCTCCGGGACGTGGCTTGTGCCACATGGCACGCGCCGATGGGCGGCGGTGCGGGACGGAGGGGCCCGGGCCCTGCGGACGGTGTGCGGATGTGACGGGTCGGGGGCGACCCGCGTCGGAGTGGGGCAGGTCAGGCCTCCCCGGGGAAGCGTTCCCAGACGCGGTGGGCGCCCAGGAGGCGGGCGATCTGCTCCAGCGTGCCGGGGCCGCTGTCGCCGACGATCACGCCGGGGGCGTCGACGGGGACGCCGGCCGCCTCCAGCGAGGCCTCCGCGCCCTTCCAGGCGCCGATCGCCTTGCCGTGCCGGAAGGCCTCGGAGAGCAGCAGACTGACGCGCGGGTCGTGGGTCGCCTGCTGCGGGGAGGGCAGAGGGGACTTGGCGTCGCGCGCGCCGTAGGCGTCGGCGCCCACGCCCGGCGACCCGGCCAGCAGGACGGCGTCGAACTCGACGGAGCGGGCGGTGGCGTAGGTGCGCTGGACGGGCAGCGCGTCGGCGCCGTTGCCGAGCTTGCCACCGGTCGGCGCGACGACGAGCGGGACCATGCCGTCGGCGAGCACCGCTTCGCGTACGGCCCGTACGCCGTCCAGGTCGCCGTCCGGCCCGGCGATGATGCCGATGACCCTGCCGTCCGTCGGCCAGGTGCGCCCGACCTGGGACAGCGCCGGGCTGGGCTCGACGTCGGCCAGCGGCACGGTGGCCTTGGGCGCGGGCAGGCCGAGCCCGGCGGCGACCTCCGCGCACAGCTCGGGGTCGATGTTGGCCAGCACCCGCAGACCCCGTTCCTTGACGGCCTGCTCCCAGCACTTGCCGAGTTCGAAGGTGTAGGCCCCGATGATGTGCTCGCGTTCCACCGGGCTCATGCTGAGCCAGAACCGGCGGGGCTGACTGAAGTGGTCCTTGAAGGACTCGGGCGCGTCCCGGACCTTCTTCGCCTCCGGAACGCGTACGGGCGCCTCGATGTACGCACCCGTGTCGGCGCCCGCCGTGAACGGGCAGCCCCCGTCGAGGGAGTTGGGACGGTAGGGGGCGACGCCCGTGTGCACGGCGGACTGGTGGAAGCTGTCGCGCAGCATGTCGTTGACCGGGGCGTGCGTGCGGTTGATCGGGATCTGCCCGAAGTTGGGGCCGCCCAGGCGGGTGATCTGGGTGTCCAGGTAGGAGAACAGGCGTCCGGCGAGCAGCGGGTCGTCGGTGATGTCGATGCCGGGGACGAGGTGGCCGGGGTGGAAGGCCACCTGCTCGGTCTCGGCGAAGAAGTTCTCCGGGTTGCGGTTGAGCACGAGCCGCCCGATGGGCTGCACGGGGGCGAGTTCCTCGGGGACGATGTTCGTCGGGTCCAGCAGGTCGATGCCCTCGAAGGTCTGCTCGGGGGTGTCGGGGAAGGTCTGGATGCCCAGTTCCCACTCGGGGTAGGCGCCCGCCTCGATGGCGTCGGCGAGGTCCCGGCGGTGGAAGTCCGGGTCGACGCCGTTGATGATCTGCGCCTCCTCCCACACCAGGGAGTGCACGCCCAGCTTGGGCTTCCAGTGCCACTTCACCAGCGTGGTGTTGCCTTTGGCGTTCACCAGGCGGAAGGTGTGGATGCCGAACCCCTCCATCATCCGGAACGAACGCGCGATGCCCCGGTCGGACATGTTCCAGATGGTGTGATGGGTGGCCTCGGTGTGCAGGGTGACGAAGTCCCAGAAGGTGTCGTGGGCACTCTGCGCCTGCGGGATCTCCCGGTCCGGATGGGGCTTGCCCGCGTGGATGACGTCGGGGAACTTGATGGCGTCCTGGATGAAGAAGACCGGGATGTTGTTCCCGACCAGGTCGAATACGCCCTCGCTGGTGTAGAACTTCGTCGCGAACCCTCGGGTGTCGCGCACGGTGTCGGCTGATCCCCGGGACCCCAGCACCGTGGAGAACCGTACGAAGACCGGCGTCTCGACGTCCTTGGCGAGGAACGCCGCCTTGGTCACCGAGGCCGCGGTGCCGTAGCTGGTGAAGATGCCGTGCGCCGCCGCGCCGCGGGCGTGGACCACGCGCTCCGGGATGCGCTCGTGGTCGAAGTGCATGATCTTCTCGCGCAGGTGGTGGTCCTGCAGCAGCACCGGTCCGCGGGGCCCGGCCTTGAGCGAGTGGTCGGTGTCGTACAGCCGTGCGCCCTGGGCGGTGGTCAGGTAGCTCCCGGCCTGCGCCATGGCGGACCGGTCCGCACCGGTCGGCTGTCCCGTGGGCGAGACGGTGTCCGGACCGGTCTGGTCCGGCTTGGGCGGCAGCGGTCCGTGGGGCTCCGTGGGCTCCGCGACGGAGGGCGAGCGCGAACCCGGCTTGCCCGGGATACCCCCCTCCGGTCCCGCGCCGTCGCCCTTGAGGGCGTCGGCGGCCTTGTGGGCTGCCTGCTTGATGGGGTTGGCCTCGCTCATCAGTACCGTTCCTCCGCTTCTGGCCGTGCCGCGGGTGTGTGCCTCGGCCGTGTGCTGTCCTGCTCCGGCAGGGCGGTCGTCTCCGGGCGCACCGGTCCGCGCCGCCGGGCCGGTCGCCACCGCTGGGCCCGAGCCAACTGGCTAACCCGGAATCAAGGGACGAAACGCCGCGAATTGGCATCGACCCCGCCAATCTCTCACGGTGGGGAGGAGGGCGCATGGGGCATGCGACGAGGGGGTGAACCCCCTGAACGCCCCGCGCAGCGCGCCTCCGTTACAGTGACGCGGCTGTGGGGAGGGGAAGGACCCCGGCCCGCGGGAGGGGGACAGGGTGAGCATCGGGGCGGGAACGGCCTGGTGGGCTGCGGTCGCCGCGGCAGTGCTGCTGGGCGGGGCGCTGACGGGCTGCTCCCAGACGTCGGACGACGACGGGCACCGTGCCTCACGTAAGCAGACGACGGCCGGCGACACGGCGACGGCCGGCGCGCGTACGGGCGCGGGCGCAAAAGCCGCGGGAGGCGTGGCCCGGCGCGGAGGCAGCGTCGGGGCGGCGATGTCGGCGTGCCCCCTTCCCGTCAGCTTCGACGTCGCCGCCGGCTGGAAGGCCAGTGCCGTGGACCCCGAGGCCGTCGGCGACTCCGGCCAGGCCAAGGAGCTCGCCGACGCCGTCCTCCGGCAGGGTCCGGTGACCGCCGCGTGCGAGATCGACGCCAAGCCCGCCGGGAACATCGGCTTCCTGCGCGTCTACACCGGCAAGTCGGGCTCCGGAGACGCACGCTCGGTACTGCGGGCCTTCGTGGCGGCCGAGGGTGACGTGAGCGAGGAGCGGTACGGCCCGGTCACGGCGGGCGGCCTCGACGGCGTGGAGGTCGAGTACCGGCACAGGGACAGGGCCTTGGACGAGACGACCAAGGAGAGCGCCCTCGCCGTCGTCACGCCGAAAGGACCGGTCGTACTGCACCTGGACGGGCTCGACGCCGAGGAGCACGACCACATGCTCCCCGCCTACGAACTCGCCAAGCGCACCCTGCGCCCCGCCTGACCGCGTCGTCCGTTCGCCGCACACCCGGGCACCCGCCGAGCCACGTGTCCGGCAGCCGCCGGGACGCCCCGCCGGCCCCAGGGGCTCGTCCGTCGCCGCGGACCGGGCACGCCGTGTCACACCAGGAACGCCGGGTACCCGACCCGGCACGAGAGGGCGTCCGGGACCGGGCGAGACGGCCGGCCCCTGGGTGCCGAGCCCGGTGGGCCGCCCGGTGTGCGGTCCGGTGAATGGAGTGGGGCATGACGCGGAACGGAGGCGACGCGGCTTCCGCCCGGAGGGCAGGACCCCCCGGCCTTCGTCTTGCGGCAGGCGGGGCCGAGCCGCCCGCCCCCCACGGAGCGCGGCCGAAGGAACAGCATCCGCCTTCCGACCAGGGGCAGGCGATCCTGGAGGCGGCCAAACAGGTCGGCGCGCTCCTGAAGCGCAAGGGGCACCCGTTCGCGCTGGCGGGCAGCGTGGCCGCCTACGCGCACGGCGGCAGCGCCAGCCTGCGGCACGACGCCGACTTCTGCGTACGGCGCGAGGACGCCGAGGCCGTCGCGGACACCCTGCGCGAGGGCGGCCTGCCGGTCTACACGCCGCCCGAGGACTGGCTGATCAAGTCCAAGTGCTTCGACCAGGACATCGACATCATCTTCGAGCTGGCCCACGAGCCCGTGTCCCTGGAGATGCTCGCCCGGGCCGAGGAACTGCCGGTGGACTCGGTGCGGATGCCCGTGCTGGCCCCTGACGATCTGCTGTGCGGTCTGATCGCCGCCTTCTCCGAGCATCACTGCGACTTCGGCGCGGTCCTGCCCATCGCCCGCGCCCTGCGCGAGAAGGTCGACTGGGAGCACGTCCGGCGCGTCTGCGGGGACGAGCCCATGCCCGCCGCCTTCTTCTTCCTTCTCGAACGCCTGAACGTCATCGCCCCGCAGCAGGACACACGGCAGAACCAGCGGCAGGACGCGCGTCAGGAGCGGAACGAGCCTCGGGAGGAGCAGTCATGAACCACCACGGCCAAGAGCCCGCACCCGGTGCCCCGGCCGCCGGGGAGAACCTGGAGTACCGGGTCGCCCATCTGAGGGACCGGATCGCGGGCGGGCCGCCGGGCGAGCTCGGGGTACGGCTGGAGGTGCGCGGCGAGACGGTGCTGCTGACCGGTACGGTCCCCTCGGCGCACACCCGCGACGAGGTCTGCGACCTCGTCGCGGCGGAACTTGCCGGACACCAGGTCCACTGCGACATCACCGTCGCCGACTCCTCCTCCCCCGACCACGCGGAGGACCTCGCATGATCCGCGCAGCAGCCGTCGGAGACATCCACATGGCGCCCGAGACCCAGGGCACCCTGCGGCCGGCCTTCGAGACACTGCCCGACTGCGCCGACCTGCTCCTGCTGGCCGGTGACCTCACCCGGCACGGCACGCCGGAGGAGGCACGGGTGGTGGCACGGGAGATCCAGGACCTGGGGGTGCCGGTGGTGGCGGTCCTCGGCAACCACGACCAGCACGACGACCGGCCGGAGGAGGTCACCGCCATCCTGGAGGACGCCGGCGCGCAGGTCCTGGAAGGTCGGTCGGTCGTCGTCGACTGCGGCGGGGAACGCGTGGGGGTGGCCGGCACCACCGGGTTCGGCGGCGGTTTCGTCGGTCGCAGCGCGGGCGAGTTCGGGGAGCCGCTGATGAAGCAGTTCGTCCGGTACTCCCGCCGCTGCGCCGACGGCCTGCGCACTTCCCTGGAGCGGCTGGCCGGGCAGGGCTGCGACCTTCGGATCGCCCTGACCCACTACTCCCCCGTGCCCGACACCCTCGCCGGGGAGCCGCTGGAGATCTATCCCTTCCTCGGCAGCTATCTGCTGGCCGAGGCCATCGACACGGCCGGGGCCGACCTCGCCGTGCACGGTCATGCCCACCTCGGCACGGAGAACGGCATGACCAACGGCGGAGTCCGGGTGCGCAATGTCGCCCAGCCGGTGATCGGACGGGCCTTCCACGTGTACCACCTGCACGCGCGGCAACCGGTGGGAGCCGGCGTCGCCGGTGCGCCGGCGTAGTCACACCACGGCCGCCGCGCGGCGGCGCCGCCGGATCGTCCAGGACAACAGCATGGCTATGACGCCGAGTTCGACGGTCGTCGACACTCCCGGGACCGCCTCCACCGGAAGGGTGAAGAGGAGCACGAACCCGGCCGCCGCCTCCACGGTCGGAGCGACACCCCAGACGGCGGTCTCGAAGCGCAGGGTGCCCCGTGCCCGCGACGCACCGGGCCCGGCACCCGGGTGCAGGCGGCGGGATTTCTCCCGCCGGGTCTCTCCGCCCAGGGGTGGGGTCCTGGCGACGGACCCGCGGTCGGCGCCGGGAGACCGCCTCGTACCCTGGGGCCGTGCACATCTGTTTTGTCTGCAGCGGGAACATCTGCCGGTCTCCGTCCGCGGCCCTGGTGTTCGCCGAGCATCTGCGCCGGGCGGGCCTGGACGGGGCGGTGCGGGTCACCAGCGCCGGCATCGGGCCGTGGCACGCCGGGGAGCCCATCGACGAGCGGTCCGGCGAGGTACTGGCCCGGCACGGCTACCCGGTCGAGCACGTCGCCGCACAGGTCGGCGCCGAGCACCTGGACGCCGACCTGTTCCTGGCCATGGACCGCGGCCATGAGAAGGCCCTGCGCCGCCTCGTCGACGACCCGTCCCGGGTGCGGATGCTGCGCTCCTTCGACCCGGACGCCACCGGCGACCTCGATGTCCCCGACCCCTACTACGGCGGTCCGGAGGGGTTCGAGGAGGTGCTGGCCATGATCGAGGCCGCGGTGCCCGGGCTGCTGGCCTGGGTGCGCGGGCGCCTGCCGTCGTGACCTCCGGTACCGACGGCCCGGACGCCGCGGACGCCCCTGCCGCCGGCCCGGACCACGCGGGTGCCGGCCCGGACAACCCGGGGGCCGCGGCGGCCCGGCTGACGGGTCGCCGGGTGACGGACCTGCGCCCGCTGTCCTCGACTCTGGCCGAAGTGACGCTCGACGGCGGGCGGGTGGTGATGGTCAAGCGCGGTGACGAGCCGCGCGCGGTGCGCGCCGAGGCAGCGGGGCTTCGCTGGCTGGCCGCCGCGGGCGCCGTCGCGATCCCCGCCGTGCACGGTCACGACGGGCGCTGGCTCGTGACGGACCGGGTCGCTCAGGGCCGGCCGAGTGTACGGGCGGCGGTCCGCCTCGGCCGTGACCTCGCGGCCCTGCACGCCGCCGGAGCACCCGCGTTCGGGGCCCCTCCCCCGGGCGGACCCGAGCGGGCGTACATCGGACTCGCGCCCCTGCGCAACGCCCCCGGCGACGACTGGCCGCACTGGTATGCCGAGCACCGGGTGCTTCCCTATCTGCGGCGCGCGGTCGACGACGGCACGCTCCGCCCCGCCGAGGCGGCCGTGATCGAAGGTGTCCTGGAACGGCTGACGGAGTTCGCCGGCCCCGCCGAACCGCCCGCGCGACTGCACGGCGACCTGTGGAACGGCAATGTGCTGTGGGGCGCGGACGGGCAGGCCTGGCTGATCGACCCGGCGGCGCACGGCGGGCACCGCGAGACGGACCTGGCGATGCTGCACCTGTTCGGCTGCCCGCATCTGGACCGGGTGCTGGAGGGCTACCAGGAGGTGGCGCCGCTCGCCGCCGGCTGGGCCGACCGCATCGGGCTGCACCAGCTCTTCCCGCTGCTGGTGCACACGGTGCTGTTCGGCCGCGGATACGCCCACCAGGCCGTCGAGGCGGCCCGCGGCGCCGGCCGCTGAGCACTCACCCCCGCGCACCCTCCACCAGCCGGGCGAGGTTGTCCAGAGCCATCCGGGTGCCCAGCTCGTTGTCCTGGCGCGGGACGGCGTCCGGCATTCCCTCGTGCCGGACGACGACCTCCGTGCCGCCCCCCACCTCGGTGAGAGACGTGGTCATCGTGATCGCGCCGCGCAGCGCGTCGTCGTCCGCCTCGAACTCGAGGACCTCGACCACCAGTTCGCCCGGCACCAGCCGTGCGAAGTGGCCCCGGTAGGTGTCCGTGCGGGCGCCCGACTTCCCCTCGGCGCCGGGGTCGTCGTAGACGAGGGAGACGCGGAACCTGCCGCCCTCGCGGGGATCGAACTCGTGGACGTGGCTGGTCATGCCCTCCGGGACCCGCCAGGCCGCCACCGCGTCCGGGTCGACGAGCGCCCGGTACACGGCTGCGGGCGGTGCCTTCACATGCCGGGAGACCGTCGTGGTGTACACAGCGGTACCGTACTGCGCCCACCGCACGTCCCGGACGGAGACTGTCATGTGACGTGTCGTCGGCAATTCCTTGTTCGCGCGGGGTTGAGCCGTCCATGTCCCGATTTCGTCACCGAGTTGCCCCCATGTCCCTTCCGTTGCCCGTCCGGGAACGGCCCGTGCTAAGAAATACGGCGTCACAGGCATGCGGGCGTACCACGGGGGTGCGCCGCGGGTCATGCCGTCGCGGCCCGTCGTGGCCGCAGGGGGAAAGGACCATCACATGCACCGCACTCGCACGACAGCCGCAGTCCTGGCCGCAGCCGGGGTGGTCACCGCGGCCCAGCTGGGCCTGGCCGGTGCCGCCTCCGCGGCGCCCACCGTCACCACGACGAGCGCGAGCTGCCCGATCAACATCGTCTACCCGACCCGGTTCTACGTCGACCACAACGGCTGGGTGACCAACGGGGGCCTGTACTTCGGCATCAAGAGCAAGACCGGCAAGAGCTTCAAGAAGGTCACCTTCACGGTCACCAACGTCAAGAACCTGCGCTTCGGCTCGGCGACGGCCAAGGGCGGCAGGATCAGCCACAAGACGTCGCAGACCGTGTCGGTCTACACCTCGACCTTCAAGGGCAGGGCCGGCCTCGGCTTCAAGGTCCGCACCCACCTGCTGAACACCCGCAGCTACAAGCTGAAGCTCACGCTGCACGGCTCCGGCTGGAACTGCGCGGTCAACCAGGGCACGTGGGGCTCCCGCTGACGCCCCCGCGCGCCTGGATCGTCCCGCCTCCGCTGCCCCGGCCCCTTCGGCCGGGGCACCGGTGTGCCGCGGCGGCACTGGCGACACGCAGGTGCGTCGCGATCACCTCGACGCGGTACGCGCCTGACGCCCGCGAGCCGGCCACCGGCAGCATGACGGGGTTCCTGCTCCACGCCGACAACCAGGACTTCGGGGCACTGGACCGTCACTCCGGCCGCCGTCACCCCTCGGAGCGAGACGGCCGGCCGGCCGCACGCCTCGCACGCCGCCGTCGCGGTGACCTGCGCCCGGACCGGCGACCGGCTCGAACACACCCTGGAGACCCGGCACGCCATCGGCGGCGCCATGGGCCTCCAGGACGAGCGCCACGGGCTCGGCGAGGACGACGCCTTGGCGGTGCCGCGCCGCGTCTCCCCGCACCACCACCTCCAACTTCGCGACGTCGGCCGGAACATCCACGACCGGTCGAGACAGCAGGCCCTCGGCCGCCCAACCCCGTGGCACGGTCCGGGCATTCGTACGCGCCGCCGGCCCGGCCGGCCGCCGCCGGGCCCGTGCGCCTCACCCGGACGTACCAGCGTCCGGGACATGACCGGCGGGGTCGCCCCCGAAGCGGCCACGCGCTCCGGCGGGTGCGCGGGGCTCCCCCCTTCGCTGCGCGGGCCCCCGGCCGTCGCCCTCCGCGGCGGGTGTGACGGGCCTCGCCTCACGGGGCCCGGCAGTGTAGACATGGCTCATGGTCCGACTCCCGGGTCGAACCGGCACCCGGTCGACCAGCCGTCCCCGCGGTCAGCGCCTCGAGCAGACGCCTGGCCCCGCTCGGCGAGCCCGTGAGCGCGCCGAGCGGAGCCGGGCTGCGGACGGTCGGTCCACGGGTGTGCGGGCGGCGCTGCGCGGGCGCACTGTCGCCGGACAGGTGTTCGCCCTTCAGGTCGTCATCGTGCTGCTGCTGGTCCTGGCGGCGGTGGGGGCGCTGGTGCTGCAGGTGCAACACGACAGCACCGAGGAGGCCCGCAACCGGTCGCTCGCCGTGGCCGAGACCTTCGCCAACGCGCCGGGGACCCGCGCGGCGCTGGCCGCCCCCGACCCGACGGCGGTCCTTCAGCCGCGGGCCGAGGCCGCCCGCATGGCGGCGCATGTCGACTTCATCGTCGTCATGAACACCGACGGGATCCGCTACACCCACCCCATACCGAACCGCATCGGCAAGAAGTTCGTGGGCACCATCGAGCCCGCGGTGCGCGGTGGCACCGTCGTCGAGGAGATCCACGGGACCATCGGGGAGCTGGTGCAGGCCGTGGTGCCGGTCAAGGCGCCGGACGGCACGGTGGTGGGCCTGGTGTCGGCCGGCATCACCACCCAGAGCGTCGGCGGCCTCGCGGAGCGGCAGCTGCCCGTGGTGCTGGGCGCCGCGGCGGCGGGTCTCGCCCTGGCCACGGCGGGTACGGCGCTGGTCAGCCGGCGGTTGCGGCGTCAGACCCATGGGCTGGGGCCGGGTGAGATGACCCGGATGTACGAGCACCACGACGCGGTGCTGCACTCGGTGCGCGAGGGTGTGATCATCGTCGGTGACGACGGCGAACTGCTGCTCGCCAACGACGAGGCGCACCGCCTGCTCGACCTGCCGCCGGACGCGGAGAAGCGGCGCGTGCCCGATCTCGGTCTCGCCCCCGACATCGCCGACCTGCTGGCGTCCGGGCGGGTCGCCACCGACGAGGTGCACCTGGTCGGCGACCGGCTGCTGGCGATCAACCAGCGGCCCACCGATCTGGAGGGCGGCCCGTCGGGCAGCGTGGCCACCCTGCGCGACTCCACCGAGCTGCGCGCGCTCTCCGGCCGCGCCGAGGTGGCCCGTGAGCGCCTGAGCCTGCTCTACGACGCCGGCATGGGCGTCGGGACCACCCTGGACGTGACCCGGACCGCCGAGGAACTGGCCCAGGTGGCGGTGCCACGGTTCGCGGACTTCGTCACCGTGGACCTGTACGACGCCGTGCTGCGCGGCGAGGATCCTCATCCGGGGGACGCTCTG
Source organism: Streptomyces sp. MK7 (assembly GCF_032658145.1). Lineage (NCBI taxonomy): Bacteria > Bacillati > Actinomycetota > Actinomycetes > Kitasatosporales > Streptomycetaceae > Streptomyces > Streptomyces sp. MK7. The sequence continues at coordinate 45,998 of NZ_JAVACL010000012.1, forward strand.
CGACGTACCGCGTACGGCGGGATCCGCGACGACGCCCCGCTGTACCCGTTGGGGCGGCAGATTCGTTTCGTCGCCTCCTCTCCGCAGGCGGACAGCCTGCGCACCCGGCGGCCGGTCCTGGAGCCGCGGCTGGAGGCGGCCCCGGGGTGGCTGGCGCAGGACCCGGAGCGCACCGGGCAGGTGGTGCAGTACGGCATCCACTCGCTGATCACGGTTCCGGTGCGGGCCGGGTCCGTGGTGCTGGGCCTGGTCAACTTCTGGCGGTCCGAGAAGGCGGAGCCCTTCGACGCCGAGGAGCTGGCCCTGGCCGAGGAACTGGTGGCACGGGCCGCGGTCTCGATCGACAACGCCCGCCGCTACACGCGCGAGCACGGCATGGCGGTCACCTTGCAGCGCAGTCTGCTGCCGCGCAGCCTGCCCGAGCAGAGCGCCCTGGACATCGCCTACCGCTATCTGCCGGCGCAGGCCGGCGTGGGCGGTGACTGGTTCGACGTCCTGCCGTTGTCCGGGGCGCGGGTCGCCCTCGTGGTCGGGGACGTGGTGGGGCACGGGCTGCACGCCGCGGCCACCATGGGCCGGCTGCGGACCGCGGTGCACAACTTCTCCGCGCTGGACCTGCCGCCGGACGAACTGCTCGGACTGCTGGACGAGCTGGTCGGCCGCATCGACCAGGACGAGACGGATGACGGCTCCGGCGCCCCCGTCATCGGCGCGACCTGCCTGTACGCGATCTACGACCCGGTCTCCCGGCGCTGTGCCATGGCTCGCGCGGGCCATCCGCCGCCCGCCGTGATCCGGCCGGGGGGCGAGGTGGTGTTCGCCGACGTGCCCGCCGGTCCCCCGCTGGGACTGGGCGGGCTGCCGTTCGAGACGGTCGAACTCGAGATCGCGGAGGGCAGCCGGCTGGTCCTGTACACGGACGGGCTGGTGGAGGACCGGGAGCGGGACATCGAGACCGGTCTGGAGGAGCTGCGCGACGCGCTCGCCACGGCCGGCGAGTCGCCCGAGGAGACGTGCCAGGCGGTGCTCGACACCCGGCAGCCGTTCCGGCCGGGCGACGACATCGCGCTGCTCGTCGCGCGCACCCGGGCCCTCGGCGGGGACCGGGTCGCCGAGTGGGACGTGCCCGCGGACCCGGCGGCCGTCGCGGACGTGCGGGCGGCGGTGGGCCGGCGGCTGGCGGAGTGGAGGCTCGAGGAGCTGACGTTCACCACGGAGCTGATCCTGAGCGAGCTGGTCACCAACGCGATCCGCTACGGCAGCACGCCGATCCAGGTGCGGGTGCTGCGTGAACGCGCCCTGATCTGCGAGGTCTTCGACAGCAGCAGCACCTCGCCGCATCTGCGCTACGCCACCACGACGGACGAGGGCGGCCGCGGACTGTTCCTGGTGGCGCAACTGGCCGAACGCTGGGGCACCCGGTACACGCCGACGGGCAAGGTCATCTGGGCGGAGCAGCCGCTGCCCTGACGGCCCGGCGCCTTGCTCTCGTTCATTTCTACGAATTCACGCTCGATGGGTGACCATATTTTCGAGACTCTGATAGTAAACTTTCCTGTTAGTTGGCGGGCTGACGCCAACTCTCCACCCCCCACTCACCCTTGGAGCCCCCGTGGCGCATCCGAATCCCGGCACGGCCGTGCCGGCCACCGTCTCCCGCCGTACCGTCCTCGCCCTCGTGGGCGTGTCCCTGGCCGCCGTTCCCCTGCTCGATGCCGCCCGCGTGGCGGCGGCACCGGCGGCGGCACCGGGCCTGGACGACCCGGCCAAGAAGGAGATCGCCATGCAGTTGGTGTCGAGCGCGGAGAACTCCTCGCTGGACTGGAAGGCGCAGTACCAGTACATCGAGGACATCGGCGACGGCCGCGGCTACACAGCCGGCATCATCGGCTTCTGCTCCGGCACCGGCGACATGCTCGACCTGGTCCAGCTCTACACCGACCGCAAGCCGGGCAACGTCCTGGCCAAGTACCTCCCGGCGCTGCGCCGGGTGAACGGCACCGACTCGCACGACGGACTCGACCCGGACTTCCCCGGGGACTGGCGCAGGGCGGCCCGGGACACGACGTTCCAGCAGGCGCAGAACGACGAGCGGGACCGCGTCTACTTCGACCCGGCCGTCCGGCAGGGCAAGGCGGACGGGCTGCGCGCGCTCGGCCAGTTCGCCTACTACGACGCGATCGTGATGCACGGCGACGGCGACGACCCGACCAGCTTCCGCAACATACGCAAGCGGGCGCTGCGCGCCGCGAAGCCGCCGGCGCAGGGCGGCGACGAGGTGACGTACCTCGACGCGTTCCTGGACGCGCGGGTGTGGGCCATGAAGCAGGAGGAGGCGCACAGCGACACCAGCAGGGTCGACACCGAGCAGCGGGTGTTCCTGCGCCGGCGGAACCTCGACCTGAACCCTCCGCTGGACTGGAAGGTGTACGGGGACCCGTACCACATCGGCTGACACGCCACGTCGGCTGAAGCGCCGCATCGGCTGACGCTGCCGTACGACCGTGGGCCCGCGCGCGGGCGGGCGCGCACGGCGTCAGCCGAGGGCGCGGTCGAGGTTGTAGGCGGCGCTGATCAGGGACAGGTGGGTGAACGCCTGCGGGAAGTTGCCCTGCTGTTCGCCGGTGCGGCCGATCTCCTCGGCGTACAGGCCGAGGTGGTTGGCGTAGGTGAGCATCTTCTCGAAGGCGAGCCGTGCCTCGTCGAGCCGGCCGGCCCGGGTGAGGGCCTCCACGTACCAGAACGAGCAGATGGAGAACGTGCCCTCGTCGCCGCGCAGCCCGTCGGGGCTGGAGCGCGGGTCGTAGCGGTAGACGAGGGAGTCGGAGACCAGGTCCTCCGTCAGCGCGTCCAGGGTGGACAGCCACTTGGGGTCGGTCGGCGCGATGAACTTCGCCAGCGGCATCATCAGCACGGCGGCGTCCAGCACGTCGCCGTCCTCGCACTGGACGAAGGCCTGTCGCCCGGTCGACCAGCCGCGGTCCATGATGCGGCGGTAGATCGTGTCCCGGGTCTGCCGCCAGCGGGGCAGGTCGGCGGGCAGCCCGCGGCGGTTGGCCAGCCGGATGGCCCGTTCGATGGCCACCCAGCACATCAGGCGCGAGTAGAGGAAGTTCTTCCGGCCGCCGCGGGTCTCCCAGACGCCTTCGTCGGGCTGGTCCCAGTTGTCGCACACCCAGTCCACCAGGGCGCACACGTCGTCCCACTGGGAGCTGGAGATCGGCTGGGCCCACTTGTCGTAGAGGTAGATCGAGTCGATCAGGGCGCCGTAGATGTCGAGCTGGAGCTGGTCGGCGGCTGCATTGCCGACCCGGACCGGGGCCGAGCCCTGGTGCCCCCGGAGGTGGCCGAGTTCGCGCTCGGGCAGGTCGCTGCGGCCGTCGATGCCGTACATGATCTGCAGCGGACCGTTGGCCTTGCCGTCCCCCGGGCTGATGTGCTGGGTCAGGAACCGCATGAAGGCCTCGGCCTCGCCGGTGAAGCCCAGGCGTAGCAGCGCGTAGACGGCGAACGCGGCGTCGCGGACCCAGACGTAGCGGTAGTCCCAGTTGCGCTCGCCGCCGATCCGTTCGGGCAGGCTCGTGGTGGGCGCGGCGATGATGGCGCCGGTCGGGGCGTAGGTGAGCAGCTTCAGGGTGAGCGCGGAGCGGTGCACCCGCTCCCGCCAGCGGCCGCGGTAGCGGGACTGCGCCAGCCAGCGCCGCCAGTACGCCACGGTGGCCGAGAACTGCTCCTCGGCCTCCAGGTGCGCGCACCGGCGCGGCGCCACCTCGCCGCCCACCTGGTCGAGGGCGAAGACCGCCGACTCGCCCTCGGTGAGCTTGAAGTCCGCCCGTACGTCCGGGCCGTCGATCTCCAGGGGCACGGTGGCCGTCAGGGCGAGGGACAGGGTCGCCGACTCGAACAGGACCATGCAGCCCTGGGCCTGGAGCGTGTGCGGGTCGGCACCGTAGTTGAAGCGTGGAGCGACTCGCGCACGGAACGGGAGGGTGCCGCGCACGCACAGCACCCGCCGGATGAGCCGGTGCCTCTCGGCCTCCCCGCCGCCCGCGGCCCCGGTCACCGGCATGAAGTCCTGCACCTCGCCGACGCCGTCCTCGGTGAAGAACCGGGTGATCAGCACGTTGGTGTCGGGGAAGTAGAACTGCTTGGTGCGTGCCGCCTCGACCGCGGCCAGCTCGAAGCAGCCGCCTCGCTCGGCGTCCAGCACCGCGGCGAAGACACTGGGGGCGTCGAAGGCGGGGCAGCAGTACCAGTCGAGCGTGCCGTCGCTGCCGACGAGGGCGACGGTGCGCAGATCACCGATCAGCCCGTGCTCGGCGATCGGCACACAGCCGGACGCGCCGGGCCGGAGCGGCGTGCCGGGCGCGGGGTGCGGGCTCGGGGTGTCGGCCATCGCGGCGGCCTCCCTGTCTGGGCACGCGGACAGCTTCCCGTTCTGGAGCGAGTCGCTGTCCGTTCTGGAGCGAGTCGCTGTCCGGCCTTCTCGGGCCCTTCCAGCTTAGGAGCGGACGGCCGGGAGGGATGGTTTCGGACACGGCGGGCAGATGCCCCCCAACCGGCCGGGGTCGTCCCGGGCGGTACGGCGCGCCCTTCCGGATGCAGGGTGCGGCGCGCCGGGCAATGGTGGGAGAAGGTCCCGGTCCCGCAGCACGGGCGGCGCAGTCCGGACCCGGGCGGGGACCCGGCCGGAGCCGAGGAGGACACATGTCGACGTCACAACCCGATGCATCCCGTTGGGCCGGGGGCCGCACCCCGGACAACGTGCTCCACGCCCGTACCGGCACCGACGTCTCGCCCGAGGACATCGTGCTGGCCGCGGGCCGGGACATCACCCCGCGGAACCTGGAGTGGGCCAAGCGCAAGATCGAAACGGAGGGCCCGGCCGCCCTGGACAAGCTGCTGCCCTAGGGTCTCCCGTTCGGATCAGGCCGGGGCGAGCCCGGAGTGATCCGAACGGGAGGCCCTGCCGGCCGGCGGACCGTGCGGGTCCGCCGGCCGTCGGGAGGGAGCCGGGAGGGACCGAGGGACCGGGATGCCGCCCCGGTTCCTCCGGGCTCTTTCCGCGGGGGGTGTTGTGCTGTCAGACTCCGGTGCGTGCCCGACTTCGACATGCTCGTGATCGGATCCGGACCGGGTGGCCAGAAGGCCGCCATCGCCGCGGCCAAGCTGGGCCGCCGGGTCGCCGTCGTCGACAGCCCCGACATGGTCGGCGGGGTCTCCATCCACACCGGCACCATCCCCTCCAAGACCCTGCGCGAGGCGGTGCTGTACCTCACCGGACTCACCCAGCGCGATCTGTACGGGCAGAGCTACCGGCTGAAGGAGGACATCACCGTCGCCGACCTGACCGCGCGCACCCGGCACGTGGTGGGCCGCGAGGTGGACGTCATCCGCAGCCAGCTCTCCCGCAACCACGTCTCCCTGTTCGCCGCGACCGCCCGCTTCGTCGACGACCACACCGTCGCCCTGCGCGAAGTGACCGGCGACGAACGGCTGCTGACCGCCGACCGCATCGTCATCGCCACCGGTACGCGCCCGGCCCGCCCCGACAGCGTCGAGTTCGACGGGCGCACCATCATGGACTCCGACAACGTGCTCGCGCTGGAGCGGGTGCCCCGGTCCATGGTCATCGTCGGCGCCGGGGTGATCGGCATGGAGTACGCCTCCATGTTCGCCGCGCTCGGCAGCAAGGTCACCGTGGTCGAGAGGCGGGCGGGGATGCTCGACATGTGCGACGTCGAGATCGTCGAGTCGCTCCGCTACCACCTGCGGGACCTCGCCGTCACCTTCCGGTTCGGGGAGACGGTGGCCGCCGTCGAGCGGCATCAGAACGGCACGCTGACCGTTCTGGAGAGCGGCAAGAAGATACCGGCGGACGCGGTGATGTACTCGGCGGGCCGGCAGGGGCTCACCGACGGGCTGGACCTGCACAAGGCCGGGCTGACCGCCGACGCGCGCGGCCGGATCGCGGTGGACGAGCACTACCGCACGCAGGTGCCGCACATCTACGCGGTCGGCGACGTGATCGGCTTCCCCGCGCTCGCGGCGACCTCCATGGAGCAGGGCCGGGCGGCGGCGTACCACGCCTGCGGGGAACCCGTCGGCCGCATGCACGGTCTGCAGCCCATCGGGATCTACACGATCCCGGAGATCAGCTTCGTCGGGCGGACCGAGGACCAGCTCACCGAGGACCGGGTGCCGTTCGAGGTGGGCGTGTCCCGCTACCGGGAGCTGGCCCGCGGGCAGATCATGGGCGACTCGCACGGCATGCTGAAGCTGCTGGTCTCACCCGGGGACCGCACGCTGCTCGGGGTGCACTGCTTCGGCACCGGGGCCACGGAGCTCATCCACATCGGGCAGACGGTCATCGGCTGCGGCGGCACGGTGGACTACCTCGTCGACGCGGTGTTCAACTACCCGACGCTCGCGGAGTCGTACAAGGTGGCCGCCCTGGACGCGACGAACAAGCTGCGGCAGATCGACCGGCTCGGGGACTGAGCCGGACGGTGGCGGCTCAGCGCCCGGTGTCGTCGGGGAGGGTGCGGTCGTCGTCGACGATGTGGACGGCGGCCTCCTCGGCTCCGGCGGCTCCCGCGTCGACGCCCTTGTCGGCGGCGATCTCCTCCTTGGTGGTATCGGTGTGCGCGCCCTCGTCCGGGGCCACCAGGCGGCCGGCACGGTCCGTGCCCGCCTCCCGGTCGACCGGCTCACCCTCGCCGCCGGGCAGGTCCCCAACGCCGTCGCCCTCCTGCTCCGCCACGTCGGGCCGCTCCTGGGCCAGCCGCTGGTCCAGGCTCTCGCCGTCGTGCTGTTCGGCGGCCGTCGTGCCGTGCTTGTCGACGCCGAGCGGCCGCTCGGGCGGGGAGTACCCCTCGTCCAGGGTGTCGTCGTAGGTCCGCTCGTCCACCGCGTCCTGCATGTCCAGCGGCGCGGCGTCCTCCTGCTCCTCGTTGCTCCCGGTGGGCTGGTAGGCGTCGTCGGCCATCGGATCGCTGCTCACGGGTCCTCCCTCGCGACGGGCTCGGTGCCGGAGTGCCCTGATTCGCGTTTCCCGCCGCGGCCGGACCAATCCCCCGGTGACACATCATCTCTCCCGGCGGCGGATTCACCCGTCCGCGCCCGCGTTCAACCGAGGGGGCGAGCACGGGAACACCGCCGGAGTGGTTTTCGTCTACAGTTCAGTAGACGGTCTACAGATGTGTAGTCACTCCTGGGCGCGATCGTGCGCGTCCGCCGACCCGACGGAAAGGGCCCGCGACGATGATCGCTGCCTCGTACCTGTCGTCGCAGCTCGCGGTGAACGTGCTGGACGCGCGGTCGCTGCTGGCCGCCTTCGGCGTGCTCGGCGTCGGCGTGGTGATGTTCGCCGAGACCGGGCTGCTGATCGGCTTCTTCCTGCCCGGCGACTCGCTGCTGTTCACCGCGGGCCTGCTGTGCACGGGCACGGCCGACCGGGGCGTGAAGCTGTCCCTGGCCCCGCTGCTGCTCGCCGCCGTGGTGGGGGCGCTCGCCGGTTCGCAGTGCGGTTATCTGCTGGGCCGCAAGGCGGGCGGCGCGCTGCTCGCCCGCACCCGCTCCCCCAGGCTGCACGAGGGGGCGCGACGTGCCGAGGAGCTCCTGGAGCGGTACGGCTTCGCGAAGGCGATCGTGCTGGCGCGCTTCGTCCCGGTGGTGCGTACGGTGCTCAATCCGATGGCCGGCGCCCTGGGGGTGCCGGTGCGGACGTTCACGGTGTGGCAGGTGGCGGGCGGTCTCGTCTGGAGCGCCGGCCTCACCCTGGCGGGGTACGCGCTCGGCTCGTCGGTCCCCGACATCGACAGATATCTGCTGCCCGTGATCGCGCTGATCGTCCTCGTGTCGCTGCTCCCGCTCGTCGCCGAGGTCCTGCGCTCCCGCCGCGCCGCGAAGGCGAAGGAGGCGCGCGGATGAACCTCGGCCGGCCCGGTCGGCCGCCGCTGTCATGACGCGGCACACAGGGCAGATGCGATACATACGGCCCGTACGGCCGACGGACACCGCGGAGCTGGCGGGCAGCCTCGGGATCGGCGCGTGGGCGGCGTTCGCCGTGGTCGGCTTGGTCGTCGGCGGTCGTGGCAGCCCGCTGTCGGTGGACCAGGACCTGCTGTCCTGGTCCGTGGGCCACCGCCCGGAGGTGGCGGTGGCGGCGGCGCGCGGGCTGACCGCCACCGGGACGGGTGTCGTGCCGTACGTCCTGGTCGTGCTGGCCGGGATCGCCGTCGGCCGCACGGCACGGCAGCGTACGGTCACGGCGGCCCTGGGCGTCGCCTGTCTGGCCCTCGGGCAGGCCGTGCGGTACGGCGTGATGGAACTGGTGGCCCGCCCGCGGCCGCCGCGGCAGGACTGGGAGGCTCACGCCTCGGGCTGGGCGTTCCCCTCGGGGCACACCACCACCTCGGCGCTGACCGCCGGGCTGCTGATCCTCGCGCTCCTCGTGCGCGCCCCGCGCGGCCGTACGGCGCTCTGCCTCGTCGCCGGCTGCTGGGGCGTACTGGTGGGGCTGACCCGCGTCTATCTCGGGGTGCACTGGTTCACCGACGTGCTCGGCGGCTGGCTCTTCGCCGCGGGCTGGCTCGGGATGTGGCTGTGCGCTGCCGCCCGGTGGCTGCCCGCGCGCCTCAGGGCCGACAGGAGAACGCCGTCCGGTGGCCCTCCGGAGCGGCCCACGCCCCGAGAACCTCCCGGCGACCCGGGACGACCGGACTCCGGGTGACGTGAAGGACCCGGTCCTGCCTCTGGCTCCAGCGCCCCCTCACACCGCCCTGCGGCGGATCAGGGCCGTCAGGACCAGGAGGCCGGGGACGAGGGGCAGCCATACCGTCAGGAGGCGGTAGCCGAGGACGGCGGAGGTGGCCGTGGTGGCAGGGGCGCCGCCGGCGGTCAGCGCGAAGGCGAGCGCGGCGTCCAGGGAGCCGAGGCCGCCGGGGGTGGGCAGCAGGGCGGCGGCGCTGCTCGCGGCGAGGTAGAGCAGGGCGGCCCGGGCCGGGGACAGCGGGAGTCCGACGGCCTGGGTGACGGCGACCAGCACCAGCGAGTGCGCCGAGGCGAAGGCGAGCGAGCCGCCCCACAGGGCGGCGGCCCGGTGCGGCCGGGAGTGCACGGCCCGGATGTCGGTCAGCACCGACGCCACCGCGGGCCCGCACCGGGACCGCAGCGGCCCGCGCACCAGCACGGTCACCAGCACCGCTGCGGCGAGCACGGCGGCCACGGCGGTGCCCGGGACGCGCGGGATCCGCAGGACGCCGGGGCAGGCGGCGGCCAGGACGGCGATCAGGGCGGCGCGGGCGAGGACACCGGCGGCGGCCTTGACCGCCAGCGCGCTCGCCGAGCGGCCGGCGGACAGCCCGCAGCGCATCAGAAAGCGCAGGTTGACCGCCCCGGCCCCGAGGCCGGCGGGCAGGACGTGGTTGGCGGCGGAGGCGGCGAACTGCGCGGCGACGAGCCGGCCGGCGGACAGCGGCTCGGCCACCGCGCCCTGCTGGGCGAGGGCCGAGCACGCCCAGGTGGCGACGGCGGCCGTCGCGGCCACCAGCAGCCACCTCTGGTCGGCGGTGGCGAGCCGGCCGGCGCCGGTCTCGAGCACGGGCCAGTGGCGCCGGCCGAGGTAGGCGGCGCACAGCAGCACGGCGAGCGTGGCCCCGGTGTGCCACCAGGCGCGGCCCCGCAGGCCGGCCGTGGCGGTGAGGGGCGGGGAGGTCATACGGCGCCACCCTTCTGCGCCGTCGGCGCGACGTACAGGCGCAGGTCGCCCATCTGCTGGAAGGGCCATGTGCGGGCGTAGGCGGGTGGGGAGGCGTTCGCGGTGACGAGCGTGGCGACCGGGATCCGCCGGGCGGTCTCCTCGATGATCGCCCGGGTGGAGTTGGCGTTGTGCCCGTCGGTCGCGGCGGAGTCGCAGCCGGTGTAGAAGGCGATCGGGATGGCCTCCTCTCCGGTGAGCAGGCAGGGTGGGCGTACGCCGAGGCGGTGCAGCGCGGCGGCGACACGGTCCCACTCCCGGCGGTCGGCGGTGGTCCGGTCGACGGTGTGCGCGAGGACGGCGTACTGGACCCCCAGGTGGAGCGCCAGTCCGAGGCCGACCAGGCTCAGTGCCACCGGCCGCCAGGTGCCGCCCGGGGCGCGCACGAGGTGGACCAGGGCGTCGGCGACCGGGATCGCGAGCAGGGCGTAGGCGGGCAGCAGGAAGCGCGGTGCCGCATACCCGATCATGAACAGGTAGGGGAAGGCGGCCGAGGCGCCGCAGGCCAGCGCGATGAGTGTGGGCGGGGTGCGCCGGGCCCGCCGGGCCAGGGCGAGGCCCAGCAGGGCGAGCAGCGGCAGCACGTACCACCAGGCCGTGACCAGCGGGTTCGGCAGCCCGCCCGTGCAGGGGCGGCACAGGGTGCGCCCGCCCAGGCTGCGCAGCTGGTCGGCCACGGCGACGTGCCAGCCGAGGCCGCCTTGTATGGCGGAGCCGTCGGAGAGCCGTTGCAGCAGGCCCCCGTAGCTGACGTAGGCCTCGACCACCCACTCGGCGGAGCCGGCGACGAGTCCGGCGAGCAGGGCGGCGAGCGGTCTCCAGCGGCGCCGGAGCAGGGCGAGGGCGAGCAGCGGGAGCACCGCCCAGACGGCGTCCATCGGCCGCATCCACGCCATGAGGGCGGAGCCGCCGAGAAGGCCCCACAGCGCCGCGCGGTCGTGCCGGTCCGCGTGGACGCGCACGAAGCAGCCCGCGCAGGCCAGGGCGCCGATGCCGACCCAGTAGTTGGGCATGGCCTGGGGACCGTAGAACAGTGTCACCCACAGGGAGGCGAACAGGGCGCCGGCCAGGGCCAGGACCCCGGCGGGGAACAGATGCCGCCACACCCGCAGGGCCAGGTACAGGGCGAGGCCGGACAGGACGGCGAGGTAGACGCGCAGCAGGGCGGTGGACGACGACCAGGAGGCGACCGGGGCCACCAGCAGCGGGACGCCGCGGGCGCGCGGGGCGCTGAAGAAGGCCGCCGGGGCGTGCGGGCTGACCTGGCTGACGTAGACGGTCTCGTCCCAGCCCAGGCCCATGCCGGGGCGGACGAGGAGGAGCTGGGCCAGGGTGAAGGCGGCGGCCACGGCCGCGAGGGGCACGTCGCGGCGGGAGGGCAGGACGCGGCCGAGGCCGGGCGCCGGTCCGGCTCTCCGGGTCCCGGTGAGTAAGGCGTGCGTGCTGTCGGCCATCTCCACCCCTCACCCCTACGCGTTGTAGGGTTCTGGCTCCCCAGTCTGCGGGATCGGTGCAGGAGCCGGGTAAGACGTCGGGGAATCGTCGGGAAAGCGTCGCGTAAATGTCCGCGAACTCGGTGGGCATCGTACGAATCTACAAAAAGCAAAAACCAATCAAGTAAGGAAAGAAAACGGATCAAACAGCGAAATCAAGGACAACCTAACCCGCGCCGGGGCGCCCCGCCGGGCGGGACACCGCCGGACGGCTGACATCACTACGCGCTGTAAGGTTGAGGGCATGGCTGGTAGAGGGCCTCATGGCAGGACGGAACGGCGCAGCTCGGGTGAGCTGGAGAGTGAGGTCCTCGCGACGCTGTGGTCGACGGAGCGGCCGCTGACGCCGGCCGAGATCCAGCTGGAGATCGGCGGCGATCTGGCCTACAACACCGTGCACACCATCCTCAAGCGGCTCTACGACAAGGGTTTGGTGCTGCGCGAGGTCGACGGGCGGCGGGGCGCCTACCGGCCCGCGAAAAACGCCGCGGAGTTGACCGCCCAGGCCATGCACGAGGCCCTGGACCGGGGCCCCGATCCGATCGCCGCCCTGCGGCAGTTCGTGACCGGACTGAGCCCCGAGGAGGAGCGGGCCCTGCGCGAGCTGCTCACCAGGGGGCCCGCATGACGGTCCGCTGACGGTCCACGTCCTCAGCGGACGTTGGGGCGTCGGTGCGGGGGCTGTTCCGGGGACGGGAGGTGCTTGGGCGGGGGGACCGGGCGGGATGCGGGGGTGTCCGGCTGGAGGCGGAGGGCCTCGCCGTGGTGGCGGACCGTCAGTGCCGGTCCTGACAGCAGCGTGTACGTGGCGGTCTCCTGGGTGAACTCCAGGCGCAGCCGGCGGCCGCGGAAGAGCATGACGAAGGACAGGCGGCCGAACTTCTCCGGCAGCCGGGGCGAGAACTCCAGCGTCTCGCCGGCCCGGCGGGCGCCGCCGAACCCCGTCACCAGCGCCAGCCAGGTACCGGCCAGCGACGCGATGTGCAGCCCGTCGCGGGTGTTGTGCTCCAGGTCCTCCAGGTCCATCAGGGCCGCCTCGACCGTGTAGTCGTGGGCGAGGCGCAGATAGCCCGCCTGCGCGGCGATGACGGCCTGGATGCACGCCGACAGCGAGGAGTCCCGTACGGTCAGCTGCTCGTAGTAGGCGAAGTTCCGGGCGATGTGCTCCTCGTCGAACTCGGTGGCACAGGTGTACAGCGCCAGCACCAGGTCCGCCTGCTTGATCACCTGCTTGCGGTAGATGTCGAAGTAGGGGAAGTGCAGCAGCAGCGGATACTGGTCGGCGCGGGTGCCCTCGAAGTCCCAGCGCTGGAGGCGGGTGAAGCCCGCGTGCTGCTCGTGCACCCGCAGTTCGGGGTTGTAGGGGATGTTCATGCTCTCGGCGGCGTCCCGCCAGGAGGCGCTCTCCTCGTCGTCGGCGCCGAGCCGCTGCGCCTCCTTCGGGCAGCGCTCGACAACGTCGGCGGCGGCGAGCAGGTTCGCGCGGGCCATCAGGTTGGTGTACAGGTTGTCGTCCGCGATCGCGCTGTACTCGTCAGGGCCGGTGACGCCGTCGATGTGGAAGGTGCCGCGGTGGTCGTGGTGGCCGAGCGAGCGCCACAGCCGGGCGGTCTCCACCAGCAGCTCCAGCCCCGTGTCACGCTCGAAGTCCTCGTCGCCGGTGGCGGAGACGTAGCGCACCACGGCGTGCGCGATGTCGGCGTTCACATGGAAGGCGGCCGTGCCTGCGGGCCAGTACGCCGACCCCTCCTCGCCCCCGATGGTCCGCCAGGGGAACGCCGCGCCGCGCAGCCCCAGTTGGGCGGCGCGCTCCCGGGCGGCGGGCAGCGTGTTCTGCCGCCAGCGCAGCGCCTCGGCCACGGCGCCGGGCGCGGTGTACGTCAGCACGGGCAGCACGAACATCTCCGTGTCCCAGAAGGCGTGCCCGTCGTAGCCCGATCCGGTGAGCCCCTTGGCCGGGATCGCCCGCTCCTCGGCACGGGCCCCGGCCTGCAGCACATGGAACAGGCCGAAGCGCACCGCCTGCTGGATCTCCTCGTCGCCCTCCACCTCGACGTCCGCGCACGCCCAGAAGTCGTCGAGGTACGCCCGCTGTTCCGCGGCCAGGCCGTCCCAGCCGTCGTGCGCGGCGGCCGCCAGGGCGGCGTCGACCTGGTCGCTCATCGCCGGCAGGGAGCGGGCGCCGGACCAGCCGTGGGCGACGAGCTTGTCCACGCGCAGCTTCTCCCCCGGCTCCAGGACCGCGGCGACCGTCAGCCGGGCCAGGTCCGGGTGGCTCTCCCTGCTGGTCGTGGTGCGCTCCGGGCCGGAGACGACGTGGTCGGCGGCCACGGCCACGCGCAGTCCGCTGACGCGGGTGCGGTGCACCAGACGCAGCCGGTTGTCGCAGGCGAAGTCCTCCTCCGGCTCCAGCGGCGCCTGAAGGGCGATCGCCGCCCGCGGGTCGCCCTTGGTCTGCGGCAGCTGCTCGTTGGCGACGAGTTCGGACTGGATGACCACCCGCGTGTGGCAGTCGACCGCCTCCACCTCGTAGGACACCGCGCCGAGCGACCGCTGGGTGAGGGAGACCAGCCGGGTGGAGCGCACCCGGATCCGGGTGCCGGCCGGCGAGCACCACTCGCAGGTCCGCTCCATCACCCCGCGGCGCAGGTCGAGCACGCGCTCGTGGGAGACGAGCCGGCCGTAGCGCAGGTCGAACGGCTCGTCGTCGACGAGCAGCCGCAGGATCTTGCCGTTGGTGATGTTGATGACCGTCTGGCCCGACTCCGGGTAGCCGTAGCCGGCCTCGGCGTACGGCAGCGGGTGGGCCTCGTAGACACCGTTGAGGTAGGAGCCGGGCAGGCCGTGCGGTTCGCCCTCGTCGAGGTTGCCGCGCCAGCCGACGTGGCCGTTGGACAGCGCGAAGACCGACTCGCTCTGGGCCAGCACGTCCAGGCTGAGTTCCGTCTCGCGCACCGTCCACGGCTCCACCGCGTACGCACCGTGGGTGATCATGCGGCACCTCCCTTCTTGCCGGTGAGGAGCTCGGCGAGGTCCTTGACGACCACGTCGGCGCCGTGCGCGTACAGCGCGTCGCTCTGGCCGACGCGGTCGACGCCGACGACGTACCCGAAGTGGCCGGAGCGGCCGGCGTCCATGCCGGCCAGGGCGTCCTCGAAGACGGTGGCCTGCTTCGCCTCGACCCCCAGGTCCTGGGCGGCGGCGAGGAAGGTGTCCGGGCGGGGCTTGCCGGGCAGTTTCCGCTCGCGGGCGACCACGCCGTCGACCCGGACGTCGAAGAGGCGTTCGGCGTCGATGGAGCGCAGCACGTCCAGGGTGTTGGCGCTGGAGGAGACGATCGCCGTCTTCAGGCCCGCGGACCGGACCGCCTCGATGTAGCGCAGGGTGCCGTCGTAGGCCTCCACGCCTTCGGTGCGGATCTTCCGCAGGACGAGTTCGTTCTTCCGGTTGCCGACTCCGTTGACCGTCTGCGCGCCGGGCGGGTCGTCCGGGCTGCCCTCGGGCAGTTCGATGCCCCGGGAGGCGAGGAAGGTGCGCACCCCGTCGGCGCGGGGGCGGCCGTCGACGTACTCGTCGTAGTCGGCGACGGCGTCGAACGGCCGGAAGTCCGCGCCCTCCCGCTCGCGCAGGAACGCGTCGAACGTCTCCTTCCAGGCGGCCGCGTGCACCACGGCCGTCTTCGTCACGACCCCGTCGAGGTCGAAGAGGCAGGCCAGGATTGTCTGGGGCAGACCGAGCTCTGTCATACAGGGACCCTTCCCCATATCGCGGGCCCGAGAGGGTGTCACGCGCCACACGGGACGTACTTTCCGACATGCCTTTCGCATGCCTTCCGACAACTATCGGACCATCAGGCGCCCTCGGTGCGACGGCATGGAGGGCCAACCGGGTGACCGGGTGACACACTGTGGCCTGTGCCGCCGACCTCGACCTTCGACGATCTCCTCATCCGGGCCCGGTCCCTGGCCCGCGAGGGCCACCGCGCGATCCTCGGCATCGCGGGCAGCCCCGGCGCGGGCAAGTCCACCCTCGCGGAGCGACTGGTGCGGGCGCTGAACGGCGCGCGTGAGCCCTGGGTCGCTCATGTCCCCATGGACGGCTTCCACCTCGCCGACGCCGAACTGGACCGGCTCGGCCGCCGGAACCGCAAGGGCGCGCCGGACACCTTCGACGCGGCCGGGTATGCGGCACTGCTGCGCCGGCTGCGGGAGGAGTACCGGGGTGCGGCGCCGGACGGCGGCGAGACGGTGTACGCGCCCGGCTTCGAGCGCGTCCTGGAGCAGCCGCTCGCGGGCGCGATCCCGGTGCCGCCGTCCGTCCGGCTGGTCGTGACGGAGGGCAACTACCTGCTGCTGGACACCGGTGCCTGGGCTCGCGTACGGCCGCAGCTGGACGAGGTGTGGTTCTGCGAGCTCGACGAGCCGGAGCGGATCCGCCGGCTGGTCGCCCGGCACGAGGAATTCGGGAAGGACCACGAGCGGGCGGTCGCCTGGGTCCTGGGCACCGACCAGCGCAACGCGGACCTGGTGGCGGCGACCCGCGACCGGGCGGACCTGGTCGTGCCGGAGGCGCTGGTGCGGGGCGGGCCTGCCGCGCCGGCACCCGGTTCGGACGCGGGCGCGGACGCGGACGCGGACGCCGGCGCCCGCGCCCGAGCGGCCGGGTGAACTCCCGCCCGCCGGCGCCCGTACCGGTGGGTGCGGCAGAGGGTCTGCCGGTACGAGCCTGGAGTGGTGACGCGGCGGATGACGGTGGGCGAACAGCACCCGGCCCTGACCCCAGGGCCCCTCGGCGACGGGTCCCCTCGGGCGTCCGCCGGTGAGACGTCCGCCGGGCCGCCGGGCGCGGCCTGGAGCGCCGGGGCGGCGCGCGTGTACGCCGGGCTGCGACGGCACCGGCGGTGGCTGGTGCCGCTCGCCGCGGTCCTGCTGCTGGCGCAGATGGCCGTCGCGATGGTCACGGCGGCGGCCGAGCAGACCCCCACCATCGACGAGCCCGTCTACGTCGGTACGGCGGCCGTCTACCTCCACGAGCACAGCCTGGCGTACAACCCCGAACACCCGCCGCTCGGCAAACTGCTGATCGCCGCGGGGGTCGCCGCCGCCCGCCCGCACTTCGACGCCTCGTTCACGGGCGACCAGGGGCGGCTCGGGCGGCATCTGCTGTACGAGTCGGGCAACGACCCGTGGCGGCTGATGCTGTGGGCCCGGTCGCCGGTGATCGTCGCGGCCCTGCTGTTCGGGCTGGCGGTGTTCGCGTTCGCCCGGGAGCTCGCCGGCACCGCGGGCGCGCTCGTGGCCCTCGCCCTGTACGCGTTCTCGCCCGATCTCATCGCGCACGGCTCGCTGGCCACGCTGGACGTGCCCGCGGCCGGCTTCATACTCCTCTCGGCGTGGCTGATGTGGCGGGCACGGCGGCGGCCCCGGCCGTACGTCCCCCTGGCCGGGGCGGCGCTCGGCGCGGCCGTGGCGACCAAGATGAACGCGCTCCCCGCCGTGCCGGTGCTGCTGGCGCTCGCGGTCCTGACGGCCTGGCCGGGAGGCCGCCGTTCCGCCGCCGACGGCGGCACCCGGGCCGGGACCGCCCGGGTCCTGGCCGCCGGTGCCGGACGGGCCGCCACCGCCGGGGCGGCCGCGGTCGCCGTCGTGTGGATCTCGTATCTGGCCGTCGACCCGCACCTGCGCCCGCCCTCCCCGCACACGGTGCCCGCCGTGCACGGACTGCGCGGGGCGCTGGTCGATCTGCTGCCGCTGCCCGGGGCGTACCGCGACGGGATGCGGATCCAGTTCGGGCTGGAGGCCCGTCCCTGGCAGGGGTTCCTGTTCGGGCATGTGTACACCGGGGCGCGCTGGTACTACCTGCCGGTCGCGCTGCTGGTGAAGACGCCGCTCGGCGCGCCGGCCCTGTGGGCCGCCGGAACCGCGGCCCTGACGGCCGTGCGACGGCTGCGGCGCGCGGCGCCGTACGTCCTGGCCCCGCCCGCGGTGCTGCTGGCCGGGGCCATGCACTCCTCGCGCGACTTCGGCACCCGGTACGCGCTGTTCCTGCCCATGTTCCTGGCCGTCGCCGCGGCCGTTACGGTCACGGTCGCGGCCGGCGCGGTCCCCGTCCCGGCCGGTGCGGTCCCCGTCGCGGCCGGAGCGCCGACCGTCCGCCGCGCGCGGCGGCGACTCGCCGTGGTGGCGGCGCTGGTGGTGTTCGTCGCGGTCAGCTCGCTGCGGACGTTCCCGTACTACCTGCCGTACTCCAACGAGGCGTTCGGCGGGCCGGCGAAGACCCATCTGCGGCTGCACGACTCCAACGTGGACTGGGGCCAGGACCTGGGCCGGCTCGCCGACCGGCTGCGCGCCCGGTACCCGCGGGAACGGGTCTGGCTCGTCTACAAGGGCAGCGGGGTGCCCGCCTTCTACGGCATCCACGCGGCCGATCCGCGCGGGGCGCCCCCGGAGCGGGTGCACGGTCTGCTGGTGGTGTCGGACTCGGCGGCCGCCAAGGCGAAGGGGCGGCTGGCCGCGCTGATCCGGTCCGCCCGCCCGGTCGGCGAGGTCGGTCACTCGATCACGCTCTACCGGCGGTGAGCCCTGGTCATGACGGTGAGTGAGCTATGTTGAACCTCTGTGGGAGACAATGAAGGCGCCCAGGCGCCATCGCCGCAGCAGGCCCGGGCACAGGCGTCCGCGATCACCGCGGGCAAGACGGTGCCGGAGGCGGAGGCGGCCCCGGCGTCCCAGCTCAGAGAGCTGTTCGACGGCCCTCACCTGTCTCCCGGGCAGCGCCGCATCGCCCAGTACCTGATCGAGAACATCGCCGAGGCGGCCTTCCTGTCGATCACCGAGCTCGCGGACCGGGTCGGCGTCAGCCAGCCCTCCGTGACGCGGTTCGCCGGCGCGGTCGGCTTCAGCGGTTACCCCGCGCTGCGCGAGAAGCTCCAGTCCATCGCGCTCCGGACACTCGCGGGCGGTCCGGGCGCGGCGGAGGAGGACCGGGGCAACGAGCTCCAGGCCGCGATCGACGCCGAGATCGAGAACCTCGAGAACCTGCGCCGGGACCTCGCCGACCCCGACCGTGTGATCAGCGTCGGCCGCGAGCTGTCGCGGTCCACCCCGCTGACCGTGCTCGGGCTGCGCATCTCCGTCTCGCTCGCCGAGTACTTCGCCTACGCCGCACGGCGCATCCACCCCGACGTACGGCTGGTCACCCACGGCGGGAGCGTCGCCTACGACGCGCTGCTCCAGGCCCGTGAGGCCGGCGGCACCTGGGTGCTGGCCTTCTCCATGCCCCGGCACGCGCACGAGACCCTCACCGCCGTCCGGGTCGCCCGCAGCGCCGGGTTGAGGGTGGCACTGATCACCGACCTGGCGCTCGGCCCGGTGGCCGACGAGGCCGACGTCACCTTCGCCACCGGCACCGGCTCCCGCCTGGTCTTCGACTCCTACGCCGGGCCCGGTGTGATGTGCGCGGCCCTGCTCCAGGCCATGACCGACGCGGATCCCGAGCGGACGCAGGCCCGGCTGGAGGAGTACGAGCAGCTCGCGGACCAGCACCAGTTCTTCCTCAAGGAATGACCGCGTCCGCCCTCCGTCCGTCCTCTGTCCGTCCTCTGTCCGTCTCCGTCCGTTTTCCGTCATACGGACCGGCCGTCCTCCGTCCTCCCCCCTCTCCCTCGCTGCGGACTGATCGTTCGCGGAACCGGTCGGAACGTATGAGGAGCATGCCGTTCAAAGCAGGCATGAATGTTTTCATACGTCTTGCAAAGAGGATGGCATATATAAATACTGCTCACGGATCGCGGCCGGCCCACTCCGGGCGCGTTCCACGGGGCGTCCGGTCGGGCACCGCCTGCGCGTGCGCCCGCGGCGGCCCCGGTCATCCCCTAGGCCGGGGCCGCCTCGCCCTCGTCGGACCACCCTCCACGACGCCGCACACCCGGAAGCGATGATCATGCCTGTGACGACCACGCGCACCAGCCCGGACTGGCCCTGCCAGGTCAAGGCCCCCGGAAGCTACGACTGGGAGCGTTCGGCGACCAGGTGGCTGCGCGAACTGGTGCCCGCGCGCTACGGCAGCTACCCCGCACTGGTGCGGCACCCCGTCCTGCTCGCCCGGCACGCGCAGATCCAGGTCCAGCAGGAGATCCGGGTGGCCCGCACCGCCCTGCAGACCGCCCGCGCCGACCTGCCCCGGCTCGGCATGCCGGAGTCGGTCATCGAGCACACGATCAAGCTGTACGCGGCGGAACTGCTGCAACTCCAGCACATCGCCCGCAGTGTCCGGGCGGTGTCGGAGGCGCTCGTGGGGCGCGGCGGCGGCCGCTGAGAACCCCTCCTCACCGTCTTCTCGCACGAATACGGACCGACAATCCTGTGATCAGACCGGTTCCGATGTGCAATGCTCGTCCCGTGACCAGCGATTCCGGCTTCTCCGCGGACTCCGGCCCCGCACCCGACACGGCGGCGCTGGCGAGGATGGTGGCCAGGCAGCGGGCCGAGATGGACCGACTGCAAGAGCGAGCGACGACCTCCGCCGTGGTCGAGCGGGCCAAGGGGGCGCTGATGGCGCTGACCGGCTGCTCCCCGGAGGCCGCGCACGAGGAGCTGCTCCAGCGTGCCAAGACCGCGGGCCGCACGCTGGTGGAGGAGTGCTGGATCACGCTCGGCACACTGGTGCCTCCGCTCACCCACACCGGCGGCGCGACGGCCCCGGACGCCGCGCCGACCACCTCCGCGGCCCCGGCCGGCCCCGACCTCGGCAGCATACGGGGCCCGGCCCCGTCCCCCGGCGCCGCCGCACCCGCGGCGGGCGCACCGGGCGGCGACTCCGCCGTCCTCGCGGTGCTCGGCCGGGCCCTGGTCCGCGCCGGCACCCCGCACGACCTCGCCCACTGCCTGCGGGAGCATCTCGCCGAACCGGCCGGGGCGGACGCGGTGATCCTCTACCGGCGGCTGCCGGCCGGAGGACTGGAGCTGATCGGCCACGCCGGCGTCGACGACACCCTGGCGGACCAGTGGCGGCACGTGCCGCCGCTCAGCGGGGTCCCCGCGCTGGACGCGCTCGACACCGGTGAGCCGCGCTGGCTGGAGAACTCCGCAGAGGAGGCGGAGGACAACGAGCGGCACCTGCTGATCGGCGACCCCGCCGAACGGTGGCGGTCGCGTGCCTGGCTGCCGGTGGTGGGTGGGAGCCCGGCCCACGTGGCCATAGGTGTACTCCGCTCCCAGGACGGGCCGTTCACCCCGAACGCCCGGGAACTGCTGCGCGGTGCCGCCCGGCTGTGCGCGGGCCGGCTGCGCTCCTTCGACGCCCGCCCCGAACAGCTCTCCGAGGGCGCCCCGGACGCCGTCCGCGCCCTGTTCGAGGCGCTGCCCGGCGCCGCCCTGCTGCTCACCCCGTTGCGTTCGGCCTCGGGCGACGTCGAGGACTACCGCATCGACGCCGCCACCCCGCAGACCGTCGACGTGACCGGGCGCGGCGGACGCGAGCTCACCGGGCTGCGGATCCTGGAGTGCTGGCCGGCCGTCGCCGAGGAACCGCTGTGGCAGGGCTGGCTGGGCGTCCTCGGCACCGGTGAGCCCTACGAGAGCGAGCCGTACGCGCAGCAGGAGTTCGTGGCCGGCGCCCAGGAGCTGTCCACGTACTCGGTGCGGGCCACCCGCGTGGGCGACGGGCTGCTGGTCACCTGGCTGCGCCAGGACTCCTCCGACCGGCAGGAGCAGCGCCTGGCGGACCTCCAGCGCCTCGGCCGTCTGGGCTGGGCCACCTGGAACCTGGTCACCCGCGAGGCCGTCTGGTCGTCCCAGGTCTACACGCTGTGCGAGCGCGACCCCGTCCACGGCCCGGTGCGGCTGGAGGAGCTGCCGAAGCTGGCTCTGCCGGAGGACGAGCCCGCGCTCGCCCGGGCCGTGCGGGAGCTCCTCGGCGAGGGCAAGCCGTTCGACGTGCCGTTCCGGATCAGTACGCCGGCCGGTGTGCGGCACCTGCGGGCCGTCGCCGAGGCCGTGGCGGACGCCCAGGGCACACCGGCCGAGGTCCATGGCTTCATGCAGGACCTCACCGCGCAGCGCAGCGCGGAGCTGGCCCTGGTGGAGAGCGAGCGGGCGATGCTGGCGCAGCACGGGATCCTCCAGGCCGAGCGGATGCTGGCCGGCCGGCTCCAGCACGCGCTGCTGCCGCTGCCGCGCCGGCCCGTGCGCCTGGCCGGGCTGCGGGTGGACCTCGCCTATCTGCCCGCCGAGTCCGGGATCCACGTCGGCGGCGACTGGTTCAGCGCCATCGAGCTCCCCGGCGGGGACGCGCTGTTCGTGGTCGGGGACGTCGCCGGGCACGGCATCGACGCGGTGGCCACCATGGCCCAGCTGCGGTTCACCGCCAAGGGCATGATCTTCACGGGCTCCTCGCTGACCGGGGCGCTCGCCCGGCTGAACACGCTGCTGCTGCACTCCCGCGACTCCCACGGCACGGCGACCATGGTGCTGGCGCGGTACCAGCCGGACGAGCACCGGCTCCTGTGGGCGCAGGCCGGCCATCCGCCGCCGCTGCTGCTGCGCCGGGGCGAGGCCCGCTACCTCGAACGCCCGCGCGGGGTGCTGCTGGGAGCGGCCGAGACTCCGCACTTCGAGCAGGCCGAGTGCCGGCTGGAGCCGGGCGACCGGCTGCTGATCTACACCGACGGCCTGGTCGAGCGGCCCGGCGAGAGCATCCACCAGGGTCTGCAACGCCTCGCCGAAGCCGCCACGGCCCATCGCACGGACGCACCCGGCTCCCTCGGCCCGCTGCTGGCCGCGATGCTCAAGGGCGAGCGGCGGGACGACGTCTGCGTCCTGGACATCCGGGTCCCGGCGGAACCGGTGTAGCCCGGCCGGGCTTTCCCGATCCGCCCGGTGGCCGGGTCAGCCCACCGGGTGGCCCGGCGCGATGGCGGCCGCGTCCGTCAGACGCAGCAACGGGCCACGCCGTCCGCCCCGTTCGTCCGGTTCGCCGTGTTCACCTTGTTCGCCCCGTTCACCTGGTTCGTCTTGTTCGTCTTGTTCGTCGCGCCCGGTCCGCCCCCCTGACTCCACCGGCTCCAGCACAAAACCCACATGGTCCCCGCCGTCGGTGCGCAGGACGATCCGGCCGACGAACCAGGCCGGCGCGTCGTCGAGCACGACCGCCCCGCCCGGCCGCCGGGTGCACGGCACATGAGCGAACTTGTCCACGGCGTCGTCGCCGGTGCTGCCCCCGAAGAGCTCGGCGAGGGCGTACTGATCCCGGGCCAGCAGATGCACGGCGAGCCGGTCCGCCCTCCCGGCCACCCGGAAGGTGCGGTTCGCCTTGGACAGCCACACCACGAAGCGCAGCGGATCGATGGAGCACTGCGAGGCGAACCCGACCAGGCAGCCCGCCCGCTCCCCGCCCGCCGCGGCCGTCACCACGTACATCTCGGGGTCGAGCCGCCCCAGGAACGCGTCCACGCCCGTCATGCCGTAGCCCTCCGTCCGCCGCGCGCCGGTCTCCGTGCCCCTCCGACGGCACCAGCTCAGCACATCACGGCCGCGCCCGCCCGTTCGCTACGCCTCCTGCGTGGCGGCGAGAAAGCCGTGCAGGGAACGCGTCATCGCGGCCACGAAGGCGCCCTGGCCCGTGTCGTCGAGTGCGTCCAGCGACAGATACGGGTTGAGGTCCTCCAGCTCGACCAGCAGCAGTTCCCCGTCCGGGGCACGGCAGGCGTCCACGCGCTGGATGCCGTGGTCGAGGGCGTTCCACTCGACGAAGCGCCGGGCGAACTCCAGGTCGTCCCTGGTCGGTTCGTACGGCCGCAGCTCCCAGCGCCGCCCGGGGTCCGGGGCGTACAGGGCGTACTGGAAGTCGTGGTCGACGAAGTAGAAGGAGATCTCGTGGGCGAAGTCGATGTGCGGCTGGGCGAGGACGGTGCCGTCGACCAGGCCGGGCAGCCGGTCGGCGGTGACGATGCGCAGCCCTATGGAGTCGGCGCCCAGTTTCGGTTTGACCACATACCGGTCCGCGACGGGCAGCAGACGCAGGTCCTCGGGACGGTCGACGGTGGGGATGACCGGGTACCCGGCGGCGGTCAGGTCGAGGAGGTACTGCTTGCCGGCCATGTCGCCCCGGCCCGTGAGCGGGTTGTAGACCCGTGTTCCGCCGGCCAGGGCCCGTGTCCGGAAGTCGTCGTAGGCCTCCCGGTACTCCAGGACGGGTCCGCTGTTGCGGACGACGACGGCGTCGAAGGCGTCCATCAGGGCCGCCGCGTCCCGCGGGTGGCACAGGGCCAGGTCGAACTCCTCGCGGAGGCGTGCGGTCAGCCGTATGTCCTCGTCGCAGTAGCGGCGGCCGCGCGCCGGATACGCCAGGTCGGTGACGTACAGGAGGCGGGGGCGTGCGGACGGCATGCTGGGGGCTCCTGGGGTGGTGGTGTATCCGGTGGAAGGAAGGCGAGGAAAGGTTACTGCGGGCAGGTCGGAGCGCTCGCCCGACCCTCGGCCGCCTTCGCCCACTGCACTGAGTGCCATGGTTCCCGGAGCGGGCTCCCCTCTCCCCCTCGACTGGCGGTACTCCGTACCGCGATCGACTCAGATTTTGGTACGGAGTACCTTTACGTCTGGCACTGAGTGCCATACTCTGTTGGCCGTGCACGGTGGCACGGGTACCGCGCACGGGTGTGCACGGGTGGTCCGGGCACACCGGATTCCGGCCGAGCGCAGGGAGTTGACCAGCGTGTACCACTACTCAGGCAGCGCCGCTCATGCGGATGCCGGCTCCACGGCGGGCTCCGCGACCGGCCTCCTCGAGCCCGGCGCCCGCGATCAGGACGCCCTGTACTTCCAGCGCTGCACCTGGTGCGGGACGGCGATGTTCCACCGGGTGCTGTGCCCGGTGTGCCGCGGCAGCGAGCTGCGCACCGAGCGCAGCGCGGGCACGGGCACGGTCCGCCACTCCACGGTGGTGCACCGCAACACCCCGGCCGCCCGCAATGTGTCGCTCATAGAGATGGGCGAGGGCTTCGTCGTTCGGGGCCGGGTCATGGGGCCGCTGATCGGCATCCACGGCGGCGACCGGGTGCGGCTGTCCACCGCCAAGGACCCGGTGCGGGGCGAGCCGGTCTTCCAGCTGGTCGACGAGCCATACAGCGCCTGGAGCTGACGGCCTCCCGGCCGCCGCCGTCACAACAGCACCCCCGGGTGCGGCAGGTCCCGCGACCGTTCCGGTCCGGGGACGCCGGCACGCTGTTCCTCCCGGGCCGGTCCTAGGGGTTTCTCGTCGATCAGGCCGGATCAGGGAGCGGTGGCCGGCGGTGGGGGTACCTCCCACGCCGTTCAGGCAGTGGGGGAGCACCGCAAGGCGCAGGAGGGAGTCGATCCGGAGCATCGGCGACCGACGACAACGCCGCGAGGTGCGGTGCCAGGCGCCGCGAGCCCGGCGTGGTCGGCGAAACACCCCCCAGGGCCAGGGCCAGGAAGGTCAGCACCGCGCAGACGGCGTAGACGCTGCCCGGCCAGGCGAGGAGCTCGGGGTACGGGCCGGGGTGCGCCAGCCGGTCCTCCGCACCAATGAGACGCGGCACGAGGCGGGTGACGGTGACCAGCGCCCACAGGGCGAGGGCGACCCGGCTGAGCGGTCGCCGCCGGCCGGGGCCGTGGGCCAGCCAGATCATGGCGGGCACGCACCAGATCCAGTGGTGGCTCCAGGAGATGGGGCACACCAGCAGCCCGTACAGCTCCACGGTGACCAGGACGCCGAGCAGGTCGCTCCGCCGGACGCGGCGGTGCAGGGCCCAGGCCGCCGAGAGGGTCACCAGGGCCAGCGCCGCCCACCACAGGGCCGAGTCCGTCACGTCGGGGCCGAGCAGCCGGGTGAGCGCTCCGCGCAGGGACTGGTTGCGCACCGACCACACCGGGCCGACCCGCCCTGTGTCCGTCACCAGGTCCGACCAGTACCGTGCCGACGCGTCCGGGGCGACGCACCAGGCCAGGACCACGGTCGCACAGCCGGTCGCGGCCGCCCAAGCCGCCGCGCGCCACTGCCGGGTGGCCAGCAGATACAGTCCGCCGACGGCCGGGGTCAGTTTCACCGACGCCGCCAGACCCACGGCCGCGCCGCGCCCCGCCGCCGTACCGGACAGGGCAAGTCCCCCGAGGACGACAGCGCCCAGCACCAGGTTGACCTGGCCCTGGTCGAGGGTGTGCCGCACGGGTTCGAGCCAGGGTCCGGCGGCGGCCCAGAGCAGGGCGAGATCCCGGACGCGGGCGCCGGGGCCCGGGGACAGCAGCCGCAGGGCGCACACCGTGATGACGAGCAGGGCCGCCAGGGACACCGCCTGCCACAGCGCGACCAGCACCGCCCAGGGCAGGTGTGCCAGCGGGAGGAACAGCAGCGCGGCGAAGGGCGGGTAGGTGAACGGCAGTTCGGGGATGGGCGGACCGGTGCGCACCACGTAGTCGTACAGACCGCCCGAGAGCACGTGCGGTGAGGCCTCGCGGTAGACGCGCAGGTCCAGCGGGTGGGGCGGATGCGTGGCGACGGTCAGCACATACAGCGCCAGGGAGCCGGCCAGACACCAGCCGGCGCGAGCGGTGAGCCACTCGCCGATCCCCCGGCTCCGGGCCAGGATTCCCTTCACTCCACCAGCTCCGTCACGTCAGCGACGCCGTCACACCCGCCGCGACACCGGCCGGCCGGCGGTGCCGGCCCTGTCCGCGGCGCCCACAAACTAGCCGGAGGCACATCCCGCGAAACGCCGCCACGCGGAGAAACGACCCGCGGAACGTATGTGTCATCCCGGCTCCATCTGCCCGTCCGCCCCAGGTCGGACCACCGCAACCCCCGGCCCGGAACCACCGGTTCGCCCCCGGTTGGCGTGATCGTGTCGCCGGCGCCGCCCCGCTTCCCTGCACAGGCAACCCACAGCCCGGCAGCCCCGTCCTCCGGGACGCGAGCGGCCCTCGGGACCGACGGGGCGTCTGAGCTCGTGTGCGGCAGGACGTGCGCGCCTGCCGGGGATTCCAAGGAGGGGACCATTGATCCGTGCCCGGATCCGTGCCCGGTGCATAGGTGTCACCGCCGTGGCGTTGCTCGCCATGGCGGGGCCGGCGCCCGCGTCGGCGCAGCCTCAACCGCCCCATGCCGACGGGCCGTTCGCGTCGAGCGCCGACGGCGGCGGGCTTCCGCCGGGATGGCGTGTCACTGGCGAAGGGACCGCCCGGCAGCTGGAGTGGCACTCGGCCACTGCGGTGCCCATGGGTGACGCGCGTGTCGAGTTCTACGCGGGCGACCGGCTGATCGGGCGCCCGAGGCCCGGCGAGGACGGCCGCACCTTCCGCCTTGCCCTGGGCAAGGCCCGCACCACCGACCTGGACGGCCTGCAAGTCCGCGCCGCCGGGCGGCGGTTGGACACCTCCGGCGCCACGGCGCACGCACCCGGCCGCAGTTCCCTCGCCGCGGTGCGGCCGCCCGCGCCGCTCCCCGCGAACGGCGTCGACCCGGGCCGACCGGGCCCGTACCGCACCGTGACGGGCGAGTACAGCCTCAAGGCGGTGCGGCTGCCCGGGTTCCCGGCCCCCGTCGAGATGCGGGGCGTGGTGGTCGCGCCGCAGGGCGCCGCCGGCCGCCGGCCGCTCGCGCTGTTCCTGCACGGCCGCCACGCCACCTGCTACAAGCCGCACAGCGAGGAGGTCACCGGCGACTGGCCCTGCCCGGCCGGCACCCGGCCGATCCCCGGCTACCGTGGCTATCTCCAGGACCAGCGGCTCCTGGCCTCGCAGGGTTATGTGACGGTGTCGATCTCGGCCAACGGCATCAACGGGCAGGACTGGGCGGCCGAGGACGGCGGCGCCCAGGCCCGATCCTCGCTCGTCAGACAGCATCTGGCCCGGTGGGCCGACTGGGCCGGCCACCCGTCCTCCGCACCCGACGCCGTACGCCGCGCGCCGACGGCGGACCTGTCGCGAGTTCTGCTGACGGGGCACTCGCGCGGCGGCGAGGGCGTCAACCGGGCGGCCATGGACAGCCTCTACCCGCCGCCCGCGGACCAGGACGGCTACCACGGGCCCGCCCGCTGGCACATCAGCGGCACCGTGCTGATCGGTCCGACGATCTTCGGCCAGAATCCGGTCGCCGACGTGCCGTCCGCGACGATCCTGCCCGGCTGCGACGGCGACGTCTCCGACCTTCAGGGCGAGGTGTACGTCGACGGCACCCGCGGTGTCAGCCGGGGCACCGCCCTGCACAGCGCGGTGTACGTGGTCGGCGCCGACCACAACTTCTTCAACACCGAGTGGACCCCGGGCAAGGCGCAGGCGCCCGCCGAGGACGACTTCTACGACGACCCCGACCACCGGGACCCGGTCTGCTCGCCGGGCACCCGCACCCGGCTGACCGCCGACCAGCAGCACCGGGCCGGCGCCACCTACATCGCCGCGGCGGCCCGGCTGTTCGTCGCCGGGGACGACCGGGTGCGCCCGCTGCTCGACGGCTCCGGTCTCCGGGCGCCGTCCGCGGACCCGGCGCGCGTGCTCACCCACGCCGTCGGCGCCGGCCGCACCGGCGGCCTCCTGCCGGACGGGGCGGTCTCGGTGACCGGGGGCCGGCTGTGCTCGGCGGTGGACCCCAGCCCGTCCGCGGCCTGCCTCGGCTCCGGCACCGCCGGCCTGTCACCGCACTTCGCCCAGTGGGACACCGCCCGGGAGACCGGCCGCCGCGCGGTCGCGCTGCGCTGGTCCGCCGCCGGACCGACGGCACGGATACGGTACGCCGCGCCCGTGTCGCTGAAGGGTTCCGGGAGGCTGGCGCTGCGCCTCTTCGTGCCGCCGAACACCTCCGGCACTCGGCTGGACGTGGCCCTCACCGATGCCTCCGGCCGCCGGGCAGTGCTCGGCCGGGTGAGCGTCGACGGACTGCCGGGCACCGAGCGGACCGCCTCCTACTGGGCGCGCGAGCTGCGCGTCCCGCTGACCGCCGCCGCCCGCGCCGGGCTCGACCTGCGCAGGATCGCGGCGCTGGAGCTGACACCGCGCAGCCGCTCGGGCCGTGCCTGGCTGATGGACGCCTGGGGCTGGCGCCCCGGCACCCCGGCGGTACGGGCGGCCGCGCTGCCCCGCGTCGACATCGGCCGCCTCACGGTCAAGGAGGGCGACTCGGGCGTGCGCACCTACCGGGTGCCGGTGCGGGTCTCCGGCCACGGCACCGGGCAGATACGGCTGTACGTCCTGGACCCGGTTACGGGCAAGGCCGGCGACCGGCTGGTGACGGTACGGCCGGGCGGCCACGCCGTGGACGTGCCGGTGCGGGTGCAGGGCAACACGCGCTTCGGTGAGGATCTGCCGTACGACGTGGTGGTGAAGGCGGTGCACACCTCGGTGGTCGGCTCGCACCGGGGCGGGGTGACCGTCGAGAACGACGACCCGCGGCCCACCGTCACGGTCACGCCCGTGGCCGACCGGGTCACCGAGGGCAAGCCCCTGAAGTGGCGGATCGGCCTGTCGGCGCCGGCCGACACCGACATCCTGGCGGCCTTCCTCGTACGGCCCGTCCCGCAGGGTCCTCAGCTGTCCACGAAGGACGTCGACGCGGGGTGGCTGCGGGACGTCTCCGGCGAGTCGCCCGACCCAGAACGCCCGCTGTCCCAGGTGCGGGGCCTGTATCTGGTCGCGGGCTTCCGGCCGGGCGAGGTGAGCACCGAGGTGACGGTCCCGACGGCTCAGGACCGGGTCGAGGAGCCGGCCGAGTCGGTGCGCTTCCAGCTGACCGACGACTCCTGGGAGCCGCAGGAGGGCGGCGCGCTGCTGACGGGCACGGTGCTGGACGCGTCGTAGGGCCTGTCCCGCCGGACAACTCCCGTCCGGCCAGAGCCTCTTGCCAGGGCAGGGTCTCCCGCCGGGACCGGGGGGTCGCCTGCCGGGGCGGGGCCTCCCGCCGGGACGGGGACCGTGCCGTCCCGGGTGGCCCTCGCGCGTCGGTCAGCGCGTGAGGGTCACCCGGATCCCGACGGTCCCCCGCTCGCCCCGCCGCAACCGGCTGCCGAGCAGGGTGAGGCGGCCGACGAGGCCGTACTTGCGAGCGATCAGGCCCCGGTAGCGGGCGGTGGTGGCCGGGTCGCAGATCTCGGCGGTCGCCGGGACCTGATCGCCCGTCGGGTGGCCGCGCAGGTCGCAGGGGCCCACGAGGACGTCGGCGCGGTTGCGGATCCGCCTGACCTTCCAGGAGTCGGCCGCCGTCCACGCGCCGAGCGCGTCGCCGTCCCGCACCACCCACACCGGGGTGGCGACCGGGGTGCCGTTCTTCCGGTAGCTGGTGAGCAGCAGGTACTTGCCGGCCGCGAGCCGTGCCAGTTGGGCGCTGAGGGGATCCGGCCCACCGGTCGGGTCGTTCGGGATCCTGTTCATGCGCCCAAGATAAGCGGCTTCGTCCGCCCGGCACAGGCGGCCTCACCGACGCCCTGGGATGACGCGGACGCACGACGGCAGGGACTGCGCAGGGGCTGAACGCCGGCGTGCCGCGGCGCGTATGGAGTATGGGCGCCCAAGGACCGGAGCGCCGCGCGGCGTTGGGAGTGTTCGGTGTTCGGGAGCCACGCATGAGGCACGCACGACGACGGGTCGTGAGGCGAGTGACACGGCTGACGGCCGTGGCGGGACTCCTCCTCGGAGGAGCGATGGTCGCGCAGGCCGCGATGGCGGACGAGGCCCCCGGCGCCGCCGGTGCCGCGCCCGGCTCCGTACGGCCGGCCGCCGCCACGGGTGCCACCACGGCCGCCTCGGCGGGTGCCGATCTGGTGGCCCGGCTGGGTACGGCGCGTACGGCGGGCAGTTGGATCGGCGCCGACGGCCGCCCGGTCGTAGCCGTCACGGACACCGGGGCCGCGGCCGAGGTCCGGCGGGCGGGGGCCGAGGCGAGGGTCGTGCGGCACAGCATGGACGAGTTGAGGTCGGCCACGGCGGCTCTGCGCGCGGCGCCCCGGGTGCCCGGCACGGCATGGGTGACGGACTACCGGACCAACCGGGTGACGGTCGAGGCGGACAGCACCGTCTCCACCGGCGACTGGGCGCGGATGTCCCAAGTCGCCGACGGCATCGGCTCGTTCGTGCACATGGAGCGCACCAAGGGCCGGTTCACCACCCGGCTCAACGGGGCACAGCCCATTCTGTCCACCGGCGGGCGCTGCTCGGCCGGCTTCAACGTGACGAACGGGCGCGGCGACTTCATCCTCACCGCCGGTCACTGCGGGCCCACCGGCTCCATCTGGTTCGCGGACGGCCAGGGCAGCCGGCAACTGGGCACGACGGTCGGCGGCAGCTTTCCGGGCAGCGACTTCTCGCTGGTGAAGTACGACTCCGGCCGTGCCGGGCCGGGCGCGGACGTGGTGGCGATCGGCGGGGGCAACGGGGTGCGGATCACGGGCGCGGGCGATCCGGCGGTGGGGCAGCGGGTGTTCCGCAGCGGCAGTACCAGCGGGCTGCACGACGGTGAGGTGACGGGGCTGAACGCGACGGTGAACTATCCGGAGGGCACCGTCACCGGCCTGATCCGGACCACGGTGTGCGCCGAGCCCGGGGACAGCGGCGGCCCGCTGTTCTCGGAGGGGATCGCTCTGGGAGTGACCTCGGGGGGCAGCGGCGACTGCACGACGGGCGGTACGACGTTCTTCCAGCCCGTGACCAAGGCGCTGACCGCGCTGGGCGTGAAACTGATCGTGTCGGCGCCGCAGCAGGGCGCCGGCCAGGGCACCGCTTCCTCCGGCGCCCCGTCCACCCCGTCCGCTCCGGCCACCCACAGCGCCATCGCGCCCGGCGCCGTCTCCCCCGGGACGTCGGCGCCGGTGACGGGCGCGACGACCCGGGCGACGCTGCTCGCCCGGCTCACCGACCCCAGGAACGTCGGCCCGGGGCTGCTGGTCATCGCCGGCAGCCTGATCGCGCTGGTGGCGACCCGGTGGATCCGCTCGGAGCAGGACAGGAAGGCGTACCAGCGGTACTACTCGGCCACGTGGGGCTGACGGGGACGATGCCGGGAGCGGTGCCGGACGGGACCGGTGGCGGTCGGTGCGGACAGAGGCCGGTGCGCCGAGGTCGGGGCACCCTGTTTCCGCGTGCGGCGGGGGTGCCCGCGAGTCCGGTCAGGCGGCCCTGTCCGAGTGCGGAGCGGCCGTGGCCCACTCCATGACGAGGCGCTGGTACAGCTCTCGCTGCTCGGTGGTGAGTGTCCCGCCCGACCGGCGCCACAAGGCCCGGATCTCCTCGTTGACCTCCGCGGCCGATCGCTCGGAGGCGGCTTCAACAGTGGTGGACATGGTGTGAAGCATATGCCGCTGGACGTGAAGGCGCTGTGAGTAAGTGCACGCCATATGGACATTCCGGACCGTGTTGCTCATCACGTGAAACCGGCGCAACCCGCCTCTTTGGACCTCAGGTTCCGGGCTTGCGGCCGTACACGAAGACGTCGTCGCCCTTCTTCAGCAGCGTCCAGTACTTCTTGGCGTCCTTCCTGGTCATGTTCACGCAACCGTGGGAGCCCGGCGGGTTCCACACGCTGAGCCCCACCGAGTGGAACGCCTGGCCACCGTCGAAGAACTGGCTGTAGGGCATCGGCACGTTGTAGAGGGTCGAAACGTGGTCGATGTCACGCCAGTAGATCTTCTTGAGACCCGTGCGGGTCTCGTAGCCGTCGCGACCGGTGCGCACCGGCACGGGCCCGTACACGAGCTTGCCGCCGTCCTGGATCCAGCTCAGCTGCACGGTGAGGTTGACGCAGGCGATGCGGCCCTTGTTCGTCGGGCACTTGCCGTCCTTGTTGGGCTTCTTTCCCACGGCCTTCTGCTTGTTCATGAGATCCATCACGCCCCAGGTGACCGGCCCCGCGTACCCGATGTTCGGGGTGATGCCGTGCTTGGCCTGGAAGGCGCGTATGGCCGTGCAGTCGGCGGCCGACTGGCGTCCGTCGACGCGGCGGCCGAGGAACTTCTCCACCTGCTTCTGGTACGGCCCGCTCTTCGTCGTACAGCTCGCCGCCTGCGCCGGCGCGGCGCCGAGCGCGAGCGTGAGCGGCGCGACCATCCCCGTGATGCCGAGTACGACGGCTCCGCGCCTGCCGATGTTCCTCATCGTGGTCCTTCTCTCCCCCGTGGTGCGTTCGCGTTTCCGCGCTCTCGGACACATAGACCGCTATGGGGAGAGATCGGTTGTAAGCCACTTCATGCCGAAATGAAACAGTGACCTTCGGCACCCGGTGATCGCCCGCCGGGTGCCGGTGCGCCCCTGGTGTCAGTGGGTTGGTGTAAGGGGGTTGGTGTCAGGGGGTGCGAAGGGCGGTCCGGAAGCCGGCGTTGACGGCTGTGAGGCCGCCGTCGACGGTGAGGGTGGTGCCGGTGATCCAGGCCGCGTCGCGTGAGGCGAGAAAGGCGACGGCGGCGGCGATGTCGTCCGGCTCCCCGACGCGCCCCAGGGGATACAGCCCGCGGATCCGGTCGAGTTCGGCGTCCCGTCCCTCCCACGCCGAGGTGCGGACCGTGCCCGGCATCACGAGGTTGACGCGTACGCCCCGGGCGGCGGCGTGCCCGGCGAGGGTGCGGGTCAGGGAGACCAGGCCCGCCTTGGCGGCGCTGTAGGCGTGGTTGCCGAAGTCCTGGGCGGCGTTGACCGAGCCGATGCCGACGATCGCGCCCCGGCCGGACGCCACGAGGTGGGGCAGGGCGGCGCGGCAGCAGCGGTGGGCGCCGGTCAGGGTGACGTCGAGGTCGCGCGCCCAGTCCTCGTCCGTGCCGTCCTCGAAGAGCGGGGTGTCGGGGGTGCAGTGGGCCGCGCTGTTGACCAGCACGTCGAGCCTGCCGAACGCGTCGACCGCGTGCGCGACGGCCGCCTCCACGGAGTCCCCGTCGGCCACGTCGCAGCGGTACGCCCAGGTCGCCAGTCCGCGCTCGCGCAGGATCGCCGCGGTCTTCTCCGCCACGGTCGCGTCGGCGTCGGTGACCAGGACCCGCGCCCCCTCCTCGGCCAGTCGCCGGGCGATGGCCGCGCCGATGCCGCGGGCCGCACCGGTGACGAGCACTCCGTGTCCCTCGAACCGCCTCGTGTCCGTCATGGGCAGAACCTACCGTCGCGGCGATCGTTTGGGCAGATACCGTACGGTCATGTCCGCGTTCATACAGCAACTCCCCGCCCTCATCGGCGTCGTGATCGGCGCGCTGGGCTCGTATCTGGCGGTCGTGCGCAGCGACCGGGCGCGGTTCCTCCGGGAGCGGACGGCACGTTGGGAGGAGCGGCGGCTCTCGGTGTACTCCGACTACGCGCGCTCGCTGAAGCAGACGGTCACGCTGACCTACCGGGTGGCCTCCCATCTGGGCGCCGACCCGCATCCGCACCCCCTGACGATGGCGGAGGCCCAGCCGTTGCCGGCGGAGGCGGCCGTCGCCCGGGAGCCCTCGGGCGAGACGCTGATCATGCTGGGCGGCAAGGAGGCGGTGGAGAAGGCCCGGGTGTGGGTGGCGGTGGTGCTGGAGATGGAGCGGTTCGTGCGCGAGGGACGGCGGGAACGGCGGGAGCCGGAAGCCTGGCGGGCGCTGCTGGCGCAGCAGCGCGCCGCGCGCGAGGGCTACTACGCCGCCGTACGGTCGGACCTGGGGCTGCCGCCGGGCCACGGGGCGCGTACGCCACTGCCGTCAGTACCGGCCGCGTGAGTACCGCTGCCGTCCATGCCGGCCGAATGGGTCCGCTCACCGGTAGCCGGTCGCGTCCGCCGGTTTGCCCGCGTCCTGCACCTCGACCAGGTACCGCCAGGCGTCGGGGCGGCTGCCGTCCACGTCGGTGAAGCCGTACACCTGGGCGAGCCCGCCACTGGACAGCGACCGACCGTTCCAGCGCGCCACGTCCGGGTCGGCGGCGAGGGCGGCGACGGCCCGGCCGACGTAGCGCGGAGTCTCGGAGATGGCGAAATGGGGCACCTGCTCCAGGGCGTCGCGCCAGTTCTCCTCCCGCACCCCGAAGTGGTCGAGCATCATCTCCGAACGCAGCCAGCCGGGGGTGAGCGCGACCGCGGTGGCGCCGCGCGGGCCGAGTTCGTGGCCCAGGGAGAAGGCCATACGCAGCACGGACGCCTTGGCGAGGTCGTAGAAGAGATTGACGCGATAGGTGTCCCGGTTGTACTCGGCGGTGCCGTCGGTCATCTCCACCACCAGGCCGCCGGGCCGGCGCAGCAGCAGGGGCAGGGCGTGGTGATTGGTGACGGCGTGTGTCTCCACGGCCAGGCGGAGCAGCCTCAGACCGTTGTCGAGGTCGTGCTCCCAGACGGGGGTGTCCCGCTCGAAGAGCTTCTCGCCGCCCCAGATGTCGTTGACGAGGACGTCCAGGCGGTCCTGCTCGTGTGCGACGCGCTCGACGAGGGCGCGGACCTGGTCGGGTTCCAGATGGTCGGTGGGGACGGCGATGCCGTGGCCGCCGGCCTCGGTCACGAGTTCGGCGGTGTCCTCGAGGGTCTCGGGGCGGTCGTACTCGGAGCGCTGGGCGCGTGTGCTGCGTCCGGTGACGTACACGGTGGCGCCGGCCGCGCCGAGCTCCACGGCGATGCCGCGGCCTGCGCCGCGTGTCGCTCCCGCGACCAGCGCGACCTTGCCCTCCAGTGAACGTGGACGTGGACGTGACATGTCCGGCCTCCTGTGCGTCTTCCTGCGGTGTCCTCGTCGAGGGTGGCGCGGAAGCCGGACATCTACTGTCGTCTTTCTGTCGTCTTTCGGTCGTCTTCCTGTCGGCTGCGTCGGTGCGTCGCCGCCGTTCAGTGACCGCGGGCGATCCACTCCTGAAGGTGCGGGGCCTCCGTGCCGATGGTGGTGGCATCGCCGTGGCCGGTGAGGACCTTCGTCTCCGGCGGCAGGGTGAGAAGGCGGTCGCGGATGGAGTCGATGATCGTCGGGAAGTCGGAGTAGGAACGGCCGGTGGCGCCCGGCCCGCCCTGAAAGAGGGTGTCGCCGGTGAAGACGACGCCGAGCCCGGGGTCGTGGAGGCAGACCGCGCCCGGCGCGTGGCCGGGGGTGTGCAGGACGGTGAGGTCGGCGCCGGCCGCCTCGATCACCTGGCCGTCCGTCAGGTGTTCGTCGGGGTCCCGGTCGCGGTGGGTCATCTTCCACAGCGGCAGGTCGTCGGGGTGCAGCCAGATCATCGCACCGGTGAGGTCCGCGAGGGCGGGTGCGGCGTCGATGTGGTCGTTGTGCGCGTGGGTGCACACGATGGCGGTCAGCCGTCGGTCGCCGACCGCGGCGGCGATGGCCTCGGCGTCGTGCGCGGCGTCGATGACGATCGCCTCGTGGTCGTCGCCCACGATCCACACGTTGTTCTCGACGTCCCAGGTGCCCCCGTCGAGGGTGAACTGCCCGGAGGTGACGAGGCGTTCGATGCGGGCGGCCATCACAGCACCACCACCGAGCGCAGCACGTCGCCGCCGTGCATCCGCTCGAACGCCTTCTCCACCTCGTCGAGGGCGATGGTCTCGGTGACGAACTTGTCCAGCGGCAGGCGCCCTTGACGGTGCAGGTCGATCAGCATCGGGAAGTCCCGGGAGGGCAGACAGTCGCCGTACCAGGAGGACTTCAGCGCGCCGCCCCGGCCGAACACGTCCAGCAGGGGCAGCTCCAGCTTCATCTCCGGGGTCGGCACGCCGACCAGAACCACCGTGCCGGCCAGGTCACGGGCGTAGAAGGCCTGCTTGTAGGTCTCCGGGCGGCCGACGGCGTCGATCACGACATCAGCGCCGAAGCCTCCGGCCAGCTCCCGGATCGCCTCGACCGGGTCGGTCTCCCTGGAGTTGACCGTGTGGGTCGCGCCCATGGTGCGGGCGGTGGAGAGCTTGCGGTCGTCGATGTCCACGGCGATGATCCTCGCCGCGCCCGCCAGGTACGCCCCGGCGATCGCGGCGTCCCCGACACCGCCGCAGCCGATGACGGCGACCGAGTCGCCGCGGCCGACGTTCCCGGTGTTGATCGCCGCGCCGATGCCCGCCATCACACCGCAGCCCAGCAGCCCGGCCACGGCCGGGGAGACGGCCGGGTCCACCTTGGTGCACTGGCCGGCCGCCACCAGCGTCTTCTCGGCGAAAGCGCCGATCCCGAGGGCCGGGGAGAGCTCGGTGCCGTCGGTGAGGGTCATCTTCTGCCGGGCGTTGTGCGTGTTGAAGCAGTACCAGGGCCGCCCGCGCAGACAGGCCCGGCACTGCCCGCACACCGCACGCCAGTTGAGGATCACGAAGTCACCGGGAGCGACGTCCGTGACCCCCTCCCCCACCGACTCCACCACACCGGCCGCCTCGTGACCGAGGAGGAAGGGGAACTCGTCGTTGATGCCCCCCTGTTTGTAGTGCAGGTCGGTGTGGCAGACGCCGCAGGCCTGGACCCGTACGACGGCCTCTCCGGGCCCGGGATCCGGCACGACGATCGTCTCGACCCGTACGGGCTCGTCCTTCCCGGGTGCGATCACGCCGCGCACTTCCTGGGCCATGGTGGTGGTCCCTTCCGTCGACCGTTGTCCGTGGTCCCGACACTACCGGCGGCCAGGCGGTACGGCGGCGGGCGGGCCGGTCGCCGCACCGCGTGGCGCGGGATCAGTGGATGCCGGGCACCAGCCCGAAGAGCGGGGAGACGAGGCCGGTGACCTGCCTGAGCTGGTTCAGCTGGTTGAGGTCGTGCACGTGGTGGAGGGAGGAGAGCTGCCCGGAGACCGAGGGGACCGCGTTCTGCGGCTCGGCGGGGAGGCCGGTGCGGGCGAGCGAGTCGACCGTGCTGAGCGGCACCAGCCTGCCGACGACCGGGACCCCGGTGTCGGCGGCGCTCGCCGGCAGCGCGGCGAGACCCGTGACGGAAGCGGCAAGACCGACGACGGTGACGATACGTCGAGTGGAGATCATGCCCTCAGCAACGCCGCCGGCCCCGCCCGGACACGGCCTGAGGCCCCCGCTCACCCGACAGGACGAGAACGCGGCGGACGGAACGCGGCGCACGACGGGGAGGTTCACCGCCGCTCCCCGGGTCGGGCACGGCACGGCACGCACCGGCCGTACGCCCGCCCGCGCGTTGCGCCGGTACCGCGCGCGGCGCCTACCGCGCCCGTGCGTGCGGGCCCCATCCGGCTTGCCGGGCCCGGACGGGCGGAGCACGCTCGAAGGAGAGGCCCGTGACGGCCCGCTCCCGCCGGGCCATGGCTTCGTGGGAGGTCATATGGCGACCACGGCACGCCCCGCCTTTGACACCGGTGCACTGCGCGACGGCAGGATCGCCGATCGGATCATGATCCGGACATGGGACGAGTAGGGCGGAAGGCCGCGCGGGTCCAGGTCAGCTCCCGGCTGACGTGGAGCTTCTCGGCCCGCGCCGGAGTGGGCGGGTCCCACTCCGCCCGGCCGCGGCCCTCGCGGGCCGCCTCCGCGGCACAGCGGCTGGCCTCCGCCGCGCTGGTGAGATCCCTGCTGCGCGCCGTGCGGCCCCGGGCTCGTGCCCGTTCGCCGCGGGCGCTGCCGGGGCGGCGGGCGGGTTCGGCTAGGCTGGGGCGGGGCCGTGACTGGCGCTGAGGTGGAGCACCACCGGGGAGCGGTCCACGCAGAGTCGTAGCCGCGCGCCTGGGCGATTCCGTCGAACGCTCAGGAGTGGACCATGTCCCAGGCCCGGCTCATGGACGGCACCGCGCTCGCCCGACGCATCGTCGAGGAGACCGCCCGGAAGGCCGCCGAACTCACCGACCGCACGGGCACGGCGCCCTGTCTGGCGACGGTGCTGGTCGGCGAGGACCCCGCCTCCGTCACCTACGTCCGGATGAAGCAGAACCGGAGCCGCAAGGCCGGTATCGACTCCCGCCGTGTGGCGCTGCCCGCCGAGACCACCACCGAGGAACTGGTCGGCACGCTGCGGTCGCTGTCGCAGGACCCCTCCGTCCACGGCATCCTCCTCCAGCACCCGGTCGGCGAGCACATCGACGAGCGGGCCGCGTTCGAGGCGATCGCGCCCGAGAAGGACGTCGACGGCGTCACCTTCGCCTCCTTCGCCACGATGAGCTTCGGCCTGCCGGGGTTCGTCTCCTGCACGCCCGGTGGCATCCTGCGGCTGCTCGACGCCTACGACGTCGACCTGGCCGGCAAGCGGGCCGTCGTCGTCGGGCGCAGCGCGATCCTCGGCAAGCCGGTGGGCATGCTGCTGCTCGCCCGGGACGCCACGGTGACGTACTGCCACTCGCGGACGCGTGAGCTGTCGTCCGTGGTCCGGGAGGCGGACGTGGTGGTAGCCGCCGTGGGCCGGCCGCGGCTCGTCCGCGGCCAGGACATCAAGCCGGGCGCGGTCGTGATCGACGCGGGCTACAACGAGGGCAACGTCGGCGACGTCGACTTCGACTCGGCCGTGGAGCGGGCCTCGCTCATCACGCCGGTGCCCGGCGGTGTCGGTCCCA
This sequence comes from Streptomyces sp. MK7, assembly GCF_032658145.1. NCBI lineage: Bacteria > Bacillati > Actinomycetota > Actinomycetes > Kitasatosporales > Streptomycetaceae > Streptomyces > Streptomyces sp. MK7. The sequence goes on from NZ_JAVACL010000012.1 coordinate 84,652, forward strand.
TGACGATCGCCACGCTCCTGGAGCAGACCGTGGACGCGGCCGCCCGGCAGCTCGGCGTGTGAACAAGGCGCGGGGTGAAGGCTCCGCGATCCGACGGGTCGTTCACCGGCGGTGGGCGGCGGCGCGGCCATACTGGCCGTCGTGCGCGTAGCGATCATGACGGCGGGTTCCCGGGGAGACGTCGCCCCCTTCACCGGACTGGGGCACGGCCTGGCCCGCGCGGGTCATGCGGTCACCCTGGTCACCCACGGGCGCTTCGAGCCGCTCGTCGCGGGCTCGGGGCTCGGCTTCCACGCGCTGCCGGTGGATCCGCGGGCCGAACTCCACTCCACGCGTGGGCGGGGCCTGCACCGCAGCGCGACCGACGCGGGCAAGATGCTGCGGGCCGTCGGGCTGGTGCGGGCGGCCCTCACGCGCATGACGGACGAGCTGATCGCGGCGGCCGAGAAGAGCGACGTCCTGCTGCTGTCCGGCTCCCTGGGGCCGGTCGGGCACGCCATCGCCGAGGCGTTGGGCCTGCCCTGCATGGGCACCCATCTGCAACCCCTGTCGCCCACCCGGGAGTTCGCCCCGCCGCTGCTCGGCGGCGGTCACTGGGGAGCGCCGGTGAACCGTCTCGCCGGGCACGGGGTGAACCTCGCCGTGGAGCGGGTCTTCTCGGCGGCCGTGCCCACCGTGCGGGCCCGGCTGGGGCTGCCCGCCTCCCGGATCGGCACCGCCCGCCGCATCCGCGCGGGGCTGCGCCTGCCGGTGCACCACGGCTTCAGCCCGCTGGTGGTGCCCCGGCCCCGTGACTGGCGGGCCGGTCTGGAGGTGTGCGGCTACTGGTGGCCGTACGACCGTGACGACCGGCTCCCGGACGAGCTGCGGGAGTTCCTGGACGCGGGGCCGCCCCCGGTCTTCGTCGGGCTCGGCAGTGCCACCGTGCCCGACCCCGCCCGGCTCAGCGGGACGATCGTGCGCGCGCTGCGCCGGGCCGGGCTGCGCGGGGTGGTCCAGCGGGGCTGGGCCGGGCTGGCGGCGGCCGGTGACGACATGCTGACCATCGACGAGGTCCCGCACTCGGCGCTGTTCCCGCGCATGGCCGCCGTGGTGCATCACGCCGGGGCGGGCACGACGGCGGCCGGGCTGCGCGCCGGGGTGCCCGCGGTGCCGCTGCCGGTGCAGTTCGACGAGGGTTTCTGGGCGCAGCGCCTGGTGGGTCTCGGTGTGGCCCCCTGCGCCGTCCCGCTGCGCGGGCTCACCCCGGACGCGCTCTCCGCGGCGCTCGCACGGGCCACCGGGGACACCGCCCACCGGCGACGGGCCGAGGTCCTGGGCGCCCGGATCCGCGGGGAGGACGGCGTCGCGCCGGTGCTGGCCGCCGTGGACCGGCTGGCGAGCTGACCGGGCCGGCCACCTCGCGCGTGGCCGGCCACCTCGTCCGTGGCCGGCCATGTCGTCCGTGGCCGACGGGCGCTTCGCGACGCCATCAGCCGCGTCCTACGGGTCCAGCTGGCCGCCTCTGTGGAGCGCCGGGCCCCGTCAGGCGGGGCTGATGCCTCCGTCCCCCGGTTGCGGGCGCTGCTGGAAGAGGCGGACCGGCACGGTGTCGGCCAGGGCCTTGTACCCGGCCGGGTTGAGGTGGAGGTGGTCGCCGGTGTCGTAGGCGGGCAGCAGTGCGCGCGGGTTCTCAGGGTCACGGGCCGCCTGGTCGAGGTCGATGACGGCGTCGAACCGGCCGCTGGTGCGGATCCACCGGTTGACCGACTGCCGCGCCGACTCGCGGAGGCCAGCCGGGTCGTCGTAGCCGTTGCCGCCGAACGGGGTGAGGGTGGCACCGTAGACGCGGATGCCCTGGGCGTGGGCGCGGGCGACTATCTGCTGGTAGGCGCCGATGAGGTCGTCCGTGACCTGCTTCATCGCCGGCTCGGTCGCGTCGGCCGTACCGATGTCGTTGACGCCCTCGAAGACGATGAGCCGATCGACGCCGCTCTGGGCGAGCACGTCACGGTCCAGCCGGGCCAGGGCGCCCGGACCCAGACCGTCGTGGAGGATCCGGTTGCCGCCGGCCGCCTCGTTGATGACCGCGATGCCCGACGTGCCGGGGCGGGAGCGCAGCCGGTCCTGGAGCTGGTCCGGCCAGCGGTCGTTGCCGTTGGTCGTGGACCCGCGGCCGTCGCTGAGCGAGTCGCCGAGCACGACGGTGGCGGAGGTGCTGTTCTTCGACCACACCTCCAGGCCGCTGAGGAAGTACCAGTGGTCGGCGGTGGTGGCGCCGGGCAGTGCGGTGTCGTCCAGGTGCTCACCGGCGAGCATGTAGGACGTGGTGCGCGAGCCGGGGTGCGAGGTGATGGAGGTGGAGGCCTGGCCGTCGGCGAGGTAGACGGTCACGGTGAGGTCGGTCCCGGCCCTCACATCGAAGTCCAGCGGGTCGCTGACCGCCTGAGCGCCCATCGGGATGTCGATGCCCTGGTGCCCGCCGAACGTCACCGTCCGGGCGCTGCCCGGCACGATCGCGTCGACGCCCGCCTTGCCGTCGGCCGGGCGTGCCACGGTGACGCCGGTGACGGGCAGGTCGGTGCCGCCGAACGCGTTGGAGAAGCGCAGCCGCAGATGCTGCCCGCCCACCGAGACGTGCACGGTCTGGCGCAGCGTGGCGTGCTCGAACACGCGGTCGGTCTGGGTGAAGGGCGCGGGCGGCATGTTCCCGGGCTCGGTCAACTGGGGCATGGACGCCCAGGTGTCCACCCAGTGGCCGCCGGCGTCGCTCGTCGCGGCGGCGGCCTGCGCCTGCCGGGGCGCGGCGTCGCGCGCACCGGACGCCGTGTGCGTGGTGAAGCCCGCCGTGCCGACGACCAGGGCGACCGCGACGCTCACCAGCGAGGATCTCTTCATCCGAGGATTACCTCCATCTGTGCTCGGTTGGTGTGTCTTGTCTGTTCTCGGTGGCCCCGCGCCGACGCTCGGAGCGAAGGCCGCATCAGGCCTGCTCCGCCAGCGGGTTCAGAGCAGCGGTCTCGGGGCCGGGCTCCGGGCCGGAGACGGCCGCGACGACGGCGTCGGCCTCCGTGTCCGGTTCCGGCAGCAGCAGGCCGAGGCCGGTGTAGACGACGAGCGAGGTGACCAGCGGGGTGACGACCACGGTGGTCTGGGAGGCCCCGTCCAGGCCGTACTTGACGAGGAAGTAGCCGCCGAGGCCGAGCGCCCAGGAGGCCAGGGCCGCCCGCGGCCCGCAGCGGCGGAAGGCCGGCAGCAGGCCCAGCAGCATCGGGATGGAGATCGGGCCCATGACGGCCGCGACCATGCCGACGATGATCCCGAGGACGCCGCCGAAGTGGTCGGCCTCGATGGCCACGATCATGGAGACGGCGATGAAGACCACCGTGACCACCCGCGCCACCCGCAGACCCCGCTCGGTGCTCGCGTCGCGGAAGCCGGGCAGGAGGGCGGGCAGGATGTCACGGGTGACCACCGCCGAGATGGCGTTGGCGTCGGAGGATGCCATGGCCATGGTGTGGGAGAACATCCCGGCGAGGGTGAGACCCACCAGGCCCATGGGCAGGTAGGACTGCGCCATCAGCGCGTATGTCTGCTGAGGGTCGGCGATGTGCGGCATGAGCACCGGCGCGGCGACCGCGGGCAGCAGCAGCACGGCGGGCCAGATCAGGTACAGGGCGGCCGACAGCCCCGCCGAGCGGCGGGCGGCGCCCGGGGAGTCCGTGGCCATGTAGCGCTGGGCCAGGTTCCACATGCCGCCGTTGTACTCGAAGAGCTTCACGACGACGTACGCGGTGAGGAAGCCGGCCGTGTAGGGGCCGACGAGCGGGTCGGTGTGCCCGGACGGGAGCCGGTGCCACAGGGTGCCGAGGCTCGACACGCCGCCGAGCCGGTCGAGGACCACCCACATCATCGAGAGCGCGGCCACGCCCTGGATGACGAACTGGCCGAACTCGGTGAGGGCGTCCGCCCACAACCCGCCGACCGTGCAGTACAGCAGGGTGACGACGCCGGTCAGCAGGATGCCGTTGGTCATCGACATGCCGGTGAAGACCTTCAGCAGCACGGCCACCGACGCCCACTTGGCGGCGACGTCGAAGACCTTGAGCAGGGCGCCGCTCCAGGCCAGTGCCTGCTGGGTGGGGATGTTGTAGCGGCGGGCGAGGTACTCCAGCGGCGAGGCGACCTTGAAGCGCCGTTGCAGCCGGTTCCACCGGGGCGCGAACAGCCAGGCGCCGACGCCGGTGCCGAGGGCGAGCGGCAGGAACGCCCAGACGTAGACGGTGATGCCGTAGTTGTAGGCGACGGCGGCGTAGGCGACGAACACGGCGGCGCTGTAGCCGGACATGTGGTGCGAGATGCCGGTCAGCCACCAGGGCATCTTGCCGCCGCCGGTGAAGTAGTCGGAGACGTCGTTGACACGCCGGTGCGACCACACGCCGATGAGGAGCATCACCAGGAAGTAGGCGCCGACGGCGGCCCAGTCGAGCCAGTGCATGGGAGGACCTTCTTGTCGGGACTTGTCGGGAGGGGATTCGGGGACGGGTGACGGTGGGGCGGCTGGGCGCCGCCCGGTGTCACCAGCGCGGGGTCTTCTTCTCGTACGTCGGGTCCAGCCGGCGCATGTAGCCGGTGTCGTCCCGGTTGCGCAGGCCGCAGCGCAGGTACTGCTCGTGCAGCCGGGCCAGCGCGTCGCGGTCCAGCTCCACGCCGAGGCCCGGGCCGCGGGGCACGGCGACCGAGCCGTCACGGAAGCCGAGCGCACCGGGGACGATCACGTCCTCCGCCGGGTCCTTCCACGGCCAGTGCGTGTCGCAGGCGTAGGTGAGGTTCTCCGTGGCGGCGGCCAGGTGGGTCATCGCGGCCAGGCTGATGCCGAGGTGGGAGTTGGAGTGCATCGACAGGCCCAGACCGAAGGTGTCGCAGATCCCGGCGAGCAGCTTGGATCGGTGCAGCCCGCCCCAGTAGTGGTGGTCGGAGAGCACGACCTGGACCGCGTCGGCGCGCACCGCCGAGGGCAGTTCGTCGAAGGCGACCACGCACATGTTGGTGGCCAGCGGCATCGCGGCCTCACGGGCGACGCGGGCCATGCCCTCCTGGCCGGGCGTGGGGTCCTCCAGGTACTCCAGGACCCCTTCGAGGTCGCGGGCCACCTTCAGCGAGGTCTCGACGGTCCAGGCGGCGTTGGGGTCCAGGCGCAGCGGGGTGACGGGGAAGGCCTCCCGCAGGGCCAGCACGGCCTCCACCTCCTGCTCGGGCGGCATCACCCCGCCCTTGAGCTTGATCGCCGTGAAGCCGTACTCCCCCGCCATGCGCCGGGCCTGCGCGACGATGCCGTCGGGATCCAGGGCGGGGCCCCAGTCGTCGGGCGCGTGCCCCGGGTGCGCGGCCCACTTGTAGAAGAGGTACGCGCTGAACGGCACCCGGTCGCGGACGGCGCCGCCGAGCAGGTCGCAGACCGGGCGGCCGGCGGCGCGGCCCCGGATGTCCAGGCAGGCCACCTCGAACGGGGAGAAGACCCGGTCCACGGTGCTGCTGGTGGTGATCATGCCGGTCAGTCCGTGGCCGTCGCTGCCGTTGTCCCCGCCGAGCGTCTCGGCGATCCGCCGGTGCATCGGGCCGAGTTCGTGGACGTCCATGCCGGTGATCGCGTCGGCGGCCGTGCGCAGTCTGCGCAGGTGGCCCTCGTCGGCGTAGGTCTCTCCCAGTCCGGTGATGCCCTGATCGGTCGTCACCTCGATGACGGCGCGCAGCGCGTAGGGCTCATGGACGCCGACGGCGTTGAGGAGGGCGGGGTCCTTGAACGCCACGGGGGTGATGTCGACGCGGGTGATCCGCAGCGCCTCGCTCATCGGGCCACCGCCTGGGCCGCAGCGGCGGCCGCGGGGGTCCTGTCGGCCTCGTCGGCATCGCCTGCATCGCCGGCGTCGTCCGCCGGGCGGGCTTCGGTGACCAGGGCCGGGCCCTTCGCGATGAGCGCCTCCAGCTCGGCGAGGTCCTCGGGCGCGGGGTCGGTCAGCGGCGGACGTACGCCGCCCACGTCCAGTCCCCTCAGCCGGACGCCCGCCTTGATCAGGGCCACCGAGTAGCCGGGGACGCGGTCGCGCAGCGCGATCAGGGGGTGGAAGAAGCCCGCCAGCAGCCGCTGCACCACCTCGTCGTCCCCGGCCGTGACGGCCCGGTGGAAGGCCAGGGCGATCTCGGGGGCGAAGCAGAACACCGCCGAGGAGTAGAGCCCGACGCCGATGCCCCGGTAGGCGAGTACGGTGCCCTCGGCGGTGGGCATTCCGTTGAAGAACTGGAAGCCGCTGCCGCCGGTGGCCGGATCGGCCCGGACGGCGGTCACGATCCGGCCGAGGAGGTCCAGGTCGCCGGTGCCGTCCTTCAGGCCCACCACCTGCGGCAGGCGCGCGACCTCGAGGGCGGAGGCGACGTCGAACCGGGCCGTGCCGCGCTGGTAGACGATCACCGGCAGCGAGCTGGCGGCCACCACCTGACGCACATAGGCGACCAGCCCGGCCGGCGGCCCGGCCACCAGGTACGGGGGCATCAGCAGCAGCCCGTCGGCGCCGGCCTCCTGCGCGGCCCGCGCGTACTGCCGGGCGAGGGGCAGCGAACCGCCCGCGCCGGCGAAGACCGGGACCCGGCCGCCGGCCACCTCCACGGCGGTGCGCACCACGGAGGCGAACTCCTGCACCCCGAGCGCGTGGAACTCCCCCGTTCCGCAGGCGACGAACACCCCGCCCGCACCGGCTTCGATGCCGGACTCCAGATGGATCGAAAGTTTCGCCGTGTCGACCGACCCATCTACGGCGAAAGGAGTGACAGGAAAGAACAGAACGCCCTGAAGCATGGTGACCCCATCCGATGTGCGATCACATACATGAACGCACATCAAGAATACGAATGACGTGGGGAATGTAAGGTCGGCCGCTCACCAGGGTCAAGGCGTGCGCAGGGGCCGTTTTCACGTGCGCGACAGCGCACGGGGATCGCCGCAGGCGCCTACACGGGGGTTCATCGAGGTCGGCCGCAAGGAGACCGATCTCCCACTCGAAACTTTCGAAACGCCGAACCAGTCACCGAACGCCGCCCTCGGTGGCGGCACGTTCGGTGAGCGGCGCCCTCCGATCACCGTTCTTGTCGTGAACACATCTTGTCGCGAAGCCCGACCCTTCCTTACTTTTGAGTAAGTTCACTGGGAAGGGCCCGTGTTCAGATCCCCCGAGGAAGGAGAGCAGTCATGCCTGCCTCCAGAACCAGGCACCTGTGCTCCGTCGCCGCCGCCCTCGTCCTCACCGTCGCCGGGCCGGCGACAGCCGCTTCCGGCGCGACCGGCGCCTCCGACGGGCTGCGCGAGGTGCTGTTCGTAGGCAACAACTGGGACGGCACCGCTGACGTCATCCGGTCCACCGGCGACTTCGCGAGGATCGGCCGTGTCAATGTGATCCCCGACAAGCAGCAGCGGATCGCGGAGATCAACGCCGACCCGATCAAGTGGATCTACTACACCTCCATCCGCAACCAGGTCGGCGAGGGCCACGACCAGTACGTGGACGACATGTACTCCACTCCGGACGGCCGATCGGTGGTGGTCTCCCGGCCGAGCTTCGCCGACGTCGTCTCCATCGACCTGGCCACCGGCCGGGTCAACTGGCGTTTCCCCGTGGCCGGTTACCGGGCCGACCACATGGCGGTCTCCCCCGACGGCACCCGGGTCGCCGTGTCCGCGTCCACCGCGAACAAGGTGCAGGTCCTCGACATCCGCACCGGCGAGGAAGTGGGCGAGTTCGCCACCGGCGACAAGCCGCACGAGAACGTCTTCACCGACGGCGGCCGGTACATCTGGAACATGTCGATCGGCGAGGTCACCACCTCGCTCGACAGCCCGGGATGGGACTGGACGAAGGGCGACCGGCACATCACCGTCGTCGACGCCACCACCTTCAAGCAGGTCAGGACCATCGACATGCGGGACCGGCTGAACGCGATCGGGCTGAAGGACTTCTCCGACGCGGTCCGCCCCGCCGCCTTCACCCCCGACTGGTCCAAGCTGTACTTCCAGGTGTCGTTCTTCAACGGCTTCCTGGAGTACGACGTCGCCGCCGACCGGATCACCCGTGTGAAGACCCTGCCGGGCAACCCCGGGACCGACCCCGACCGCACCACCTGGCTCCTGGACTCCCGCCACCACGGCATCGCGATGAACCCCCAGGGGACCAAGCTCTGCGTCGCCGGGACGATGGACGACTACGCGACGGTCGTGGACCGTTCGAGCCTGCAGGAGGGCCCGCTGGTCCCCGCCGTCAAGCCGTACTGGGCCACCGTCAGCGGCGACGGCAAGGACTGCATCGTCTCCGAGAGCGGCGCCGACCAGGTCACGGCCATCGACTTCGCCACCGGCCGGAAGGCCGCCTCGGTGCCGGTCGGCGACCATCCGCAGCGGGTACGCCTGGGCCACGTGCAGCCGGACTGGACGGGCCCGGCCGCCGGCTAGCCGTACACGTACTCGTGCCTCAACCGCTCGTCCGTCAACCGCTCACCCTTCCCCGTCGGCCCTTCAACCCCTCGACGACCTCCGCCGTGCGTCCCACCGCGTCCTCGCCCGCCATGCGGCGGGCCGCGGTGGCGGCGGCGTGGGCGTGGCGCCCGTCCCGGGCGGCGCGGCCGAGGGCGTCGGCCAGCCGTTCGGCGATGAGCTCCCCGAACGGCCGCGTGGCCGCACCGAGGGCGGCGAGCCGTGCCGCCCAGAACGGCTGGTCCGCCGTCACCGGCACGGGTACCGAGGGCACCCCGGCGCGCAGCGCGGCCGCCGAGGTACCGGCACCGGCGTGGTGCACCACGGCGGCGACCCGCGGGAAGAGCAGCGCGTGCGGCACGTCACCGACGGTCAGCACGTCGTCCCCCTCGGCGGCGAGTCCGGCGCTGCCGGACTGGAGGACCCCGCGCAGTCCGGCGCGCCGCAACGCCGCCACGGCCAGTCCGCTCAGCCGCTCGCCGTCGCCGCTCGCCATGGAGCCGAACCCGATGAACACCGGCCGCGGCCCGGCCGTGAGGAAGTCCTCCAGCTGGGCGGGGAGCCTCTCGGCCGGATCGACGTACGGCCACCAGGTGCCGACGACCTCCAGGCCGGCCCGCCAGTCGGCGGGGCGTGGCACGAGGGTCTCGCTGAAGCCGTACAGGACGGTCCGGTTCGCGGCTTCCTGCCGGCGGCGGGCGGCGGCGGGACCCAGTGGCGGCAGGCCCAGTCGGCCGCGCAGTTCGGCGACCGCCCGGTCGTAGAGCCGGTCGGCCATCCGCAGGGCGAACCGTCCGGCCGTACGGTTGCCGAGGCGGCCCAGGGAGCGGGTGCCGGTGACGACGGGCGGGAAGTCCCCGGTGGGTTCCGTGGGCGTGAGATACGCGCCGAGACTCGGGGTGCCCGTGGCCTCGGCGAGGTGCCGGCCGAGCGGTGCCGTGGTCGCGGACAGCACCAGCAGGTCGGTGGCGTCGTCCATGACGTCGGCGAAGCCGCGCCCGAGCTCGGTGACGAACGCGGCGGCGCTGCGCATGAGGGCGCGCCGGCCGGTGGCGCCGTCCAGGGCCTCAGGGCGCCCGGGCAGGCCGCGGAACTGCAGTCCGGCCCGGCGGACCAGCGGCGCGAAGGGCTCCGGCGCGGCGACGGTGACCTCGTGTCCGGCCCGCCGCAGTACGGCGCCGAGACCCGTGTAGGGATCGACATCCCCCCTCGAGCCGGCGGCGGCTATCAGGATTCTCATCGGTCCCCCTCGGGGTCGGTGCGGCGCGAGGCGTTGGCGTGCACGGCCTTGCCCAGGTAGGCGGCGAGGCCGCGGCGCTGCTGCGACGGCGGCACGACGAGTGCGAAGGCGCGCGGGTCGGCGACCATGTCGTCCGCGATGCGCCGGTGCATGTCCGGCGGGCAGGTGGTGAACCAGCGCGAGATGTGCAGACGGTGCTCCTCGGCGAGGTCCATGGCCCGCTCGCCGTCGGCGGGCTCGCCGTCGTCGAAGGCGGCGAGCAGCTCGGCGCGCCAGGCCGCCGCCTCCCGCATGAGCAGGCGCCAGTCCTCCTTCGTGTGCTCGGCGGCCCGCGCCATCGACTCCCGCTGTCCCTGGGAGTCGGCCCATTTCAGCTGGGCCTGGGTGGCGTAGCTGAGGTCGAAGGTGATCTCGCCGAAGACCTCGAAGCGCTCCTCGGGGGTGAGGGGCACGCCGGTCTGCTGGACCTCGATGGCGCGTTCGGCGACTTCGGCCAGCCGTTGCAGCCGCGCGATCTCCTCGCCCAGCCGCAGCTGCCGGGCCCGGAGGTGCTCGAGAGCGTTGGCCTGGGGGTCCTTGAGGATGGTGGCGATCTCGTCGAGGGAGAAGCCGAGTTCCCGGTAGAAGAGGACCTGCTGGAGGCGTGCGAGGTCGCCGTCGTCGTAGAGCCGGTACCCGGCCCGGCTGCGCGCGCTGGGTGACAGCAGCCCGGCCCGGTCGTAGTGGTGCAGTGTCCGGACCGTGATCCCGGCGAAGGCCGCCACCTGTCCCACGGAGTAGCTCATGCTCCTGCCCTTTCGTCGGGGTACAGCCTGGAGCCTGACGCGAGGGCAGGGTCAAGCACGGGTCTCATCCGCCGACCCGGCGGGTCAGGTTGAGCAGGTACTCCTTGCGGTCCAGGGGGTTGTGGTCGGTGCGCGGGCGCTCGGGAACCGTGCCGCCCGTGACCGGGGCGTAGTGGTCGAAGGCCGTCTCCAGTTCGCCCTCGCCACGTGTCAGTCCCGGCAGCCGCTGCTCCAGCGCGTGCACGCGGGCGGCCGGGACCTCGCCGTCCAGGACGCAGTCGGTGCCACGGGTCCGGGTGGTGCGGGGCACGGCCCGCAGCGCGGCCAGCACCGGCAGCAGCGCGCCGAGGGTGTCCGCGGGCGCCTCGACGCGGAAGCGGTGCATCGGCTCGTGGACGCGGGTGCCCGCGCGCCGCAGCGCCTCGATGAGCACGAGGGGGGTCAGGCCGCGGAAGTCGGCGCCGGTGCTGGACATGCTCTTGTCGAAGCCCTGGTGGGCGTGGCTCTGGCGGGGCGAGTAGCCGGAGTGGGTCATGGTCACCGTGCAGTCGGTGACCTGCCAGCCGTGCAGGCCCTGCCCGAGCGCCTCGCGCACGGTGTCCTCCACCGCCTTGAAGAAGGCGTACGGCATCGAGCCCAGCTCCACCTCCATCCGGAAGTCCACCCCGGAGCCGGCAGGCGCGGGGTCGACGCGCAGCCCGACCGTGGCGAGGAAGGGGTTGCCGTCCTTCTTGTTGAACTCCACGGCGGCTCCGGTCCCCACCGGCCGTTCGACGCACAGCGGGGTGGTCTCGCGGAAGGTGACGTCCAGCCCGAACTCGTCGGCGAGCGTGGCCTGGAGGACCTCCTTCTGCACCTCTCCGTACAGCGACACCGACGTCTCCTGGCGCACCTCGTCGTGGCGCAGACCGATCAGCGGGTCCTGTTCGGCGAGCCGGGTGAGCGCGAGATGCAGGGCGCCGCGGCCGGCCCCGGGGCCCGGGACGACGACGGTCTCCAGTGTCGGCGGTGCGAAGAACCGCTCCTGTGTCTTGCGCGGTTCGCCGACGGCGTCGCCGATCCTGATGTCGGCCAGCCCCCACAGCCGGGCGATCCGGCCGGCGGGGACGGCGTCGGCGCGGACGTCCGTGCCGTGGTCGAAGACGCCGATGGAGGTGACCCGGCCCTCGGTGCGGGACTCGCCGTAGGGGACGCGGTCGCGGACGCGGAGCGTGCCGGAGAACATCCGCGCGTACGCCACCTTCTCCCCCGCCGGTCCCCGCTCCACCTTGAACACGGTGGCCGAGACCGGCCCGCCGGGGTCGCCCGCCGCGGTGGGCAGCAGTTCCCTGATGCCGCCGATCAGTGCGTCCACGCCGGCTCCGGTGATCGCGGAGCCGAAGTACAGCGGGTGCGCGAGGGACTGGCGGGTCTGGGCGGCGAGGGCCGTGTGCAGGAGTTCGTCGCCGAGGGTGCCCTCGACGTAGGCGGTCAGCAGGTCGTCGTCGTGGTCGGCGAGGACGTCGGCGGCGCCCGGGCCGGGACCGGGGACGAAGCGGGCCGCGCGGGTGCCGAGCCCCTCGACGCGCCCCATCGGCACCGCATCGGGGGTGAGCCGCCGTGCGATGGCGCGCAGCAGGGCCTCGTCCTGGGCGCCGCGCCGGTCGATCTTGTTGACGAAGAGCAGGGTCGGGATGCGCAGCCGCTGCAGGGTGCGCAGCAGTACCCGGGTCTGTGCCTGGACGCCCTCGACGGCGGAGATCACGAGGACCGCGCCGTCGAGCACGCCGAGGACCCGCTCCACCTCGGCGATGAAGTCGGGGTGGCCGGGGGTGTCGATGAGGTTGACGGTGACGTCGTCGACCGGGAAGGAGACGACGGCGGACTTGATGGTGATGCCGCGCTCCCGCTCCAGCGCGAGCGTGTCGGTCCGTGTGCTGCCGGCATCGACGCTGCCGACCTCGTCGATCACTCCGACGGAGTGCAGCAGCCGCTCCGTCAGGCTGGTCTTACCGGCGTCTACGTGCGCGAGGATACCGAGATTGAGCAAGTGCACTGAGCGTCATGTCCTTCTGCATGGGCGGGATTCCTTCCTGGGCGGACATGGACGCAGTGCGCATGGGTGCTCCTCGCTGGGTGACGACGGGTGACGGACAGTGCACCAGGGCGGCGGCCCCGACGGCAATGGATTAACGGTCAACAAACCCCGTCACACCACTCGCCGTGCCCGGGGCTCGGCCATAGAGTGACGTACACCACGCTGGTCGCTGAATTCCCTCACTCACGCCCATACGGTCTCTGGAGGGCACATGACCCATATCTCGGTCACGGTGGACGGCACGACCTACGAGGACGAGGTGGAACCCCGTCTGCTGCTGGTCCACTATCTGCGTGACCGGCTCGGCCTGACCGGCACCCCGATCGGCTGCGACACCTCGAACTGCGGGGCCTGCACGGTCGAGCTGGACGGCACGAGCGTCAAGAGCTGCACGGTGCTCGCCGTCCAGGCGGACGCGGGCGAGATCACCACCGTCCAGGGCCTGGCCCGAGACGGCGAGTGGACGGCGCTCCAGCGCGCGTTCCACGAGCGGCACGCGCTCCAGTGCGGCTACTGCACCCCTGGGATGATCATGGCCGCGCGGGATCTGCTGCGCGATAACCCGCACCCGACCTCCGACGAGGTGCGCAAGGGACTCGAAGGCAACCTGTGCCGCTGCACGGGCTACCAGAACATCGTCCGCGCGGTGCTCGCCGTGGCCGAGGGGGAGACGGCCCCGGCCGGGCAGGCCGCGTCCGCGCGGGAGGTGACGGCATGACCGACCAGGCCGTCGAACGCGAGGTCGGCAGGGCCCGGCTGCGCAAGGAGGACGCCCGGCTGATCACCGGGCAGACCAACTGGACCGACAACATCTCCGTCACCGGGCTGCTGCACCTGGCGATCCTGCGCAGCCCCATGGCGCACGCCCGCATCGAACGGATCGACGTCGCCCCCGCCCTTCAGCGGCCCGGTGTGGTCGCCGCGTTCAGCGGCCGGGACCTCGCCGAGGGACTGGGGTCGCTGCCCTGCGCCTGGCCCGTCACCGAGGACATGGTGCTGCCCGACCACCCGCCGCTCGCCCTCGACGAGGTGCGCCACGCGGGCGACCCGGTGGCCGTCGTGGTGGCCCGCGACCGGTACGCCGCCGCCGACGCGCTGGAGGCCATCGAGGTCGACTACGAGCCCCTGCCGCCGGTGCTCGATCTGGAGGACGCGCTCGCCGAGGAGGCCCCGCTCGTCCACGCCGACAAGGGCACCAACCGCGCCTACGTCTGGCCGCTGAAGACCGGCGAGGACTTCGAAGCCGTCAAGCGGCGCGCGGACGTCGTGCTGAAGCGGCGCTACGAGCAGCAGCGGCTCATCCCCAACGCGATGGAGCCGCGCGCGGTCGTCGTCGCACCGCTCGCCGCCTCCGGTGAGTACACGGTGTACTCGGCGACCCAGATCCCGCACATCCTGCGGATCATGCTGTCGACGGTCACCGGCGTGCCCGAGCACAAGCTGCGGGTGATCGCCCCGGACGTGGGCGGCGGCTTCGGCTCCAAGCTCCAGGTGTACGGCGAGGAGGCCGTCGCGCTGGCGGTCGCCCGCAAGCTGGGCCGGCCGGTGAAGTGGACCGAGTCCCGCTCCGAGGGGTACCTGGCCACGCACCACGGCCGCGGCATGATCCAGGACGTCGAGATCGCCGCGACCCGCGAGGGCAGGCTGCTCGGCCTCAAGGTCGACCTGCTCGCCGACATGGGCGCCTATCTGATGCTGGTCACCCCGGGCATCCCGATCCTGGGCGCGTTCATGTACCCGGCGATCTACAAGATGGACTCCTACGAGTTCGCCTGCACCGGCGTGTTCACCACGAAGACCCCGACGGACGCCTACCGGGGCGCCGGGCGCCCGGAGGCCACGTACGCCATCGAGCGGGCCATGGACGAGCTGGCCGCCGAGGTGGGCCTGGACCCGGTGGAGGTGCGGCGCCGCAACTGGATCCGGCACGAGGAGTTCCCGTACACCTCGATCGCGGGCCTGACCTACGACAGCGGCAACTACGAGGCGGCGACCGAGAAGGCGCTCGCCCTGTTCGGGTACGACGACCTGCGCGCCGAGCAGCACAAGCGCAACGAGCGCGGCGACACCGTGCGCCTGGGCATCGGCGTGTCGACGTACACGGAGATGTGCGGGCTCGCCCCGAGCCGGGTGCTGCGCGACCTGCGGTACGCGGCCGGCGGCTGGGAGGCGGCGAGCATCCGCATGCTGCCCACCGGCAAGGTCGAGGTGGTCACCGGCACCAGCCCGCACGGGCAGGGGCACGTGACCTGCTGGAGCCAGATCGCCGCGGACGTCCTCGGTGTGCCGTTCGAGGACGTCGAGGTGGTGCACGGCGACACCAAGGTGGCCCCGCAGGGCATGGACACCTACGGCTCGCGCTCCCTGGTCGTGGGCGGGTCCGCGGTGCACCGGGCCGCCGAGAAGGTCGTGGAGAAGGCGCGGAAGGTGGCCGCCCATCTGCTCGAGGCCAGCGAGCAGGACCTGGAGTTCAGGGACGGCGTGTTCTCCGTGAAGGGATCGCCCGAGGCGCGCAAGTCCATCCAGGAGATCGCCTTCGAGACGTTCACCTCGCATGACGTGCCCGACGGCATGGAACCCACCCTGAACGCCGACCACGTGCTCGACCCGGAGAACTTCTCCTACCCGCACGGCACCCACCTGTGCGCGGTCGAGGTCGACACCGAGACCGGGCAGACCGGCATCCGCTCCTACGTCTGCGTCGACGACGTCGGCCGGGTGATCAACCCGATGATCGTCGAGGGGCAGGTGCACGGCGGCCTCGCCCAGGGCATCGCCCAGGCGCTGTACGAGGAGGCCGTGTACGACGACGAGGGCAACCTGGTCTCGGGCACCATGGCCGACTATCTCGTGCCGTCGGCGGCGGACCTGCCCGACTTCGTCACCGACCGGACCGAGACACCTGCGGCCAACCCGCTCGGCGTCAAGGGCGTCGGCGAGGCGGGCACGATCGCCTCCACACCGGCCGTCGTCAACGCGGTCGTGGACGCGCTGCGCCCGCTGGGTGTGCACGACGTACGGATGCCGTGCACACCGGAGCGGGTCTGGGAGGCGGTGCGCTCCGCGCAGTCGGAGCAGTCGTCCGGTTCCCCGCGGAAGGAGGCCTCGGCATGATTCCCCCCGCATTCGACTACGCCCGGCCCACCAGTCTGGACGAGGCGGTGCGCACCCTCGCCGAGGCGGGCGAGGACGCCAAGGTACTGGCCGGCGGGCAGAGCCTGCTGCCGCTGCTGCGGCTGCGACTGGCCTTTCCCGAACTCGTCGTCGACGTCGGGCGGATCCCCGGGCTGCGCGGGGTCCGCGAGGACGGCGACACGCTGGTCATCGGCGCCCTGACCACCCATCACGACGTGGTACACGACCCGCTGGTGCGGCGGCACGCGGGCCTGCTGGCCCAGGCCACCGAGACGGTGGCCGATCCCGCCGTACGGCACCGGGGCACCCTCGGTGGCTCACTCGCCCACGCCGACCCTGCCGGGGACCTGCCCGCGGTGGTGCTGGCGCTGGACGCGGAGCTGGTGGCCGCGGGACCGGGCGGGCGGCGCACGATCCCGGCGCGCGAGTTCTTCGCCGACTATCTGCAGTCCACGCTGGCCCCCGACGAACTGCTGGTGGAGATCCGGGTGCCGAAGCGGGACGGCTGGGGCTTCCACTACGAGAAGTTCCACCGGGTCGCCCAGTCCTGGGCGATGGTCGGCGTGGCAGCGCTGGTGCGGCGGGACGACGGGCACATCGCCGAGTCCCGGATCGCGCTGACCAACATGGGCGCGACCCCGCTGCGGGCCCCGGCGGCCGAGGAGGCGCTGACCGGTGCCGGGGACGCCGCGGCGGTGGCGCGGGCGGCCCAGTCGGCGGCGGAGGGCACCCGGCCCTCCCGGGACGCCTCGGCCTCGCCCGAGTACCGGGCGCATCTGGCACGGGTCCTCACCAAGCGGGCGGTGCTGGCCGCCGCCGGGATGGGGTGAGCGCCGATCATCAGCGTCGACAGCCCCGAGCAGGTGCGTTCCCGCCTGGAGGCGACCGGTTACCTCGTCGACGAAGGGCTCGCCGTCGCCTGCTTCCTGGCGCTGCGGCTGCACCGGCCGGTCTTCTGCGAGGGCGACGCGGGCGTCGGCAAGACGGCGCTCGCGTCCGCCCTCGCCGAGGCGTTCGACGCCCCGCTGATCCGGCTCCAGTGCCACGAGGGGATCGACGCCTCGCAGGCGCTGTACGACTGGGACTTCCCCCGTCAGCTGCTGCATCTGCGGGCCGCCGAGGCGGCCGGGGTCACCGACGCCGACCGGCTGGAGCACGAGCTGTACGACCGGCGGTTCCTGCTCGCCCGGCCGCTGCTGAAGGCGCTGCAGACGCAGCCGTCGGTGCTGCTGGTGGACGAGATCGACCGGGCGGACGACGAGTTCGAGGCGTTCCTGCTGGAGGTGCTGTCGGAGTTCCAGGTGACGATCCCCGAGCTGGGCACGGTGCGGGCCGAGGTGCCGCCGGTGGTGGTCCTCACCTCCAACCGGACCCGGGAGGTGCACGACGCGCTGAAGCGGCGCTGCCTGTACCACTGGTTCGACCACCCCGGATTCGCCCGCGAACTGGCCATCGTCCGCCGCCGGTTGCCGCGGGTGTCGGCGCGGCTGGCCGAGCAGGTGACCGCGCTGGTGCAGGCGCTGCGCGCGGAGGACCTGCTCAAGCCGCCGGGCGTGGCCGAGACGCTCGACTGGGCCGCCGCCCTGGACGCGCTCGGCGCGACCGAGGCCGACGCAGAACTGGCGGTGGCCACGCTGGGGTCGGTGCTGAAGTACCGCGAGGACACGGACCGGGCCCGGGGCCTGGACTTCGCGGCGATCCTCGCGGGGCGGGGGGCTGGAGGGGCATGACGGGTACGGGCACGCTCCAAGGGCCCGGCGCCGACGCCGTGCTGCTGGGCTTCGCACGGGCGCTGCGCGCGGCGGGAGTCGGGGTGAGCGCCGAGCGGGTGCACGCCTTCCTGCGGGCGGTGGACGCGCTGCGGCCCGGCGTGCGGGCGGACGTGTACTGGGCGGGACGGCTGACGCTGTGCGGGGACCGGGACGATCTGGAGCGCTACGAGCGGGTGTTCGGCGCGTACTTCGGCCAGGGTTCCGGCGGGCCCCCGCCCCGGGTGGTACGGACCGCTCCCCGGCCCCGGCTGCGGGCTGCCGTGCGGGAGGCGGCCGCCCGGTCGCGCACCGGCGGCCCGGACGACGAGCCGCAGGGCCCGCCCGTCGCCTCGCTCGCCAGTTCGATGGAGGTGCTGCGCCACCGCGACGTCGCGGAACTGGATCCGGCCGAACGGGCGCAGGTGCGCCGACTGCTGGCCGCGTTCGCGCTGCGCGGGCAGTCGCGGCGCAGCGCACGGCGGCGGCCGGCCCGGCGCGGTCCTGTCGATCCGCACCGCACCGTGCGGGAGATGCTGCGACGGGGCGGCGAGCCCGCGCTGCTGCGGCGGCACACGCGCGTGGAACGGCCCCGGCGGGTGGTGCTGCTCGTCGACGTCAGCGGCTCCATGGCGCCGTACGCCGACGCGCTGCTGCGGTTCGCGCACGCGGCGGCCCGGGGGCGGCGCACCGAGGTGTTCACCATCGGCACCCGGCTGACCCGGGTGACGCGCGAGTTGTCCCACCGGGACCCGGACCTGGCGATGGCCGCGGTCGCCGCGGCCGTGCCCGACTGGCGCGGCGGCACCCGGCTGGGGGAGCTGCTGCGGGAGTTCCTCGACCGGTGGGGGCAGCGGGGCATGGCGCGCGGCGCCGTCGTGGTGCTGCTGTCCGACGGCTGGGAGCGCGGCGATCCGCGGCTGCTCGCCGCGCAGACGGCCCGGCTGCACCGGCTGGCGCACCGGGTGATCTGGGCCAACCCCCGCAAGGCCCGCCCCGGCTACGCCCCGCTCGCCGCGGGCATGGCCGCGGCCCTGCCGCACGTGGACGCCTTCGTCGCGGGCCACAGCCTCGCCGCGCTGGAGCACCTGGCGGCGGTGGTACGGGGCGCCGACACGGACACGACCGGCGGGGCGGCATCGGCGCCCGACGCCGCCCCGCGGTCACCCGCCGCCACCGCCGGTGGCGGGCCGGAGCGACCACCGTGAGGAGAGCCCCGGCAGGGACACGGTCGGCAGGTCTCGGGCGGGCTACGTCCCGAGCGCCGCACCGACGCCTCGCCGCACCGGAGCGCCCGGCAGCGGTCGGTACGGGGGCGCGGACGGCGGGACCGCGGACGCACTGTGCCCGCCACGGCGCCGACGCCCCGCACGGCCCCCCGCCGCGACGCCGACGCCGCGCGCCACCCGTCACCGCCAGCGCCACCGCCACCGCCACCGGCGGGATCGAGCGACCGCCGCGAGGAGGGGCCTCGGCACGGTCGCGGGCGTAGCGGGGCGAAAGCGCCGTACCGTGCAGTGAGGCCCCTTGGCGGAACGGTCCGCAGGAGAGGAGCGGAGCGTGCGTGACATTCTTCCGGCGCTCGAGCGCTGGTACGCGGCGCGGGTGCCGTTCGGGCTCGCCACGGTCGTCTCGGTCAGCCGCAGCGCGCCGCGCGAGCCCGGCGCGTCGATGGCCGTCGGTCCGGACGACGAGGTGGTGGGCAGCGTGTCCGGGGGGTGCGTGGAGGGCGCCGTCTTCGAGCTGGCCCAGGAGGTCGTGGCGAGCGGCGAGGCGCGCCTGGAGACGTTCGGCTACAGCGACGAGGACGCGTTCGCGGTCGGCCTGACCTGCGGGGGCGAGATCACCGTGCTGGTCAGGCCCGTGACGCCCGAGTCGGATCCCGCCTTCGGCGCGGTGGCGGCGTCGGTGGCCTCCGGTGAGCCGGTGACCGTGGCGACCGTCGTCGACGGACCCGCGCCACGCGGGGCGACGCTCGCGGCCTGGCCCACGACGGTGGCCGGGACCCTGGGCGCGTCCGGGCTGGACGTGGCGGTCACCGCCGACGCCCGCGGCGAACTCGCTCGCGGGGCGACGGGTCTGAGGCACTACGGGCCCCGCGGGGAGCGGCGCGAGGACGCCGTCACGGTCTTCCTGCACTCCTTCGCCCCGCCACCGCGCATGCTGGTGTTCGGTGCGATCGACTACGCCGCCGCGGTGGCCCGGATCGGCTCCTTCCTCGGCTACCGGGTCACGGTGTGCGACGCCCGACCGGTCTTCGCCACGCCCAAGCGATTCCCCGAGCCCGTGGAGGTCGTCGTGGACTGGCCGCACCGCTATCTGCACGCCACGGACACCGACGAGCGCACGGTGATCTGCGTGCTCACCCACGATCCGAAGTTCGACGTGCCGCTGCTGGAGGAGGCGCTGCGCCGGCCGGCCGCGTACATCGGGGCGATGGGCAGCCGCCGCACCCATCACGAGCGGATGGAGCGGCTGATCGAGGCCGGGCTGACCGATGACGAGCTGTCCCGGCTGCGCTCCCCGGTCGGCCTCGACCTCGGCGCCCGTACGCCGGAGGAGGTGGCCGTGTCCGTCGCGGCCGAGATCATCTCTCTGCGCTGGGGCGGCACCGGGGCGCCCCTGACCGCGGCCGCCGGAGCCATCCACGCGAACGGTTACGCCTGAACCACGACCGGCTCCGCCCGAACGGGCATGGACGAGCCTGGACGACGAACTGGACGAGGAGGACGTCATGGAACTGCACCACGCGTTCACGGTGCCCGTACCGGTCGAGGACGCCTGGCGGGCGCTCCTCGACATCGAGCGCGTCGCGCCGTGCCTGCCGGGGGCCACCGTGGAGGAGTACGACGGCAAGACGGTGACCGGTTCGGTCAAGGTGAAGCTGGGGCCGATCACCGTGACGTACAAGGGCACGGCGGTCTTCGAGGAGCAGGACGAGGCGGCCCGGCGCATGGTGCTCGTGGCGAGCGGCCGGGAGACGCGCGGGCAGGGCACGGCGCGGGCCACCGTCACGGGCACGCTGGAGGAGCGCGACGGCTCCACGGCGGTGTCGGTGCGGACCGATCTGACGGTGACCGGGCGCCCGGCGCAGTTCGGGCGCGGGGTGCTGGCGGAGGTGGGCGACCGGCTGGTGGGGCAGTTCGCGGAGTGTCTGTCGCAGCGGCTGGCCGGTGCGGCGCCGCGGGTTGCCGCGGAGCCCGGTCCCGGGCCCGCTCGAGCGGCGGCCGGCCCCGTGGAGGGCCGCGGGGCTCCCGCGGCCGGCGAGGCGGAGCCCGTGGCGGGCCGCGAGGAGGCGGAGCCGCTCGACCTGCTGCGCGCCGCCGGGGTGCCGGTCGCCAAGCGCGCGGCCGCGGTGGCCGGAGTGGCCGTGCTGGTGGCGCTGGTCGTCGTCGGCGTACGGCGGCTGAGGCGCCGCTGACGGCGACGTCTGTGCCACGTGGGGAAGGTGTGGACAGTCCGGCCCTTGTTGCCTCTGTGGCCTGCGAGTTTGCGAAATTTCCCGGGTTTGCCGGATTCGATGGTTGGGTTCCGGCCAGGAGGGGTAGGCGGCCGTCGACGGATGAGGCACGCATGCACGCCTCTGCAGCACATGTGCAGCACATCCCTCGCTGGAAGGAGGTCCGTGAGAGCGCATACTCGCAGCTCCCGGGCCGCCTCCGCGTACGGAGCGGCCCGGATCTCGCCGAGAAGTCGGAAACGAGAAAGGGAAGAGTGACCCCGGGGCGGCCCGCGATCGGGCCGCCCTCCTAGCGCCCGGCTCCCGCCACTCTCCGCGTTCACCCGACTCACCAGGGCGACGGCAACCCCTACCGGCGGGGCAGCCGGTGCAGCTCCACCCCGGTCAGACAGCCGTCGGCGACCTCTGCCGTCATATAGGTGCAGTACGGCCGGCGGCGGCGGTCGGTCGGCGAACCGGGGTTGAGCAGCCGCAGCCCGGAGGGTGCCGTGGTGTCCCAGGGGATGTGGCTGTGACCGAAGACCAGCACGTCCAGGTCGGGGAAGCGGGCGGCGCAGCGGGTTTCGCGGCCCTCGGCCGGCCCGGTCTCGTGGACGACGCCGAATCGCAGCCCGCCCAGCTCGGCGTGGGCCACCTCCGGCAGGCGGGCCCGCAGCTCGGGGCCGTCGTTGTTGCCGTACACGCCGATCAGCCGGCGGCTGCGGCGCTCCAGCAGGTCCAGCGTGGCGGCATCGACCCAGTCGCCGGCGTGCAGGACGACGTCGGCCCGCGGAAGCTCGGCGAGGAGCGGAGCGGGCAGCTCCCTGGCCCGCTTGGGGAGATGGGTGTCGGACGTCAGGAGCAGGCGCACGCGGTCAGCGTAGTGCGGCACCACCGGTGGCGCGCCCCGGATCCGGCGGAAGTCCCGGGCGAGGTCCCCGAGCCAGGTCCGGACGAGGTCTCCAGGTGAAACTGTTCAGTCCAGACTGGACAGTTTCACCTGATGGTTCTACGGTGACGGTATGGATCACCAGTCCCCCGAGGTGCCCGAGGGCGTCTCCATGTCCGCCGCCCTGGCCGCGCGCGACCTGTGGGTGGTGTTCAGCCGGCTGCGGCGCCGGATCCGCAAGGTGGCGCAGGACGACGACCTCACGCCCTCCCAGGTGTCGGCGCTCACCCTGGTCGGCAAGCACGGGGCCGCCACGGCCAGCGCCCTGGCCGCCTCCGAGGGGGTCCGGCCGCAGTCGATGGCCGCCACCCTCGCCGCCCTCGAGCAGCACGGACTCATCCGGCGCAGCCCCGACCCCGACGACGGCAGGCGGCAGCTCGTCACCCTCACCGACAGCGGCCGCGAACGCATCGAGGGCAACCGGCAGGTCCGCGCGGAGTGGCTGGCCCGGGCCCTGGAGGACCGGTACACCGAGGACGAGCGGCAGACACTCGTCGAGGCGCTGACGCTGCTGGAACGGCTGACGCAGCCGTGAGAAGCGGTCCCGCCCGCACCACCGGCCGCCCGGGGTGCCGCAGGGGCGCGGCGCCCCCGCCCCCCGAGTCCTTCGACCGCCGCCTGATCGCCCCGATGATCCTGGGGTCGGTCCTCAACCCGATCAACTCCTCGATGATCGCGGTGGCCCTCGTCCCGATCGGCACCGCGTTCGGGGCACCGCCGGCCCGGACGGTCTGGCTGGTCTCGGCGCTCTACCTGGCGACCGCCGTGGGCCAGCCCGTCATCGGGCGGCTCGTCGACATGTACGGCCCCCGCCGGCTCTACCTCATCGGTACGGCCCTGGTGGGAGCGGCGGGCCTGCTGGGCGCCCTGGCCCCGACGCTGGGCGCGCTCATCGGCGCACGGGTGCTGCTGGGGTTCGGGACCTCGGCGGCGTACCCGGCGGCCATGCAGCTCACCCGGCGCGAGGCGGAGCGGACGGGGCGGGACAGTCCGGCGGGCGTGCTGACGGCACTGGCCGTCGCCAACCAGACGGTGGCCGTGGTGGGCCCTGCGCTCGGCGGCCTGCTGATCGGTGTGGGCGGCTGGCGCGCCGTTTTCACGGTCAACGTGCCGCTGTCCACGGCCTGTCTGGTCCTCGGCGCCCTGCGGCTGCCGAGGGAGCGGCCCACCGCGACCGCCCGCCGGGACGTGGATCTGCCCGGCATGGTCCTGTTCGCGGCCATGCTCGTGGCGCTGATGCTGTTCCTGATGGAGCCGCGGGCGGACCACTGGTACCTGCCGCTGCTCGCCGCCGCCGCGGGCGCCGCCTTCGCGGTGCGGGAGCTGCGGGTCGCGCGGCCCTTCGTCGACCTGCGGGTGCTGGGCGGCAACGTGCCGCTGCTGGCCACGTATGTGCGCCAACTGCTCGGCTACACCACCTCCTACGCCTTCATGTACGGCTACACGCAGTGGCTGGAGGAGGGCCGCGGGCTCAGCGCCTCCACGGCCGGACTGGTGCTGCTTCCGCTGTCGGCCGCCGCGCTCACCGTCTCCGGACTGACCGGGCGCCGCGAGGCCGTACGGGCGAAGCTCGTCGTCGGGGCCGCCGTCCAGGTCGTCGCCTGTGCCGTACTCCTGCTGGTCGGCTGCGGCAGCCCGGTGTGGCTGCTGCTCGCGGCGGGAGTCGTGATGGGCGTCCCGCAGGGGCTGATCGGCCTCGCCAACCAGAACGCGCTCTACCGGCAGGCCGATCCCGCGCGGATCGCGTCGGCCGCCGGGCTGCTGCGCACCTTCATGTACCTCGGCGCGCTGGCCGCGTCCGCGGCCACCGCGGGATTCTTCCCGCACCGCGCCGACACGGCCGGGCTGCACGGCCTGGCCCTGTTCATGATCGCCGGATCGGCGCTGCTGCTGGCGAGCGCCCTGCCCGGCCGATCACTCGCCCGTCTCGTCCCCCGCAGGACCAAGACCCCAGGCACGGCCGAAGTTCCTGGCGACACCGAATCCCCTGGCAAGACCCGAAAGGCCTGACACCCCCATGGCAGTCACCGCCCTCGACCCGCGTACGGCCCTCGTCGTGATCGACCTGCAGGCCGGCATCGCCGCCGCGCCGACCGCTCCCCACTCCGGTGCCGACGTGGTCGCGCGCTCCGTGGAGCTCGCCGACGCCTTCCGCGCCCGCGACCTGCCCGTCGTCCTGGTGCGGGTCTCCTTCTCGCCCGACCTCGGGGACGTGCCGCCCGGCCGCACCGAGGCGGCCGGCTCCGGCCGGACCCGCCCCGAGGGCTGGGACGTGATCGTCCCCGAACTGGCGGGCCACTCCGGCGACATCACCGTCACCAAGCACAACTGGGGTGCCTTTCACGGCACCGACCTCGATGTGCAGCTGCGCCGCCGAGGGGTGACGCAGATCGTACTGACCGGCATCGCGACCAGCATCGGCGTGGAGTCCACCGCGCGCGCCGCCCACGAGCACGGCTACCACGTCACGCTGGCCACCGACGCCATGAGCGACATGGACGCGGAGGCCCACAACAACAGCCTGACGCGGATCTTCCCGCGTCTGGGCGAGACGGGCACCACCGCGGAGATCCTGGAGCTGCTGGCCAAGACCCACGGCTGACCAGGACGGCGAAGCGGGGCGAGGACAAGGGCGGACGGGTCGGTCCTCGCCCCGCACGACGTCGGTCGGTCTCCCCGCCGGTCAGTCCTCGCCCCGCACGATGTTCCAGTCGGCACCGCTGTGGTCCGACCGCGGGCCGCCCCGGTCCTCGACCGCCGGCAGGCAGGTGCGCACACCGTTCTCCCGCCGTCGGCGGGCCTCCGCCCAACCCGTCTCCTGGGGACGGTGGGGCACCGGTTTGTCCGTGGTGTGCGCGGTCACGACGCTCATCTTCCTTCTGCGTCCGGTCCTGTCCTGTCCGGTCCGTTCCAGTCCCGCCCGGTGGTCCGGTCGGGAACCGGAACCCCGCGGGCCTGGGGTCTTCGGGTCCCCGGGCATGTCCGGGGCAAACCCGCGGCTCATGTGGCGCCCGGGCCCCCGCCGCCGAAGGAGCCGCTGGATCCCGCGTTCCAGCGCGGGCGGCTCTGTTCCCCGCTGCGCCGGCTGCCGGACGAACCGAGTTCGTGCGGGGTCAGGCGGCGGCCGGTCTCCTCGGCGCGCGGAACCTCGTCCGCTTCGCGCCGCTGCCGGATCTCGTGGACGGGCCCGGATTCCGGCAGGGTCGGGTGTTCGCCGCCACGGGGGGTCCTCGATTCGCTCCGCATCACCTTGATCCCGAGCCGGACGGCCCAGATCAGCACGCCGACAAGGACCAGCCCGCCGACGACGAAGGCGGCGACCCCGAAGCCCGAGCCCGCCGCGGCTGTCTCATACCCAGTGGTGTCCATGCCGACCGGGTACCCGGCCCCGGCCTGCGGATACCCGGCTGCCGGGCCGGACCCCGGATTCACGGTTCCCGGGGCCCGGGGCCGTCGCCTTCCCCGGCCGGCCGCGCGGCCCGCTCCACGTCGGCCTCCACCTCGGTGCGGGGCCTTCCCTCGTCGCTCGCGTACTCGTTCAGGGCGGCCTGCAGATCGCGCGCGAGGTCGCGCCACGCGCGCCAGGCCGTCTCGTACGTCTCGCTCTGCAGTCCGGTCCACCGCTCCTGCGCCGGCGGTCCGTAGTTCTGCCGCAGTTGCTCGACCCGGGTGTGCGCCTCGTCGGCCGCGCGCTGCTTCGCGACAAGCTCTTCGAAGGTGTGTGACACAGCCCAGGACCCTAGACAGGGCAGGGCCGCACGGCTGCTCAGACCTGCCGTGGTCCGGGCGCGGCACACCCGTGTGGCGGGTCCGTGCGGCCCGCCCGCCGTTCCCGGCAGCACACGCGTTCCGGTCGCGGGTACCCCCGCGTCGCCGGCACCGAGCGGGTCCCGGTCTCGACTACCGGTCACTCCCCCAGGACCAGCTCGCTCCACACCTGCTTGCCGCCGCTGACCGGCAGGGTGCCCCAGGCGGCCGACACGGCCTCGACCAGGAGGATGCCCCGGCCGCCGGTGGCCTCCCAGCCGATGCGGGTCGGCTTGACGGGCGTACGCGGCGAGGTGTCGGCGACCGAGATGCGCAGCCGGTCGTTGACGAGGGCGAGGTCCAGGCGTACCTGGCCGTCGGTGTGCACGAGGGCGTTGGTGACCAGTTCGGAGACGACGAGGAGGGCGACGTCGGCGTCGGCGGTCACCTCCCAGGCGCGCAGGGTGCGCCGGGTGAAGCGGCGCGCGTGGCTGACCGCCTCGGGCACCCGCCACACCGTCCAGGTCTCCCGGAGCGGGCGCACGGCCAGGCCCTCGTAGCGCATCAGCAGCAGCGCGATGTCGTCGTTGCGGCCGGCGTCGGTGAGCAGGGCGTCGGCGACCAGTCCGAGGTGGCCGGGGTCGGCGGCGGCCAGGCGCCCGGCGAAGCGGGCCATGCCCTGGTCGATGTCGGAGGTCGGTGACTCCACGAGGCCGTCCGTGGTCAGGGCGAGCACCGTGCCGGGCTGGAGCCGCAGCGGGTTCATCGGGAAGTCGGCCTGGGTGAGCACTCCGAGCGGCGGCCCGCCCTCCGCCTCCGCGATCTCCACGCTGCCGTCCGGGTGCCGCAGCACGGGAGGCAGATGCCCGGCGCGTACGCTCCAGGCCGTGCCGGCCTCCATGTCCACGTCGACGTAGGCGCAGGTGGCGAACAGGTCGGTCTCCATGTCCAGCAGGAGCCGGTTGGCGTGGGAGACGACGACGTCCGGGGGGTGGCCCTCGGCGGCGTAGGCGCGCAGCGCGGTGCGCATCTGCCCCATCAGGGTGGCCGCGCCCGCGCTGTGGCCCTGGACGTCGCCGATGACGAGGGCGACGTGGTTGTCGGGCAGCGGGATCACGTCGTACCAGTCGCCGCCGACCTCCAGGCCGGCCGTCGCGGGCAGATAGCGGGCCACCGCCTCCGCGCCGGGCAGTTTCGGCAGCCGGCGGGGCAGCAGGGTCCGCTGGAGCATGCCGACGAGCTCGTGCTCGGCGTCGAAGGCGTGGGCGCGCATCAGGGCCTGGCCGGCGAGGCCGGCCGAGGCGGTGAGCAGGGCGCGTTCATCGGTGCCGAATTCGTGCGGGTCGTCCCAGCCGATCAGGCAGGCGCCGGCCATCCGGCCGGCGGCGGGCAGCGGCAGCACCGCGAGGCCGCCGGGGCCGACGTCGGCGAGGGCGGGCTCCAGCGCGGTTCCGGCCGGCCAGATGTGCGCCCGGCCCTCGCTGAGGGCGGCGGCCAGGGTGGGCATGGCCCGTACCGGTGCGTCCGGCCACTCGGTGCGCCACTCCAGGCGCCACAGCTCGGGCCAGGCCTCCGGTTCGGGCGGGTCGAGGACGGTGACGACGAGCCGGTCGTTCTCCAGTTCGGCGAGTGCGATCCGGTCCGCGCGCAGCGGCTTGCGCAGGGCGGTGACCACGGCCTGGCTGACGTCCCGGACGGTGCCCGCGGTCGCCAGGGCGGCGGCCAGGCGCTGGACACGGGCCACATCGGTGACGCCGGCGCGCAGGGTGGAGGCGTCGGCGACGGTGCCGACCAGGCGGGCCGGGCGGCCCTCGCCGCCGGCCAGCAGCCGGCCGCGCAGCCGCAGCCACCTGGGCTGCGCGTCGGGCTGGAGGACGCGGAACTCCAGCTCGCGCTCGCCGATGGTCATGTGGTCGGCCTCCACCACGGACATCAGCGCGGGCAGGTCCTCCGGCACGGTCAGCGCGAGCAGGGTCTCGACCCTGCCGTCGAAGTCGGCGCGGCCGATGCCGAACAGGGCCAGGAGGTCGTCGCCGACCTCGACCCGGCCGGTGTCCATGGCGAGACTGAACGCGTGGGGCGGCAGTTCCTCGCCCTGCCCGGCCTCGTCGGGCACGGGACATGCGACGGCCTCGGCGACCAGCTCCAGGCACTCCCGGTCCTCGCTGTCGAAACCGCCGGGGCTCTCGGTGACCAGGAGCAGACAGCCGCGCCCGTTCCCGGGCAGCGGCACCGCGGCCATGAAGACGTCGCACTCGGGCATCCGCCGCGCGTCGGAGCAGTCGGCGACCTCCTCCGGCCCGAGCCACAGGGCCCGCCCGGCACGGCGGGCCTCTGCCATCGGGGACCGCCCGGCCAGGGGGTAGGCGTCCCGCAGCCCGTACAGGGTCCTCGGAACGCCGACGGACTCCGACAGGCACAGCACGTCACCGGTCTCGGCGCGGGTGTAGACGCCGGCGAAGGCGGCCGAGGTGAAGACGAGGGCCTGTTCCAGGACACGGCGCGGCCGGTCGCCCGGCACGGTGGTGGCGGCGACCGTCCTGAGGGCAAGTTCGGCCCGCAGAGACCTTGTTCTGCGTGTCGTAGCGCCCTCACTGACCACGTTGGCCATTACAGCGCGTATCGGCTCTTCGCGCAGCCCCTGTGACGGTTCCGTGAAGTCCCTGAGAGCACCGCTCGCCGTGCGCGCCGGGCGTTCAGGAGGGAGCCTTGATCCGGGGGACCCGTCGCGCGGCCGTGCGTGTACGAGGAGGTGGTCGGCGTGTCCGAGGGCCGACCGTCCGGACTGGCGCCGCCGACCGGCACCGGAGCGGTCGGGCGACCGCTGCTGTCCCTGGCGCTGGCGGCCATGATGGACGAGGTCCACGCGCACTCCGGTGCGGTCTATCTGCTCGCGCCCGACCGGCCGGTGCTGGAGATGGCCGTGATGGCGGGCATGCCCCGCGCGTTCGCCGCGCCCTGGGAGCGGGTGGGGCTGAGCGCGCCGGTGCCGGTCGCCCAGGCGGTGCGCGAGCGGGGGCTGGTCTGGGTCGGCGGGGAGGAGGAGATGGCCCGCTGCTTCCCGCGGATCGCCGTGGTCCTGCCCTATCCGTTCGCGCTGGCCGCGCTGCCCCTGGCGACGCCCTCCGCCGTGTACGGCGCCGTCTTCGTGACCTGGCCCGCCGAGCACCCTCCGGTGCTGGGCGACTGGGAGCGGGAGCATCTGACCGGAGCCTGCGCCCGGCTGGCGAGGCGTCTGGAGCGGGCGGCGACCGAGCGCCGCAGGCTGCCTCCGGAGCCGGATCTCCTCGCCGTCCCGCCGGCGGGCGGCACGGCCGGGGGGCTGGGCTCCATCGAGGCGGCCCGTATGGTGCACCGCCTGCCGTACGGACTCGCCTCGCTCGATCTGCACGGCCGGGTGTCCTACGCCAACGCCGCCGCGGCGGAGCTGCTCGGCCTGCCCGTCAGCGAGCTGCTCGGCACCCGGCTGTGGGCGTCGGTGCCCTGGCTGAACGACCCGATGTACGAGGACCGCTACCGGGGCGCGCTGCTCAGTCAGCACGTCACGTCCTTCGTGGCGCTGCGCCCGCCCGGGGACTGGCTGTCGTTCCGGATGTACCCCGACACCACCGGGCTGAGCGTCCGGATCAGCCACGCCCGGGCGGTGGCGGAGCTCGGCCGCGCGACGCCCCCGCCCGGCGAGTCCTCTCCGCCGCCCAGTCTGGTGACCATCTCGCAGGTCCTGAGCCTGGCCGGGGCGCTGACCGAGGCCGTGGGCGTGCAGGACGTGGTGCAGCTGGTCGCGGACGAGATCGTCCCGGCGGTCGGCAGCCAGGGCCTGATGATCCTCGGTTCCCAGTCGGGGCGGCTGCAGGTGCTGGGGCAGCGCGGCTACCGGGACGCGCGGGCCGTCGAGCAGTTCCACGGGACTCCGCTGTCCGCGCCGGCGCCGAGCACACACGTGCTGACGACCGGGGCGCCCGCGTTCTTCGACTCCCGCGAGCAGCTGGAGCGGCTGTATCCGGTCCGGCAGGCGATCCGGGACGGCTTCGCCGCCTGGGCGTACCTGCCGCTCATCGCGTCCGGGCGCCCGGTGGGCACCTGTGTGCTGGCCTACGCCGACCCGCATCCCTTCCCCGCGGAGGAGCGGGCCGTGCTGACGAGCCTGGGCGGGCTGATCGCGCAGGCGCTGGAGCGGGCCCGGCTCTACGACGCCAAGCACCGGCTGGCCCACGGTCTGCAGCAGGCGCTGCTGCCGCACTCGCTGCCGCGGCTGCCCGGTTTCGACGCGGCGGCCCGCTATCTGCCGGCCACCCAGGGCATGGAGATCGGCGGCGACTTCTACGACCTGGTGCCCGCCCGGCCGACGGCCGCCGCCGTGATCGGGGACGTGCAGGGGCACAACGTGACCGCCGCCGGCCTGATGGGACAGCTGCGTACGGCCGTACGCGCCTACACGACGGTCGGGCAGGAGCCGCAGGACGTCATGCGGAGCACCAACGGGCTGCTGATGGACCTGGGAGTCGAACTGTTCGCGAGCTGTCTGTACCTGCGGCTCGACGCGGCCGCCGGCTCCGCGGTGATGTCCCGGGCCGGGCACCCGCCGCCGCTGCTGAGACGGCCGGACGGACGGGTGCGCGTGCTCGACCTGGCGGGCGGCCCGCTGCTGGGCATCGACCCGGCCGCCACGTATCCGACGACACGCGTCGACCTCGCCCCCGGCTCGGTGCTCGTCCTCTACACCGACGGGCTCGTCGAGACCCCCGGGGCGGACATCGAGGACGCCCTCGCCGAGCTGGGACAGCGGCTCGGCGCGGCCGGGGACGTGCCGCTGAGCCAGCTGGCCCATGTCCTGGTGGAGCAGTCGGCGGTGGTACGGGAGCGGATCGACGACGTGGCGGTGCTGCTGCTGCGGGCGCGCGGGAACCGCTGACGCCGAGGGGGCGGACGGGACGGCGGTGGAGGGGCCGGGGAAGTACGGATCGGTCCGGCCGTCCCGCCGGAGAGCCGGACCGATCCACTGACCGGTGGGAACCGCCGGGTGTACCGGTCAGTGGCTCTGGGCCGTCCCGGAGCCGTCTGCCGCGCCGGAGTTGTCCGCAGCGCCGGAGTTGTCCGCAGCGCCGGAGCCGTCCCCGGTGCCCGACGGGTCGCCGGGCGCGGTCTCCGAGCCGGCGCCGGACTGCTGGTCTCCACCGGCCTGCTGGTCACCGCTGCCCTGCGCGCCGCCGGTTCCCTGGTTCCCGGCACCCTGCTGCCCGGCACCGTCGCCCGCGCCGTTGCCACTGCCGCTGCCGGCGCCGAGGGTCGCGCCGGTCGCCTGAAGCGCCGCGGTGACCGGCTGGAAGAAGGTCTCGCCGCCCTGGGTGCAGTCTCCGCTGCCGCCCGAGGTGAGGCCGACCGCGCCGCCGTCCTGGGTGAACAGCGAGCCGCCGCTGTCGCCGGGTTCGGCGCAGACGTTCGTCTGGATGAGGCCGCCCACCGTGTCGACGCCGTTCGGGTCGGTCTCGCTCTGGAAGTTGACGGTGGCGTCGAGGCCGGTGACGGTCCCGTTGTGCAGGCCGGTGGTGCTGCCCATGCGGAAGACGGTCTCGCCGACGGTGGCGTCGGCGGCCTGGGTGATCTGGACGGTCTGCCCGTTGCCGACGTTGACCTCGCTCGGCGCCCGGGTGTTGGGGTCGTCGTACTTGACCAGGGAGAAGTCGTTGCCGGGGAAGGTGGCCTGGTCCACCGTGGCGATCGGCCGGCCGTTCTGGGAGTCGGCCCACTGCTTGGCCGCGACGCCGCAGTGCCCCGCGGTCAGGAAGGCCGGACTGCCGTCGGAGGAGGTGACGTTGAAGCCGAGGGAGCAGCGGACGGTGCCGCCCTGCGCCTGGGCGAAGATGGCGTCGCCGCCGGAGGCGAAGGTCTTGAAGGTGCCGGCGGACCTCTTCAGGGTCGCCATGCCGGAGCCGAGGCTCCGGACGGTGGACTGGAGTCTGTCCCACCGGGCGCCGGTGACCGTGCTGTCGGCGGTGACCTGGACCTTGTTCGTCCGCGGGTCGACGGCCCACGAGGTGCCGGGGATGGTGGCCCTGGCCTTCAGGGTCCGCGCGGCCGACTTCAGCTCGGCGGTGCTGTTGTCGACCCGGCGCACGGCCGCGCCCGCCTTCTTTGCCCGGACGACGACGTTGTCGTCGCCGCTCACCACGTTCACGACCAGTTGCTGCCTGGCACTGTCGTAGTAGGCGCCGGCGAGGGCGTCGCCGAGCGACGCGGCCAGTCGGGTGGCGAGGTCCGAGGCGTCCGTCGCCTTGAGGGTTCTGGGGGTGGCGTCGTCCGCCGCGCCGTCCTGGGAGGCGTTGGCGTCGGGGAGCAGCATCGCCGCCGCGCCGAGCGCCACCACGCCGCCCGCCGCTATCGCGGCCTTGCGCTTCGGAATTCGCTTGTGACTCAAACTTCTCGACCTCCTGGGGACGGGGCCGGGACCGCCGTCCGGCAGTGGGTTGGGGGGCGCCTGGATGGCTGTTGGTACGCACGGCTCGGGCGGGGCGTTCAATTCCGTTTCCCGGCCGGCCCCGTGCTGCGCTTCCCAACTGGCCCCGAGGCGCACGGAATCGGCGACTCGCCCCTCGGGCGCGGGCAACTGACACTCACGGCGGACGGACTACGCGAAGCGATCGATCGACGACGTTCCGTCGACGAACCGCCGTCGATCACGAGCGGAATCACGGCTTCAGCGAATCTGCACAGCGAATGCCCAACGAAGTCACCGCGCGCGGCGGATCTGCACAACCGCACACCCCCGGAGGCGGCATTGGCGCGGAGTGCCGGATTCGTCACCACCGGGGCAAGGGCCTGAACGCGCCGATGCCGTGGGGCATGTGAAGAAGTGGCCGACAAGTCGTGCCCGCACATGCACGGATGGGACGGACGAAGCGACAAGTTCCCAGGTGAGAGGCCTGGTTGAGTGGAATCCACGGGTGGCGGCGTGCTTTGATCCATCGCACCGCGGGGCCCGCCGGTCGCACCTGAGTCCGGTGTCCGGCACCCGTGGTCGCGGCCGTCCATCTGTCCAGAAGGGGCCGCTTCCCCCTTGTGAATCCCCATAGGAAGGGAAGTTCCATCATGAACTCCACCCCCCAGGTTGAGACCGTCGAGATCTCCGACGCCGAGCTCGACAACGTCTCCGGCGGTCTGTCGGCGAACGCTCTCGGCACCGCCACCGGCCTGGTGGACGGCGTTGCCCCGGTGTCCGGTCTGGTCGACACGGGCGTCGGCACCGTCGAGGGTGTGACCGGCCTGAGCACCGCCCCGGTCACCAACCTGGTCGCCGGTCTCTGATCGCACCGCGTCACCTGAGTCCCGGAGCCGATTCCTGGTTCCGGGGCTCTCGGGCGTGCCCCATTTCTTATGGCTCGGTTCGCCTCCGGGGCGCCGCAGCGCCGGATATGCGGCTACCGCCGCGTGGCGGTGTCGAGAGCCCGATCGTGCTCAGCGCTCCGTGCCTCCGCGCTCCCCCACGCTCGAATGCGCTCGCGCGGGGGGACCCCCATGCTCTCTCGATACCGGCGCGCCCCTTCGGCTCGCTCGCCGAGCTGTCCGCAAGTCATCACAAGTGAGCGAGGTTCCGTGCAGTTCCGCCAACAGGCCCTCGCCAAGCTCCAGTCACCCGAAGAGCTCGACCTTCCGGTCCGGCTCGCCCGTCCGCAGGGCTGGCTCGTGCTGTCCGTCACGCTCGTGGCGATGGCCGCCGCCTGTGTGTGGGCCGTGACCGGGTCGGTGGCCTCCACGGTCTCCGCGCCGGCCGTCCTCACCCACGGTCAGGGCAGTTACATCCTGCAGAGCCCGGTCGCCGGACAGGTCACCGCGGTCCTCGCCGAGCAGGGCCAGCGGCTGCCCGCGAACGCGCCCGTGCTGAAGGTGCGGACGGCTCAGGGCGAGTCGGTCGTCCGCTCGGTCGCCGCGGGCCGGATCACCGCGCTCGCCGCCACCATCGGGCAGATCGTCTCCACCGGTGCGAACGTCGCCGCCGTCGAGAAGGTTGCCCACGCCTCCGACCCGCTGTACGCCACCGTCTACGTCCCCGCCCAGAACGCCGCCGCCATCCCCGCCCGCGCCGCCGTCGACCTGACCGTCTCCTCCGTGCCGGCCCAGCGCTACGGCGTGCTGCGCGGCCATGTGAAGTCGGTGGACCGCTCGGCGCAGTCGGCCCAGCAGATCGCCGCGTACCTCGGGGACAGCCAGCTGGGCGAGCAGTTCAGCCGGAAGGGACGCCCGGTCGCC
The DNA here is from genome assembly GCF_032658145.1 of Streptomyces sp. MK7. Classification (NCBI taxonomy): domain Bacteria; kingdom Bacillati; phylum Actinomycetota; class Actinomycetes; order Kitasatosporales; family Streptomycetaceae; genus Streptomyces; species Streptomyces sp. MK7. The sequence continues at coordinate 118,513 of NZ_JAVACL010000012.1, forward strand.
GTGCTCGTACGGCTCGATGTGTCGTCCAGGACGAAGAGCGGCTACCGGTGGTCGTCCGCGGACGGCCCGCCGTTCCGGCCGGACTCCATGACCCTGGCCACGGCCTCGATCCGGCTGGCCGACCAGCGTCCCGTCGATTGGCTGCTGCCGTGACCACCACCGCTCCCGAGACCCGGGGCCGCCGCCGCGCCGCCCCGCCCAGGCGCCCGGTCCCCAAGGGACGGGGCCGGACCGTCCGTACACCCACCGTGCTCCAGATGGAGGCCGTGGAGTGCGGCGCCGCCTCGCTCGCCATGGTGCTCGGCCACTACGGCCGCCATGTCCCGCTGGAAGAGCTGCGCATCGCCTGCGGTGTCTCCCGCGACGGCTCGCGCGCCAGCAATCTGCTGAAGGCGGCACGGAGTTACGGCCTGACGGCCAAGGGCATGCAGATGGACACCGCCGCCCTCGCCGAGGTGAAGGCGCCGGCCATCCTGTTCTGGGAGTTCAACCACTACGTCGTCTACGACGGCATGGGCCGCCGCCTGGGCCGGCGCGGGGTGTTCGTCAACGACCCCGCCAAGGGCCGGCGTTTCGTCCCCATGGAGGACTTCGACACCAGCTTCACCGGTGTGGTGCTGGTACTGGAGCCGGGCGAGGGCTTCACCCGGGGCGGGCGCAGGCCCGGGATCCTGGGCGCCATGCCGGCCCGGCTGCGCGGCACCGCGGGCGCCCTGCCGGCGGCGATGCTGGCGAGCCTGCTGCTGGTCGTGGTCGGCGCGGCGGTGCCCGCGCTCAGCCGCACCTACATCGACACCTACCTCATCGGCGGGCAGACGTCGCTGCTGGGCGTGCTGTTCGCGTCGATGGGCGCTTGCGTGCTGCTCACCGTCGTGCTGACCTGGCTTCAGCAGGCAAACCTGCTGCACGGCCGGGTGATCTCCTCCACCCTGGCCGGGGCCCGCTTCCTGCGCCATCTGCTGCGGCTGCCGGTGACGTTCTTCGCCCAGCGCAGCCCGGCCGACCTGGTGCAGCGGCTCCAGTCCAACGACCAGGTCGCCGAGACGCTGGCCCGCGACCTGGCGGCGGCGGGCGTGGACGCGGTGGTCGTGGTGCTGTACGCGGTGCTCCTCTACACCTACGACCCGCAGCTGACCTTCGTCGGCATCGGTGTGGCGCTGCTCAACATCGTGGCGATGCGCGTGGTCGTCCGGCTGCGCGCGACCCGTACGGCGAAGCTGCGGGCGGACACGGCGCGGCTGACGAACACCGCCTACACCGGGCTTCAGCTGATCGAGACGATGAAGGCGACCGGCGGCGAGGACGGCTACTTCCGCACCTGGGCCGGGCAGCACGCCGCCACGCTGGAGGAGCAGCAGCGGCTCGGGGTGCCGAGCGCCTGGCTGGGTGTGGTCGCGCCGACGCTGGCGACGCTGAACAGCGCGCTGATCCTGTGGATCGGCGGGATGCGGGCGGTGGAGGGCCACATCTCGGTCGGTCTGCTGGTCGCGTTCCAGGCGCTGGTGACCCGGTTCACCGCGCCGCTGACCCGCCTCAACGGTGTCGCGGGCCGTATCCAGGACTTCGCGGCCGACGTGGCCCGGCTCAAGGACGTGGAGAACTTCCGCACGGACCCGCTGTACGCCCGTCCCGGCGCCGGCGACTCCACCCGCCGGCTGCACGGCCATGTGGAGCTGCAGAACATCAGCTTCGGCTACAGCCCGCTGGACAAGCCGCTGCTGACGGGCTTCGACCTGGCCGTGGGGCCGGGGCAGCAGGTGGCGCTGGTCGGCGGCTCGGGCAGCGGCAAGTCGACGGTCTCGCGGCTGATCTCGGGTCTGTACACGCCCTGGGAGGGCGTGATCCGCATCGACGGGCAGCGGCTGGAGGACATCCCCAGGGGGGCCCTGGCCGCCTCCGTGTCCTTCGTCGACCAGGACGTGTTCCTCTTCGAGGGCACCGTCCGCGACAACGTGGCCCTGTGGGACCCCTCGATCCCGGACGAGGCCGTGGTGGAGGCGCTGCGCGACGCCGCCCTCCACGACGTGGTGGTGCGCCGTCCGGGCGGCATCCACAGCCGGGTCGAGCAGGACGGCAGGAACTTCTCCGGGGGGCAGCGACAGCGCCTGGAGATCGCGCGGGCACTGGTGCGCCGGCCCAGCATTCTCGTCCTGGACGAGGTGACGAGCGCGCTGGACGCCGAGACCGAGCAGGTCGTCATGGACAACCTGCGGCGGCGCGGCTGCGCCTGCGTGGTGATCGCGCACCGGCTGTCCACCGTGCGCGACAGCGACGAGATCGTGGTGCTCCAGCACGGCACCGTCGTCGAACGCGGACGGCACGAGGAGCTGGTGGCGCGCGGTGGCGCGTACGCGGCACTGGTCAGGGAGCGGTGAGATGACGACCGTCGGCGAAGGCGATCTCGTCCTCGGGGCGCTCGCGTCCCTGGGCACGCCGGTGGACTGCACGGGCCTGAACCGGCTCGACCTGGAAGGGCCGCAGGTGCTGTGGCTGGTCGCGTCCGGCGCGGTGGACCTGTTCGCGGTGGACGCGGCGCAGCAGGGCCACTGGCACCATCTCGGCCGGCTGGAGGCGGGCTCGCTGCTGCTCGGCCCGGTCGCGGGCCCCCGCCACACCCTGGTGGCGCGACCGCTCAGGGACTGCGTGGTGCACCGCATCGGGCTGCGCGAGCTGTACCAGCCGGCCGCCACCCAGACCTGGTCGTACGACGAGTACGGCAACCCCCAGTACGTGCCGCCCACGACCAGCCCGCTGGAGTACGCGCTCGCGCTCGGCGTGGGCCGCAGCCTGTCCGTCCTCTTCCAGGCCCCGATGGCCGAGGACCGGTCCGCGGCGCCCGCCGACGACGACGTGTTCTGGATGCAGGTGCCGCCGGGCAGCGTGCAGTACGGGGCTCTGTACGGCGCCGAGGCGGCGGCCGACCTGCTGATGGATCCCGCCGTGTGGCAGTCCATGGTGGACCAGCAGTACCGGCTGCTGACCTCCCTCGATCGCTGGATCGAGGAGCTGGAACGCACCCACGAGACCCGGACGGCGGCGGGTATCAAGGCCGGTGAGGCGGTCCGCGCCCAGGCCGACCGGACGCTGCTGGCCTCCATCGGCCGGTCCTCGGGGAAGCGTGCCACGGCCGCGGACGCCGATGCCACGTACGCGGCCTGCGAGCTCGTCGCCCGCACCGCCGGGATCCGGCTCGCCGCTCCGCCGCAGTCCGGCACCGGCGGCGACCGGCTGGATCCGGTGGAGCGGGTCGCCCTGGCCTCCGGGGTGCGCACCAGGGCCGTACGTCTGCACGGCAGCTGGTGGCGGGAGAACGTCGGCCCGCTGGTGGGCCACCGCGCGTTGTCGGGCGCGCCGGTCGCGCTGCTGTGGCGGCGCGGCGGCTATGTCGCGGTGCACCCCGCCACCGGGCGGGAGACGCCGATCGAGAAGGCGAACGCGGAGGAGTTCGAACCGCGCGCGGTGATGTTCTACCGGCCGCTGCCCGAGGGCCGGCTCGGCCCCGTCGGGCTGCTCCGCTTCAGTCTGCGCGGCACGCGCGGGGATCTGCTGAATCTGCTGGTCAGTGGGCTGGTGACGGTCGCGATCGGGGCGCTGGTGCCGATCGCGACCGGCAAGGTGCTGGGCGAGTTCGTGCCGCGGGCCGAGCAGGGGCCGATCGCGCGGGTGTGTCTGGCGGTGATGGTCAGCGGTCTGGTGGCGGCGGCCTTCATGCTGCTGGAGAACCTGACCATCCTGCGGTTGGAGGGTCGTATCGAGGCGACTCTCCAGCCGGCCGTGTGGGACCGGCTGTTGCGCCTGCCGACGAAGTTCTTCACCGAGCGGTCCACCGGTGAGCTGGCGAGTGCCGCCATGGGCATCAGCGCCATCCGCAGGCTGCTGGCGGGGGTCGGTCCGGTGGTCGCCCAGTCGGTGACGGTGGGCGTGATGAACCTGGCGCTGCTGTTCTGGTACAGCGCGTCGATGGCGCTGGCGGCGATCGGCATGCTCGTGGTGATCGCGGCCGTGTTCCTGGGGCTCGGGCTGTGGCAGGTGCGTTGGCAGCGGCGACTGGTGGTGCTCACCAACAAGCTGAACAACCAGGCCTTCCAGACTCTGCGCGGGCTGCCGAAGCTGCGGGTGGCGGCGGCCGAGAACTACGCGTACGCGGCGTGGGCCGAGCGGTTCGCGGACAGCCGGGAACTGCAGCAGAAGGTGGGCCGGATCAAGAACCTCACCACGGTGCTGGGCGCTGTGTACCTGCCGGTGTGCACCCTGTTGATGTTCATGCTGCTGGCCGGTCCGGCACGGGGCTCGATGTCGGCGGCGGCCTTCCTGACCTTCAACACCTCGGTGACGATGCTGCTGACCTCGGTCACCCAGCTGACCGGCGCGTTCGTCTCGGCGGTGGCCGCGCTGCCGCTGTTCGAGGAGATCCGGCCGGTGCTGGACGCCGCGCCGGAGGTGCGCGCGGCGAGCACCCGGCCGGGTCCGCTGTCCGGGGCGATCGAGGCGCGGCGGCTGTCGTTCCGGTACGCCGACGACGGGCCGCTGGTCCTCGACGACGTGTCGTTCCAGGTGCGGCCGGGCGAGTTCGTGGCGATCGTCGGGCCCAGCGGCTGCGGCAAGTCGACGCTGCTGCGGCTGCTGATCGGCTTCGACCGGCCGCTGTCGGGCAGTGTGCTGTACGACGGCCAGGACCTGGCGGCGCTCGACCAGTCGGCGGTGCGCCGGCAGTGCGGGGTGGTGCTCCAGCACGCGCAACCCTTCACCGGCTCGATCCTGGACGTCATCCGCGGCACCGAGCCGTGCTCGCCGGAGGAGGCGATGGCGGCGGCGGAGATGGCGGGGCTGGCCGAGGACATCAGGCGGATGCCGATGGGGCTGCACACCATCGTCTCGGGCGGCTCGGCGGTCTCCGGCGGCCAGCGGCAGCGCCTGATGATCGCCCAGGCCCTCGTACGGCGTCCCCGGATCCTCTTCTTCGACGAGGCGACCAGCGCCCTGGACAACGACACGCAGCGCACGGTGATCGAGAGCACCCGCAAGCTCAACGCCACGCGCGTCGTCATCGCGCACCGCCTGTCCACGGTGCTGGACGCCGACCGGGTCGTCGTCATGGAGGACGGCCGGGTCGTCCAGCAGGGCACGCCCTCGGAACTGCTCGCGGACACCGGCGGCCGGCTGCACGAGCTGGTGCGGCGGCAGCTGGCGTGAGACGTCCGGGCCGGTCAGTCCGCCGAGGGCCGGTCCACGCCGGGGATCGGAGCCCCGGAAGGGAGCCCGGCCGCGAGGTAACCCTCGTAGAAGCCCTGCCACGCCGTGCGGACCCCGGCGTGCGGGCCCTCGACGCGCTCGCCTCGTGCCTTCGCGTCCAGGGCGGACAGGCAGACCTCCCAGCCGGCGCCGTTGCGCGCGGCCGTGTTCTCGGCGCTCAGCACGTTGGTGAGGGTGAAACGGGTGCGCTTGTCGTCGAGCTCCTCCAGGTCGAAGCGGAGTTCGTCGCCGCCCCAGTCGAAGGAGACGTGCCGGGGCGGGTCGACGGCGAGCACGCGGCCGGTCGACTCCGGCATGTTCGGGTCGCCGCTGAACGTGATGGCGCCACCGGGACGCAGGTCGATCTCGGCGCGGGAGGGGAACCACTCGGACAGTTCGTCCGGGTCGGTCACGAAGCGCCAGACGCGCTCCACGGGATGGTCGTAGGTGCGGCTGAAGCGGACGGCGGGGCGACCGTCGTCGAGCGTGACGTAGCTGCCGGTGAGGTCGGCGGTCATGGGATCAGTCCTTCTCAGCGTGCGGAGGTCGTTCCCGGGGGGCGTCCGGTGCCGTGTCGAGACGGCGTCCCAGCGCGTCGAGGCTCTCGTTCCAGAGCTTGCGGTACGGGGCGAGCCAGGCGTCCAGTGCGGCCATCGGGGCCGGGTCGAGGGCGTAGACCCGACGCTGCGCGTCCTGCCGCACCCGCACCAGACCGGCGTCGCGCAGCACCCGCAGATGCTTCGAGGTGCTCGGCTGGCTCAGGCCACAGGCCTGAACGATCTCACCCACCGGCCGCGGCCGCTCGAGGAGAAGGGTGACGATGGCACGTCGGTGGGGGTCGGCGAGCGCGGACCAGAGAGCGGCGTCGGACACGAGCTCCAATATGCCTCCACAGTTATATTCCCGTCAAGGCATGTACGCCGGACGGACGACCTGCCCTAAGGCGTGGACGACCCCGCGGCGGGTACCCACCGGCCCGTGCGCACCGGCCCGGTGCGCACGAGGCGGCGAAAGGGAGACGAGAGCGCCATGAGTGAGCACCACGGCGGGCGGCGTCAGGACCGCCCCGACAGCGCGGCCGGCGAGATCCTGCACGAGATCGAGGACGCCGAGACGGACGTCGACGACTCCCGGAAGCGGCGGCACCTGGGCGAGGCCGCGGACGCGATCACTCCGAACGAGCGCGCCCAGGAGGAGTCCCGGGCCGAGGGCGACCGGGAGCGGTAGGCGCCACGCCCGGCACGGTGCGCCGCGGTGGATGGCCGGGCGTTCCGCGGGTACCTGCCTCGCATGGAGCACGATCGTCGAGGGCCCGCACTGCCGGCCGCCCGGGGGCCGGTCTCCGCGGCCGTGGCGGCATACCTGCGGGGGGCCGGCCCGCCGCCCCGTGCCGAGGACGTCGCCGGCGCGCCGGCGTACGACGACGACCTCCAGCTCGCCCTGTACCTGTGTTACGAGCTGCACTACCGCGGCTTCGCGGACACCGCCCCGGACCACGAGTGGGACCCCGATCTGCTGCGGGTGCGCGCGGCGATGGAGCAGCGCTTCCTCGCCGCCCTGCACGCCGACACCCGTGGGCACGCCGGCCTCGACGACGCGCTCGCCGAACTGCTCGTGGAACCGGTCCGGGGCACGGGCGTCTCGCACTACCTGCGGGACGAGGGCGAGCTGTGGCAGCTGCGCGAGTACGCCGCCCAGCGCTCCCTCTACCACCTCAAGGAGGCGGACCCGCACGCCTGGGTGCTGCCCCGGCTGTGGGGCCGGGCCAAGGCGGCCATGGCGGCGGTGGAGTTCGACGAGTACGGGGGCGGGCGGGCCGACCGGGTGCACGCCCGGCTGTTCGCCGACCTGATGGCCGACCTGGGCCTGGACACGACGTACGGCCGCTATCTGGAGTCGGCCTCGGCCGAGGCCCTGGCCACGGTGAACCTGATGTCCCTGTTCGGTCTGCACCGCGAGCTGCGCGGCGCCCTGGTGGGCCACTTCGCCGCGGTCGAGATCACCTCCTCCCCCGGCTCCCGGCGGCTGGCCGAGGCGATGCGCCGCACGGGCGCCGGCCCGGCCGCCGAGTTCTTCTACGACGAGCACGTCGAGGCCGACGCCGTGCACGAGCAGGTCGTGCGCCACGAGGTGATCGCCGGGCTGCTCGAGGAGGAACCGCGGCTGGCACCGGACGTCACCTTCGGCATCGATGCGACGGGACACCTGGAGGACCGCTTCGGCGGCCGGCTGCTCGCCGACTGGCGGGCGGGCCGGTCGTCGCTGCGCGTCCCGCTCGACGCACAGACGGAACACATCGCCCGTATATCGTGAATCAACCCATATCTCGTGAGCCCCGGGGTATTCGCGGGACGTGAGTGAACTGGTGCTTCCCGGTGTCTACGCCCCGCAGGACGACACCGCGCTGCTGGCCGAGGTTCTGTCCGGCGAGCCGTTCCGGCCGGGCGCCCAGGTCCTGGACGTCGGCACCGGCAGCGGCGCGCTGGCGCTGGCGGCCGCGCGGCGGGGCGCCGAGGTGACGGCGGTGGACGTGTCCCGGCGAGCGGTGTGGACGGCCCGCCTCAACGCCTGGCGGGCGAGGGTTCGCATCCGCGCCCTCAGGGGGAACCTCTTCGGTCCGGTGCGCGGGCTGTCCTTCGACGTGGTCCTGGCCAATCCGCCGTACATGCCGGCCCCCGACGCCCCGCGCGCACCGCACGGCAGGTCCCGCTCCTGGGACGCCGGAGACGACGGACGTCTCGTGCTGGACCGGATCTGCCGGGACGGACCCGGGCTGCTCCGGCCCGGCGGTGTGCTGCTGCTCGTGCAGTCCGCGCTGAGCGGCCCCGGCGGCAGCCTGTGCCTGCTGCGCGCGGCCGGCCTGAAGGCCGCCGTGGTGAGCCGCCGCTGGATCGCCTTCGGCCCGGTGCTGCGTTCCCGGCAGGGATGGCTGCGGGAGCGGGGACTGCTGGGCGCGGCCGACGCGAGGGAAGAGCTGGTGGTGATCCGTGCCGAACGTCCCCTCTGAGGCCCCGCGGGGTGACGGGCGCTCCGGCCCGCCTCGCCGGGTGACGATGCAGCGGTGCGGCCCGATCCTCGTCGACGGCCCGGTCGAGGTGGAACTGGAGGACGGCACCACGGTCTCCTCCGACCGGTTCCGGGTCGCCCTGTGCACCTGCCGCCGCAGCCGCCGCTGGCCGTGGTGCGACACCAGCCACCGCGAGCGAACCTAGGGCAGACCCAGGGCTGCCCTAGGAGGGTCGCGCCCCCTGGAACCCACGCGCATTTCCTGTTGTCACGAAGATGCCAGGGGCCGGCGGGCGGCCCCACTCCGCCCGGCCGGCCCCTGGTGCGAGATCGCCGCCGGTCCCCGCGCCAGGGGCTCGCACTCCCCAGCTACGGGACCCTTCAGTGCTGCGCGGGGACCGCGCGATCCCGGTCTCTCAGAACGCGAAGACGCTTGTGACGGAAGCGTTCTTCACGCACTCGTTGGCGAAGGTGCGCTCGTAGGAGACACGCTTGCCCTGCCAGACGCCGGCGGCGGTGATCACCACGGGGTTGTACTCCTTGGTGCACAGCGCGTCACCGCCCACCGTCAGGGCGTCGAAGTCGCCGCTCACGCCGCGTAGTTCGGCGCACGCCTCGACGGCCGCCGGGTGCGTGCCGGAGGCCGCAGGGGCGCAGGTGAGGGTGACCGCGCGTTCCGGGGTCGCGGTGGCGGCGCTGTCCCCGTGGCCCACGGTGAGCACCAGGGCCGACGGGGCGTACAGGGAGGCAGAAGCGCCGGCCGGGGTGGCGAGGGCGGCCCCGGTGAGGGGTCCGCAGACGGCGGTGGCCGTCAGGCCGAGGGTGGCGGCCCAGCGCGCGGTGTTCCGCATTGTGTGCTTCCTTCCGCAGGTTTCGATGAGAGACGCCGTGTCCGACTCGGACGGGAGCCGGACCGGCGAGCGGGAGTCTGCCGAGTCCGCCGCCGAACTCCCAATCGGACCCACGCGTTTCAGTAACCTTGCGTATTGAATCAGTGGCGTGAAGTCACGGAATTCGAACGTTCCAACCCCCGAACCACGGGCCCGTCGATCACGGAATCCGGCCGGTTGGCTGGATTACCTGCGTTGGTTAATCGTCCTGAAACATTCCGCTCCCGCTCCGGGCCGACCGCTCCACGACCCCTTGTGTTCATGTTCGAGCGTGTCCCGCTCCGGGCCTCCCCGCGCGCCGGCCCGTGCCTACCGGCCAGTATGGTCGGCGTACAGCGCAGGACCGGACCGGTGGCGAGACGCGGGAGGGCACGGATGGCGAAGCACTGGGCGGACTTCCAGTACGAGATCTATCTGAACGGGATGACGGGCGCGGTGCCCCGGCTGCCCACCGATCTGACCCGGCTGGAGGAGCTCACGGAGCAGCGGCTCGGCCCGGGCCCGGTGGGCTATGTCGCGGGCAGCGCGGGCAACGGCAGTACGGCCCGCGCCAACCGGGCGGCCCTGGACCGGCGCCGGATCGTCCCGCGGATGCTGCGGGACGTGCACGAGCGCGATCTGTCGGTCGAGGTGCTGGGCCGCACGCTGCCCGCGCCGCTGGCCCTGGCGCCGGTCGGGGTGCTGTCGATCATGCATCCGGACGCCGAGCCGGCGGCCGCGCGGGCCGCCGCGGCGCAGGGTGTGCCGTTCATCCTGTCGTCGGCCTCCAGCACCCCCATGGAGCAGGTCGCGGAGGCGATGGGGGACGCCGAGCGCTGGTTCCAGCTGTACTGGGCCAAGGACCGCGAGGTGACGCGGAGTTTCCTGAACCGGGCGAAGGCGTCCGGGTTCAGCGTCCTGGTGGTCACCCTGGACACCCCGCTGCTGGCCTGGCGGCCCCGCGACCTGGACCACGCGTATCTGCCCTTCCTGCACGGGGTGGGCACCGCCAACTACTTCTCCGACCCGGCCTTCCTCGCGGGCCTGGCCAAGCCGGTGCACGAGGACCCGAACGCGGCGGTGCTGCACTTCGTCGGCATGTTCGCCGACCCCGGCAAGACCTGGCCGGACCTGGCGTTCCTGCGGGAGAACTGGGACGGCCCGATCGTCCTGAAGGGCGTCCTGCATCCGGACGACGCCCGCCGCGCGGCCGAGGCCGGGATGGACGGCGTGGTGGTGTCCAACCACGGCGGCCGCCAGGTGGCCGGTTCCGTCGCCGCCGCCGACGCGCTGCCGGGGGTGGTGGACGCGGTCGGCGACCGGCTGACCGTGCTGTTCGACAGCGGTGTGCGCACCGGCGACGACGTCTTCAAGGCGCTCGCACTGGGCGCCCGGGCGGTGCTGCTGGGCCGGCCGTACGCCTACGGTCTCGGCCTGGACGGTCAGGCGGGCGTGGAGCATGTGATCCGCTGCCTGCTCGCGGAGTTCGACCTCACCCTGGCCCTGTCCGGGCACGCAGGCCCGGCCACCGTCGGCGCCGCCGATCTGGTGGAGGACACCGTCTGACCCGGCGCGGCACCCCCGTGGACCCTCGCCCGGGCGGGCGGCCCCGGGACGTCCGGTGGTGCCGGTGCCGTTCGTGCGCCCCGCGTGAAGGACGAGCCACCGCGTGAAGGACGCGCGAATGCGTGAAGGACGCGAGCCTGTGTGAAGTACACGGACCCGTGTGAAGGACACGCACGCACCGGCGGGCCGCGCACGCTCCCGGCGCGGCCGTCCGGGCGGTGCACTGGAGTCGGCCCCTCGGAACAGGCCCCGTCGCCCGGGGCCCCGCGCAGGACGGCGGCTCTCCTGCGTGCGACGGCCGCCGGCCCCGTTTCTCCCGCCCTCGGTCGGCGGCCAGGGGGCGACCCTGCGGCGAGGGGGGGGGCCGCGCCACAGGCGGACGCGCCGTCAGATCTCCCAGGAGCGCAGCCGGTCGGCGGCGCCGTAGACGTCGGTCTTGCCGTTCATCAGGTCGCGGGCGAGGTCGACGAGCGCCCCGTAGGGCGGGTCGATGCCGACGCCGCTGACGAACATGTAGGCCACGGCCGTCGCGCAGGCGAAGCGGGCGTTGGCGGAGGGCAGGGGCTTGAGCACGGCGAGGGTGTGCAGCAGCGCGGCGGCGCGCCAGGCGGGGTCGGAGTCCACGCCGAGGCGCGGCGGGTCCACGCGATGGCGGGCCACGGCGGCCACCAGGGCCGAGAAGTCGTTGACCGTGGGCTGGTCCGGCAGCACTTCCTCATGGCGCTGGAGCAGCCAGGGCACGTCGATATGGATGACGGGGCTCATCGGTCAGGCGGCCCGTCCCTCTCCCTTGGTGGGCGGCTCGTCGTCGGGGAAGGCGGCGGCGAACTCGTCGGCGTGGGCGGCGAAGAACCGGCGGAAGGCCTCGGCGCCCTCCTGCAGGGCCCGGTGCCTGGCTATGTCGGCGGCGGCGGCCTCGCGCACGAGCGCCTTCATCGACGTACCGCGTTCCTTGGCGATCTGCCGCAGGTCCTCTAGCTCGCGGTCGCTGAACTCCACATTGAGCGCTGGCATGACCCACACGGTACCGCTCGGGTACTTGCACGTAAATAGCCGCAGGTCACAGGGGTGGGCAGACGGTACCGAGCAGGGTGCGCAGGGGTGCGGCACGGGTAGCGGAGCCGGGCGGGGCCGGCCTGGTCGTCCGCGCCCCGGACACCCATCCATGCGTGATCTGCATCACATTCATCCGTGCCGTGTCACACCCCGGCCCCTCACCCTCCTCACAGTGGTGAGCACGCCACCGGGAGGCCCACGCATGTCCGAAAGCACCCCCGCACCCGCCGGGGACACCCCCGAGGACACCTCCGTCGAGGACCCGCTGCGGCGGGCGACCGACCTCTTCCTCGCCCATCGGGAACTGCTGTTCGGCGTCGTCTACACCATGCTCGGCAGCGTCGCCGACACCGAGGACGTCCTCCAGGAGACCTGGCTGTCGTGGACCGCCCGGGGCGCCGGCGCCCCGTTGGAGCGGGTCGCCAACCCGCGCGCGTACCTGGTGCGGATCGCGGTGAACCACGCGCTGGCGCGTCGTGCCGCGATCAGCCGCCGCCGTGAGACGTACGTCGGCCCGTGGCTGCCCGAGCCGCTGGTCGCGGACGAGGCCGCGGACGCCGGCGATCCGGCACTGCGGGCCGAGTCGGTGTCCCTGGCGATGCTCGTGGTCCTGGAGTCCCTGACCCCGCTGGAGCGCGCGGTGTTCGTGCTGGGCGAGGTGTTCGGGTACGCGCACCGGGAGATCGCCGAGATCATCGGCCGCACGCCGGCCGCGGTACGCCAGCTCGCGCACCGGGGGCGCGCCCATGTGCACGCCCGGCGCCCGCGGTACGCGGCGCATCCGCGGGTACGGCGCGAGGCGACCGAGCGGTTCGTGCGGGCCGCGCTCGGCGGGGACATCGCCGCCCTGATGGAGATCCTCGCCCCGGACGTGACGGTGTGGACGGACGGCGGCGGCCTGCGCCGGCAGGCCGGCCTCCGCCCGGTGCACGGGCGCGACAAGGCCGTCCGTCTCCTCACCTCCTACGCCGCCCAGCGCGCCCCGCGGGAGCTGGAGATCCGCCACCGCCGCGTCAACGGCGACGACGCGGCGGTGCTGTTCCAGGGCGACGCCCCCTTCGCGGTGATGGTCATGGACCTCACGCCGGAGGGCGATCAGGTGTCCGGGGTCTACATCGTCACCAACCCCGACAAGCTCCACCACGTGCGGCCCGAGGCCACGGAGGACGCCCCGGACACCGCTACACCTCCAGCTTGCTGATGCGGACAGCTCCTTGGGCCTGACCGGGGCGGCTGCTGGTCAGGGTGAGCCGGATCCGGGAGCCGCGCACCGCGTCGAAGGTGATCACGGTGGGGGCGTCCGAGGTGTCGGCCCAGGCGGTGCGCGCACCGCGCACCGGTGTCCAGGCGCCGTCGCGGAAGACCGCCACCTCGACCGCGGCCGGGAGGCTGTGCGTGGCGTCCACGGTGAAGGAGACGGCCACGCGGTCGACGGTGCGGGTCCGGCCCCAGTCCAGGGACACCCAGTCCTTCGGGCGGGCCCCCGAGACGGCGGGCAGGAGCGCGGTGGCCGCCTTGCTGAAGGCGTTGGTCCAGCCGGTGGCCGGGTCGCCGTCGAGCATGGCGGCGGGCGGCGGGCGGCGGGCAGCGTGTGGTGTGTGTGTCTGCGAGGACTTCGAGGCGGAGCTGAAGGAGTTCAACGGCGAACGCGATCACGTCCACCTCTTGGTGCACTACCCGCCCAAGGCAGCCGTCTCCAAGCTGGTCAACAGCCTCAAGGGCATCTCCGCCCGCCGGATACGGCAGGAGTTTCACCGGCCGGATCGACCGCGCCATCATGCACGGGCACCTGTGGTCGCCCTCATACTTCTCCGCATCGTGCGGCGGAGCACCGCTGACCATCGTCCGCCAGTACATCGAGCAGCAAAAACGTCCGCTCCAACGTGCACGTCAGAGCAGTCTCGAGAGGCATTCATCCCCGGCGTGAACGCCGGGGCTTTCCGCAAGTATCCCCGTAACTCGCGTCCGCGCGCTCCTCGGCCACTCGGCTGGCGGCTCCCGCCCGGTGCGGCCGGGGTCGCCCGACCGCGCGGAGCCGGTACGCACTACGCTGGAACGCGAGTGACACACCTGATCACCGTGAGTGTGCGCGATGGAGTGGCGACGATGAGTCCGGCGTATCCGTTCGACGAGGCCGCCACGGCACGGGCGGTCGTCGACGCGCACGGCGTCCTGGTCGAGTGGAGCGAGGGCGCGCGCCGACTGCTCGGCTGGGCGCCGGAAGAGGTCGTGTCGAAGCCCGTCGCGATCCTGCTCGCGGGCGGCGCGCGGCGCGCCCTCCCCGAGGACGACCGCGCCAGCGGCACACTCATCCTGCGCCACCGCGACGGGCACACCGTCTCCGTCTGGGTACTGGCGCACCGCCGGAGCCCGGAAGAGGACGGCGGCTGGCTCCTGGTCACGCCCCTGGAGGGCGGCCCCGTCCCGGCCGAGGACGCCCATCCCCTGGACCGGGTGCTGCTCACCCAGTCCCCCTGCGCGGTCGCGATCTACGACGAGCGGCTGCGGCTGCACTCGATGAACGACGCCATGGCCGAGGCGCTCGGCGTCCCCAAGGAGCCGCCGCGGGGCCTGCGCGCGTCCGAGATCGGCGGGCGGCCGCAGAGCGCGGACATCGAGGCGCGAATGCTCCGGGTGCTCAGAACCGGCCGGGGACACGACATGCAGTCGTACATCCCGATGGGCGGCGACGGCAACGGGCACGCCTGGCTGGCCCGGATCTCCCCGATCACCGACGCCGAGGGGCGGGTGCGCGGGGTGTGCGTCGCCGCCCACGACTTCACCGAGCAGTACCGGGCGCGCGAGCGGCTGCAACTGGTCAACGAGGCCAGCGTGCGCATCGGCACCACGCTCGACGTCACCCTGACGGCTCAGGAGCTCGCCGACGTCTGCGTGCCGGCCCTCGCCGACTTCGTCAGCGTCGACCTGGTGGACCCGCCCGAGGACGGCGGCGAACTGCCCATCGGGCCGCTCACCGTACCCGCCGCCCTGCGCCGCGTCGCCCACCGCTCCGTACGGCCGGGCGACCCCGACCCCGTGATCCCGGCCGGGCAGTGCGAGGTCTACCCGGCGGCCTCGCCCCAGGGCGCGTCCCTGCTGTCGGGGCAGCCGATCGTCGTCGCCAAGACCTCGGGCGACCTCGGGAAATGGCTCGCCTGGCATCCGGAGCTCGTCCGGCGGGTGGAGCGGCTCGGCATCCACGCCGTCATGTCGGTGCCGATCCGCGCCCGGGGCGTGACCCTCGGGGTGGCCGTCTTCACCCGGTTCGACCAGCCCGCCGCCTTCACACCGGACGACGTGCTGCTGGCCGAGGAGGTCACGGCCCGGGCCGCCGTCTGCATCGACAACGCCCGCCGCTACTCGCGCGAGCGGGAGACCGCCCTCGCCCTGCAGCGCAGCCTGCTGCCGCGTACCCTGCCGCGCACGGCCGCCGTGCAGGCGGCCTCCCGCTACCTCCCGGCGGCGCGTGCCGGAGTGGGCGGCGACTGGTTCGACGTGATCCCGCTGTCCGGGATGCGGGTCGCGCTGGTCGTCGGGGACGTCCTCGGGCACGGGGTGCGGGCCTCGGCCACCATGGGCCGGCTGCGCACCGCCGTGCGCACCCTCGCCGACATCGACCTCGCCCCGGACGAGCTGCTCACCCACCTCGACGACGTCGTCGCCCGGATGTCGAACGAGGCGGACGCCGAGGGCGAGGGCCGGCCCGCCGAGGTCGGCGCGAGGTGCCTGTACGCGGTGTACGACCCCGTCTCGCGGCGCTGCGTCCTCGCCCGCGCCGGACACCCCTCCCCCGTGCTGCTCCCGCCCGACGGCCCGCCGCACCGCATCGAGCTGCCGCCGGGTCCCCCGCTGGGCGTGGGAGGACTGCCGTTCGAGTCGGCGGAGCTCGACCTGCGCGAGGGCAGTGTGCTCGCCTTCCACACCGACGGGCTGATCGAGAACCGCGCGCGCGACGCCGACGCCGGTCACCGGCTGCTGTGCGAGGCGCTGGCCCAGCGGGCGGGCTCGCTGGACGCGGCCTGCGACCGTGTGCTGCACACGGTGGTGCCGACGGGCGGCTTCGCCGACGACGTGGCCCTGCTGCTCGCCCGCACCCGGGGCCTGCCCGCCGCCCAGGTGGCCACCTGGGACATTCCCTCCGATCCCTCGCTGGTGGCCCCGATCCGCAAGCAGGTCCTCGACCAACTCGACGACTGGCGTCTGAGCCTGGCGGCGTTCACCACCGAGCTGGTGGTGAGCGAGCTGGTCACCAACGCCATCCGGTACGGCACCCCGCCCATCCGGCTGCGTCTGATCCACGACGACGCCCATCTGATCTGCGAGGTGTCCGACACCAGCAGCACCGCCCCGCACCTGCGCCGCGCCAGGACCTGGGACGAGGGCGGCCGCGGACTGCTGCTGGTCGCCCAGCTGACCCAGCGGTGGGGCAGCAGGCACACCGCCGAGGGCAAGACCATCTGGGCGGAGCTGAGCCTGCTGGAGGAGGAGTGAGGGCTGACTGGGGCGCGAGGGGGCTCACCGAGGCTTACCGGGGCTTACCGGAGCTTGTTGAGGAGTGAGGGGCTCACCGAGGCTTGTCGAGGCGTGAGGGTCTCACCCGCGCTCACGGCGCACCGGTCAGCCAGGGCCTGACCTGGCGGCGCGCCTCGTGCAGCCGCGACTTGAACGTGCCCAGCGGCACACCGGCCCGCTCGGCGGCCTCCGCGTACTCCAGCTGGCAGATGTCCCGGTACACCAGAGGCGCCACCAGGTGCGGATGCTCCCGCTCCAGCCGCTCCAGCGCCTCCAGGAGGTCGACGCGGGAGCCCGCGATGACGCTGGTGGTACGCGGGTCGGCGAAGTGCGCCGGCTCGATCGGGGCGGGCTGCTCCGCGGCGCGCCGCTTCAGCTCCCGGTACTTCTGGCGGCAGCAGTTGGCGACGACCGTGTAGAGCCAGGTGGAGAAGCGGCTGCGGCCCCGGAACGTGGAGATCCGCCGCGCGACCTGGAGCAGGACGTCCTGTGCGGCCTCCTCCGCGTCCTCCCGGCAGGGCAGGAAGCGTCCGCAGCGCCGCAGCACCTCGGGACGGATCTCCTGCAGCAGTTCCTCCAGCGCCGTGGCATCGCCGGCGGCGGCACGCCGGGCGAGGTCGTCGGTCACCGCCGGGTCCGGCACGGCAGGCCCCCTTGGAGTCGATCTCAGGGCAGGCATGATAGTCGCATGCACTCCGTCGAGCGGATCGGCCGCTACCGGGTCGAACGACGCCTGGGCACCGGGGCCTTCGCCACGGTGTGGCTGGCCCACGACGACGAGCTCCAGGCTCCGGTGGCCGTCAAGGTCCTCGCCGAGAACTGGTCGCACCGCCTCGACGTGCGGGAGCGGTTCCTGTCCGAGGCGCGGCTGCTGCGCAAGGCGGGCTCGCCGCTGGTGGCGCAGGTCCACGACATCGGTGAACTGCCCGACGGCAGACCGTACTTCGTCATGGAGTACGCCGACGGCGGCACCCTCGCCGACCTGCTCGCCGCGGATCTCCCGCTCGTGCCGGAGGCGCTGCGGCTGACCGCGCTCGCCGCCCGCGGCGCGCAGGCCCTGCACGACGCCGGCGTCGTGCACCGGGACGTCAAGCCCAGCAACATCCTGCTGCGCACCGCGCCGGACGGCACCCGGCGGGTGCTGCTCGCCGACCTCGGGCTCGCCAAAAGCCTGGCGGAGGCCTCGGGGCTGACGCTGGCCGCGGGCTCGGCCGGCTACCGGCCGCCGGAGCAGGCCGAACCGGGCTTCGGCATCGACGCGCGGGCCGACGTCTACAGCCTGGGCGCGGTCGGCTACCGACTGGTCACGGGCACGGTCCCGGCCGCGCCGGGCAGGGTCGTGCCGCTTCAGCGGCTGCGGCCGGATGTGGACCCCGGCGTGGCGCGGGCGCTGATGCGCGCGCTGGAGCCGGAGCGCGAGCGGCGCTGGCCCAGCGCCGAGGCGTTCGCCGAGGAGCTGGAGCGGCTGGCCGCCGCGGGGCCGTCCCGCGTCCGGCCCCGCCGACGCGGGAGGGTCGTCGCGGCAGCCGCAGCGGTGGCGGTGGTCGCCGCGGCGGGCGTGACCCTGGCACTGACGTTGCGGCCGTCCCCCGCGTCGAGCGTGCGGGTCGCGGACGCCACCGGCCGGGTCGCCCTGGAGGTGCCGGACGGCTGGGGGCGGCAGCTGCGGGACTCCGGCTGGGACCCGAGCGCCCTGGGGCTGCCCGCCGGGCACGAGCCGGGGCTCGCCGTCGCCGACGACCTGTCCCGGTGGCAGGACCTCGGAGCCGACGTGCGAGGCGTGTTCGTCGGCGTGAGCGAGGACGGCGACGTCACCGCCCGGGTGAACGCCGTGGACCACCCCGGCTGCCACTACGACGGCAGCCGCGCCTGGACGAGCCCGCGCTGGGACGGCCGGATCCGGACCTGGACCGGCTGCCCCGGCGGCGGCCGGCTCACCGAGACCGCCCTGGTCCCGGCCGGCTCCGCGCGGCAGCCCGAGGTGTACGTGCAGATCCGCCAGCACGGCGGCGACGACGCCACCGACCGCGTACTCGGCTCCCTGCGGGTCACCTGACTCCCGAACGGCGTGCGGGGCACCCCGCGCGTAAGGGAGCCCGGCAGCTCCCCGGCACCGCAGGAGAGCCAGGCGGGTACCTGACCCCCGTACGGGTGAACGGCACCCGGCCCGGAAACGGGAATGCATCAGGTGCCCGGCACAGGAGTCGGGTGAATGGGGGAAACGCGCGGCACTCCGCGAACTTTCCGCCGCGACCGTGCATCGGACACCATGTCGGCGCACCAGGCGCCGGACGCACGCCCGACCGCGTGCGACGAACTCCAGGAGCGTGGAACATGGCTTATACCTCCCTCTCCCGCCCCCGCACGGCGCTGCTCGCGAGCTCGGTGGCCGTGCTGGGCCTGCTGACCGCGTGCGGCAACGGCACCGGAACGGTCAGTCCCCCGCAGAAGGTGCCGGGCACCGCCGCGCCCGCGACCGGTGGCCCGACGACCGGCGCGCCCGCCACGAGCACCGCACCGGGCAGCGCGCCGAGCGGCACCACCACCGCCCCGGGCGGGACCGCGACGCACCCGGGCTCCTCCTCGGCCCCGGCCGGCGGCGACTCCGGTTCGGGCACCGGCACCACGGCCCGCGGCACCCGCTGCCACACCTCCGAGCTGAAGGCGACCGTGGGCCGCAACGACCCCGGCGCCGGCCAGGAGAACTTCCCGGTCGTCCTCACCAACACCTCAGGCCGCACCTGCACGGTGCACGGCTATCCGGGCGCCGCCTTCGTGGACGCCTCCGGCCGGCAGCTGGGCCCGGACCCGAAGCGCGAGTCGGGGACGCCCAGCACCGTGACGCTGCGGCCGGGCGCGAGCGCCTGGGCGGGACTGACCTTCTCCAACCCCGGTGTGAGCGGGGCGCGGACGGCGACGCCCGCCGCGCTGATCGTCACGCCGCCCGACGAGCGCGACCACCTGACGGTGACATGGACGGCCGGGCAGGTTCCCGTGGGCGGCAACGCCTCCTCGGTGTTCCTGACGGTCCTCAGCCCCGGCACCGGCCCCTGACGCGCACCGGTCCTCGCACGTCCGCCCGGATCCCCCGCGGCCGTTTGCTTTGATGTGCGGGCACCGTTGATCGCGTCCGGAGGAACGAGCCCTGAACACCCCGCTCGCAGAGGCACTGTCCGTCGCCCTGCTCGTCGCCGTCCTCGCCTGGGCCGTCATCCGCCCCTTCGGCCTGCCCGAGGCGGTGATGGCCGTCCCCGCCGCCGCCCTGGCCGTCGCCACCGGCGCGATCTCGCTGGACCACGCCCGCGCCGAGGCGGAGCGGCTGGGACCGGTGGTCGGGTTCCTGGCCGCGGTCCTGGTCCTCGCCCACTTCTGCGACCTCGAAGGGCTGTTCGAGGCGTGCGGGGCGTGGACGGCCCGCTGGGCCGGGGGCCGTCCGGTCCGGCTGCTGACGGCGGTGTTCGCCCTGGCGTCCGCGATCACGGCGGTGCTCAGCCTGGACGCCACCATCGTGCTGCTGACCCCGGTGGTGTTCGCCACCGCCGCACGTACGGGCGTGCGCCCCAAACCGCATGTGTACGCCTGCACGCACCTGTCCAACACGGCCTCGCTGCTGCTGCCCGTCTCCAATCTGACCAACCTGCTGGCGTTCGCGGCGAGCGGACTGAGCTTCACCCGGTTCGCCGCGCTGATGGCGCTGCCCTGGCTGGTGGCGATCGGCGCCGAGTACATGGTCTTCCGTCGCTTCTTCGCCCGCGACCTGGCCGTCGCGGCGCCCGCTCCGGCCTCCGGCGAACCGCCCGAGCCGCCGCTGTTCGCGCTGGTCACGGTCGCCTGCACGCTGGCCGGGTTCGTCGTGACGTCCACGTTCGGCGTCGATCCGGTGTGGGCCGCGCTGGCGGGTGCGCTGGTGCTCGCCGGGCGCGCGCTGGCACGCGGCAAGGCCGGCGTGCCGACCGTGGTGCGGGCCGCGGCACCGGCCTTCCTGGCGTTCGTCCTGGCCCTGGGCGTCGTCGTGCGCGCGGTGGTGGACAACGGGCTCGCCGACGCGCTCGGGCACGTCCTGCCGGCCGGCACGGGGCTGCCCGCGCTCCTCGGGGTCGCGGCGCTGGCCGCCGTACTGGCCAACCTGATCAACAACCTCCCGGCCGTGCTGGTCCTGCTGCCGCTGGCCGCACCGGCCGGGCCGGGTGCGGTGCTCGCCGTGCTGCTCGGGGTGAACATCGGGCCGAACCTGACCTACGCCGGGTCGCTGGCGACCCTGTTGTGGCGGCGGATCGTGCACCAGCACGAACACGGCGTGGACCTCAGGGAATTCACCCGGCTCGGTCTGCTGGCCGTGCCGTCGGCACTCGTACCCGCGGTGGTGGCACTGTGGGGGGCGCTGCGGATTCTGTGAGTTCCCGTCAAAGGGTCCGACACGCCCGGAGGGCGGGAAGGCTGAGGGAGGCCGTCGTATGCGAGTGATCGCCTGGCTGGTCGAGGGCACCTGGCCCGCCTGTGTGGACGCGGTGCGCACCCATGCGCCCGACGCGTCCGACGTGGTGCTGCTGCATGTCAGCGGGCCGGAGGTGCCCGGCGTGGCGCACGGGGCGTTCGCAGGGCTGCTCGGCCGGGGCCGTCCCGAGCGGGATCCGGGCGACCGGCTGGCGGATCTGGAGGCCACGTCGGGGGCCGAGCTGCTTCAGGCCGCCGCGGCCCGGCTCGGGCGGCCGTGCACCCGGCTGGAGCGGGCCGGGCGGGCGGAGCGCGAGGTGGTGGCGGCGGCCGAGGACGCCGATCTGCTGGTGCTGGCGCGCGACGGGGACCGCGAGCGGCTCGGCCCGCACAGCCTGGGGCCCGCCGTACGGTTCGCCGTCGACCACGCACCCTGCCCGGTGCTGCTGGTGTGGCCGGAGGCGGCGCCGGACCTCACGACCCTGCCGCCTCCACCGCCTTCGGCGCCCCCACCGCCACCCCCGCCGGGACCGCCCCGGCATCGCTGAGTGCGTCGGGCGACCCGGCCGTGACGGCGTTCAGCGGCCGGCCGTCCGGTGCGCCGATGCGCCACCGTCCGGGATCCAGTCGGCCACGTCCATCTGGAGCTCCGGTGCGGCGGGGTCGATCGCCCAGCGCTGGGTGTCGCTCCGGGCGCGGGTCTTGAGGACGAGGGCGCCCGCGCCGTCGGTCGCGGCGGGGGTCAGGGCCAGATCCTGGTCGAAACGCGGGACGAGGGTGCCCTGGAGGGTGAAGTCGTAGCGGACGTTCCTGGCGCCCGGGGCGGAGGCGCCCGGGCACGTGGCCAGCTGGACGGACCAGCCGAGGTGGGAGTCCAGGCAGAGGCCGGGCGCGGCGCCACTGCGCAGCAGGCCGTCGCTCTCGTACGCCCACTGCTGACCGGGCGCCGAGGAGCAGGTCGTCAGCTCGGTCTCCGCGCCCTTGACGGCCTTGCCGCCGACGATGCCGACGCACAGCCCCGAGGCGACGTTGTGCAGCCGTCCGCGCAGGGTGGACTTCCCGGCCCCGCCCGCACCGGCCCAGGACGATCCCGGGCTCGATCCGGGGCTCGCGGTGCCCGAGGAAGGGCCGGGAGTGCCGGAGGGCTGCCGGCCGGAGCCCGGAGCGTCGTCGTCGCCGGAGCCGAGCACCGACCACAGGGCCAGGGGCAGTACGACAAGTCCGCTCACCGTCGCCACCGCGATGGCGAGATTGCGCCGGCGGACGGCACGCCGGGCGGCCCGGTGCGCCGACCGGCGCGCGCCGGCGCGCCGCCCGGGCGTCGCCGTGCCCGGCCGCACGGCCGCGCGTATGCCCGGCGCCGGCTGCCGGTCCGAGCGCCGGGCACCGGAGGCGCCCGGCGTGTCCTGCCCGGGAACGGCACGCGAGGCGGCCGCGGACTCCGCGCCGGAGGCGCCGGGCGGGACGAAGCTCTCCCTGGCGAGCCGGGCTCCGTGGCGGGCCCGGTCGAACGGCACGAACGCGTCCGGCCACCCCGAGGCGGGCCCGCCGGACGAATCCGCACCCACTCCCCCCGCAGCGGGCGGGACATCGGCATCCCCGGCAGTCCGGGCGCGACGACGCCCCCGGTCGAACAGCGCGGGCCTGGCCGCTCGTCGCGAGGCGGGGCCGCCGGACGGGACGGTGCCGAAGGCGTCACCTCCCAAGGAAGTCACGCCAGGCCCGCCGGACGAGCCGAACGCCTCGGCTCCGTCCGGTGCGACGGGCGGGGCGCCGGGCGGGGCGGTGGTGAAGTCCTCGCCGCCGACGAACGCCGTGGACGGTGGGGGCGTGAGTGACCCGTCCTCGGCGGGCGGTGCGGCTCCGGCCGCGCGGCTCTCCCGGTACTCCCGCGCGCCCCAGCCGAGCACGCCTTCGGCGAGCGCCGTGCCGAGGCCGTCGTCGAACCGCGCCAACTGGTCGGCGGTGTACCGGCAGTGCGTGCATCGGGCCAGGTGCTCGCGCAGGTCGGGGTCGATGTCGACACCGCCGCGCCGCCAGGTCACGTCCAGCAGCCGGAAGTAGCGCAGACAGTCCTGTGCCGGGGCAAGTTCGCGGTGGGCCTGGAGGCACTCCTCGCGCAGCCGCTCCCGGGCGCGCCGGAGTCCGACGCGCGCGTCCTCCTCGTCGATTCCGAGCAGCCGGGCCGGCACCGCGAGGGGCTCGGCCTCGACGTCGGCGTGCCACAGCAGCGCGCGGGCCGTCTGGGGCAGCCGCTGGAAGGCCTGGGGCAGCAGGCGGCGGTCGGCGGCCGGCAGCAGCCGGGCGGCGATCCGGTCGTCCGCGGCGGCGGCCCTGAGCTCGGGGTGCAGCATCTCCCGCCGGTGGTCGGCGGCCCACTCGGCGGCGATACGGCGCACGGTGATCAGCAGTTGGGGCCGCCAGGCGGCCGTCGGTCCGGCCTGACGCAGCGTCTGCCCGAACAGCCGGGTGAAGGAGGCGGTGGTCAGCATGCCCGCCGGGTGCGGGCCGTCGGTGCACAGCCGGGCGTAGGCGAAGGCCGCTTCCCAGTGCCGGTCGAGCAGTTGACCGACGGGCCGGAGCGCGGGGGTGGCGCCGGTCCACTTGCTCAGTTCCGTGCTCAGCTGCTGGTCCGTCGCGTCGAACGGGCCGGGCGGTTCGGGGGAATGGGACAGGCCTGGGTCTTTCACGGCTGGTCTTCCTCCGGGCCCATCGTCCGCGCGCCGACAGGGCC
This sequence comes from Streptomyces sp. MK7, assembly GCF_032658145.1. Taxonomy (NCBI): domain Bacteria; kingdom Bacillati; phylum Actinomycetota; class Actinomycetes; order Kitasatosporales; family Streptomycetaceae; genus Streptomyces; species Streptomyces sp. MK7. The sequence goes on from NZ_JAVACL010000012.1 coordinate 141,922, forward strand.
ACACCTTTGCACAGGTCAGCGCGGAGCAACAAGGGATCACACGGTCTTCCGCAAACGCCCCTGGTTTCTGCTCAGTCGACCGCGCCGGCGCGCACGCGGTGGGCCGTGGCGCCGCACGGCCCACCGGGGAACTACGGCTTCAGTGACCGCTGACCTCGTGCGGAGTGTAGGGCCGCTCGAGTTCCTCGATCTCCTTGTCGCTCAGCTCCAGTTCGACGGCGGCCACCGCGTCCTGGAGGTGCTGCGGCTTGGACGCGCCGACGATCGGCGCCGTGACCGTGTCCTGGTGCAGCAGCCAGGCGAGGGCCACCTGCGCGCGCGGGACGCCCCGCTCCCCGGCGATGCGGGTCACGGCCTCCACGATGGCGCGGTCGCCCTCCGGGTAGAGGCGGCTGCCGAAGGCGTCGCTCTCGCTGCGGTGCGTGGTGGTGTCCCAGTCCCGGGTGAGACGGCCGCGCGCGAGCGGGCTCCAGGGCAGCACGCCGACGCCCTGGTCCGCGCACAGGGGCAGCATCTCTCGCTCCTCCTCGCGGTAGAGGAGGTTGTAGTGGTTCTGCATGGAGACGAAGCGGGTCCAGCCGTGCAGCCGGGCCGTGTACTGGGCCTTGGAGAACTGCCAGGCGTACATCGAACTCGCCCCGATGTAGCGGGCCTTGCCCGCCTTGACGACGTCGTGGAGCGCCTCCATCGTCTCCTCGACCGGCGTGTGCGGGTCCCAGCGGTGGATCTGGTACAGGTCGACGTAGTCGGTGCCCAGGCGGCGCAGGCTGTGGTCGATCTCGGTCATGATCGCCTTACGGGACAGGCCGCCGCCGTTGGGGCCCGGCCGCATCCGTCCGTGCACCTTGGTGGCGAGCACGATCTCGTCGCGGCGGGCGAAGTCGCGCAGCGCCCGGCCGACGATCTCCTCGCTGGTGCCGTCGGAGTAGACATTGGCGGTGTCGAAGAAGGTGATCCCGGCCTCCAGGGCCTGCCGGATCAGCGGTCGCGACGCCTCCTCGTCGAGGGTCCACTCGTGCGTGCCGCGGTCGGGCAGACCGAAGGTCATGCAGCCCAGACAGATCCGCGACACGTCCAGGCCCGTCGAACCGAGCTTCACGTACTGCATCGTTGCTGCTCCTGCCTTCCGGATGGTCCTCGACCAGAGCGTAGGCCGTGGCCGATCACGACGGCGGACCGTGCCGCATGCCGGACTCGGCCGGGCGGGGTCCCCGGGGACGCGGGAACGCCTCGAGCAGATCCAGCGCCCGTTCCCAGGCGAAGTCCGGCCGCCCGCCGCCCTCTTCGGCATCACCGGAGGCGGCCTCCCCGAAGCGCACGCCCATGGCCCGCAGCCGTACCAGGCTCTGCTGGTAGGCGGGGTGGGCGGCCAGCGTGCGGGCCACGCAGGGCAGGACGGCGACCGGGACGCCGAGGCCGTACGCCTCGCACAGGGTGGCGAGCGCCAGGGTGTCGGCGGTCCCGGCCGCCCACTTGTTGATCGTGTTGAAGGTGGCGGGCGCCACGGCCACGGCGTCCGGCGGCGGGAACGGCCGCGGGTCTCCGGGGCTGCGCCAGGCGGACCGGATGGGGCGGCCGGTCAGCCGCTCCACCTCGGCGGTGTCGAAGAAGCCGCCCAGGGCGACCGGCGTCGCGATGACACCGACCTCCCAGCCGCGCGCCCGCGCGGCGGTGATCAGCCGCCCGACGCCGGAGGCGATGCCCGCGGCGCAGACGACGACGTACAGGAAGGGTGTCTTCACGGGCTCCCCGGCGTGTTCCGTCACCCGGCCGACCCTAGTCAATCACCCGTCGTCGAAGTGGCGGGCTTGCACAACGGGCACCACTGGCTGTGGCACTGCGTTTGCGTCCAGCCCCGCCCCGCTGGCGCGGGGGTGGGGCAGGGGCCGTTGACTGGGCCCCGCGTCGCCACAACTCCCACGCGCGAGCGCGGATGTTGCGGGAGCTGTTCCGGTCCGCGTGATCAACGAATCCGCAGGACCGGCACGCGAACCAGGCCTGCGAGACCCGGTTCGCCCTGTCGATGTGCCCGCACTCGGCGCAGGTGCGGGAGGTGTAGGCCGGGTCGACGTACACCACCGGCACCCCCGCGCGGCGGGCCTTGTACGCGATGAACGCCCCCCAGCTGGGCGAAAGCCCAAGAGGAGTGGGTGGCCCGTTGGGGCTTTCGGAGCCGTACCCGTTCGCGGATGCCCGTCAGGTCTTCCAGGGCGATCCCGCGACCGGTGCTCCCCCACTGCCTTGACGGCGTGGGAGGTACCCCCAAGCCTCGGCCACCACATGCTTCGCGATCTTGTGGTTGATGTCCCGCGCCCGTCGCGCCTCCTTGCGCCGCCGCTTCTTCAGCCGACGCCTGACGGACGGGGTGTTCTTTTGCTGCAGCTTGGCGCGCAGCCCGCGTTCTCGCACACGGATACGGTTGAGCTCGCGCCCGGCCATGATCTTGCCGTCCGAGGTGGTGGCGATGTTGACGATGCCCAGGTCGATGCCGAGGAAGTCCACCGGATCCGTGTGCAGCGGGGCTTCGGGGACCTCGCACGTGGCCATGAGGAACCACATGCCGTCCCGGCACACCAGGTCGGACTCGCCCTTGCGATACAGGGACAGGGTGGCCAGCTGCTCCGGCGCGGCGGTGAACGCCACGTCCTTCACCCGGCCCGACACCGTCCAGATGGAGATCCGTCGCCCGGGAATCTGCCAGGACAGCATCCGGTCGTCGTACGGCTGTGCGCTGTCGGGCCGGAGGGCGACCGGCTTCCCGGCGGCCTTCCGGTGGCGCCGCGAGCCGGGCCTGCCCAGGTTCCCGGCCCGAAGGTTCGCCTTCAGCGCGGCGTACGCGTCGCACGTCTTCTTGATCACGTGCTGGGCTGCCTGCTCACCCAGGCCCCATCGGGCCTTCGCCTGGTCGTAGGTGAGTCTGCGCAGCGCGAAGTTGTTCTTCACATCCTTTTCGAAGGCGACTTCACTCACCCATGACGCGGCCTCGTTGCAGGCGTGCAGAGTTGCCCCAAGTGCCGCCGCCTGCACGGGCGTCGGCAGCAGCTTCACCTGCACCACCAGCTTCACAGCCGCGACGCTACCCGGCCCCTCCGGGCCCCCGCATTCGAACACGGCAAAGTCCCCGACCCGGCTGCCGGGCGCTCCGCGCCGGATGCTGCTGCGGTGCTCCGCACCACTCAGCCGGGGACGCGATCCCGCTAAGGGCGTGAACACCCGGGGTTCCCTCGCAGGAACAGGCTGAACCGCCTGCGGCCGCGCCGGCTCGGGCGGGCGGTGGCCGGGCCCTACCTCCGCGGACAGGCGCCGGGGCTCAGGCGGCGGCCAGGGTCCGGACCTGTTCCCGGGCCGCGGCGAGCGACTGCCGTGCCAGGTGCTCCAGGCCGGCGAGTTGTGGCAGGACGTCGACGCGGGTCAGTTCGGCGGCGATCAGGTGGAGGCGGCCGGGGGCCACGCCCAGGTTGCCGAACCAGGCCTTCAGGTACGGCGTCTGGAAGTCGAAGGACTCCCGCGGGGTGCCCGGTCCGTAGCCGCCGCCGCGGGCCATGACCGCGACCACCCGGGTGCCGCCCAGCAGGCTCTCGCCCGTGTCCGGGTCGGCGAACGCCCCGGGGAAGGTCACCCGGTCGATCCACGCCTTCAGGGACGCGGGCACGGAGAAGTTGTACATCGGGACGCCGAGCAGCACCGTGTGCGCGGAGCGCAGCTCGGTGATCAGGGGCAGGGTCAGGTCCCACTCCCGCTGCTCGGCGGGGCCCTCGATCAGCGCGGGCACCTTCGAGGGGGGCACGAAGCCCTGGTGCTCCACCCTGCGGCCCAGGGTGGTGCAGGCGGCGGTCAGGGGTGGCACGGGGGCGGCGGCCAGGTCACGGTGGCGGTACTCCGCCGTGCCGTGCCGCTCCCGCCACACGTGTACGAAGTCGGCGGTCAGCCGGCGGCTCACCGAGTCGGCGGTCGCGTCGGCACTGGAGTCGATGTGCAGCAGCATGGAAAGGTCACCTCGGTCGTGTCCGGTTCGTCAGTGGGGTGACGGAGCACGGCACGGAAGGGTGACCGATGGGCCTCATGGCGGGCGACGACGAACTGGCCCGGCGGTTCGAGGAGCGGCGCGCACACCTGCGGGCGGTGGCGTACCGGATGCTGGGCTCGCTCAGCGAGGCGGACGACGCCGTGCAGGAGGCCTGGCTGCGGCTGGACCGCACCGGCGCGGACGGCATCGGCAACCTGTCCGGCTGGCTGACCACGGTCGTCTCCCGGGTCTGTCTGGACATGCTGCGCTCCCGTGCGGCGCGCCGCGAGGAGCCGTACGGGCACGAGGCTCCGGAGGAGGCGGGCGCCGTCGAGGGGCGGGCGCCCGAGGAGGAGGCGCTGCTCGCCGAGTCGGTGGGCGTGGCCCTGCTGGTGGTGCTCGGCACGCTGAGCCCGCTGGAGCGGGTGGCGTTCGTGCTGCACGACCTGTTCGCGGTGCCCTTCGACCGGATCGCGGCGGTCGTGGACCGCTCGCAGCCGGCCGCGAAGAAACTCGCCAGCCGGGCCCGGCACAAGGTGCGGGGCGTCCCGGTGGCCTCCGGGGCGGAGCTGGAGCGGCACCGGGGGATCGTGGAGGCGTTCCTGGCCGCCGCGCGGGGCGGGGACCTGGGCGCGCTGCTGGACGTGCTCGCCCCGGACGTGGTGCGCCGGGCTGATCCGGCCGCCCTGCCGGCCGGGGTTCCGGTGGAGCTGCGCGGGGCGCGCGCGGTGGCCGAGGGCACGGTCGCGCTGCGCCACCGTGCCCGGTTCGCCGCCGTCGCCCTGGTCGACGGCCGGGTCGGCGCGGTGGTGGCGCCGCAGGGCCGGCTGCTGTTCGCCCTGGACATCGCCGTACGCGACGACCGGATCGCCTCCTACAAGGTGATCGCCGCGCCGGAACGGCTGCGCCTGCTGCCGCTGGCCGTGCTCGACGTGCCGGGCGCGGACGCCGCCGTCACCCCACCGGCGCCGTGCCGGTGACGTCACTCCGCCGACGCGGTGACCGTGGCGTCAGTCCGCCGGCTCGGTGACGGTGATCGCGCCGACGGGGCAGGCCCGGGCGGCCTCGCGGACCATCGGGTCGCCGCCGCCGTCCTCCTTGCCGGGCAGCAGGGTGCTGAAGCCCTCGTCGTCCTGGGTGAACACGTTCGGGGCGGCCAGCGCGCACTGGCCGGCGCCGATGCAGCAGTCCCTGTCGATGTCGATGCGCATGGCGGTACGCCTCTTACCAGCTCACGGGGAGTTCGAGCATCCCCTGGATCGTGTCGCCGGGCTTGAAGGGAATCTCCTCCGGCGGGGCGGCGAGCCGGAGGGTGGGCAGCCGTCGGACGAGGCTGCCCAGGGCGATCTCCAGCTCGATGCGGGCGAGGTTCTGGCCGAGGCACTGGTGGATGCCGAAGCCGAAGGCGATGTGGTGGCGGGCCGGCCGGTGGAAGTCGAGGGTGTCGGGGGCGGCGTAGACGTCCTGGTCGCGGTTGATGACGGAGGTGGAGAAGACCACGCCGTCGCCGGCCCGGATCGTCGTGCCGGCCACCTCGATGTCCTCGGTGGCCACGCGCAGCAGTCCGTCCGCGATGGACAGCAGCCGCATGAGTTCCTCCACCGCCGCCGGGAGCAGTGCGGGGTCGGCGCGCAGCTCGGCCAGCCGCTCGGGGTGCTGGAGGAGGGTGTAGGTGCCGAGGGAGATCATGTTGGCGGTGGTCTCGTGGCCCGCGACGAGCAGGATGACGGCCATCGCGAGCAGCTCCTCGCGGTCCGGCCGGCCCTCGCGCCGCTGCTGCTGGACCAGGTCGTCCAGTACGCCGTCGCCGGGGTCCTTCCGCTTGCGGTCGACCAGGTCGCCCAGGTACTCCTCCAGCCGGTTCCGCGCGTCCTGGGTCTCTCCGGCGGTCGGGCCGCGCAGCAGCCGCCGTGACTGCTCCTCGAAGAACTCATGGTCGGCGTAGGGGACGCCGAGCAGCGCGCAGATCACCATGGACGGCACCGGCAGCGCGAACGCGCCGACCAGTTCGGCGGGCGGCCCTTGGGCGATCATCGCGTCCAGCAGGCCGTCGACGGTGCGCTGGATCCGGGGCCGGAGCTCGGTGGCGCGTCTGAGGGTGAAGCTGGGGATCATCATGCGCCGCTGGGCGTGGTGTTCGGGGTCGTCGACGCCCAGGAGCGCGGTCCTGCGGTCCTTGACCGCCGCGAAACGGGGTGTGGTCATGGGGAAGCCGTCGCGGTTGCGGTCGGTGGACAGGCGCGGGTCGGTCAGCAGTTCCCGGGCGAGCGCATGTCCGGTGACGAGCCAGGCCGGACGGCCGTCGTAGAGGGTGACGCGGGCCAGTGGGCGGGTGGCGCGCACCGGGTCGTAGCCGGCGGGCGGGTGGCAGGGGCAGGTGCGGTCCTGCGGGAAGGCGACGGGCTGGGACGGTCGGGTGGTCGGGTCCGGCATGGGAGACCTCGCAGACGAAGGGTGCGTCGTGCCGATCTCCATGGGATGCCCCAGGCATCCATGGGGCGACGCGAAGTTCGGCCAGATCGGTGACCTGCGGGATCTGGCTGGGAAGCGTCTCTTCCGCTTCATTGACAGGTTGCCTCGTTCATAAACGAGTTGCCTCGGCGGACCCCGCTCGCGCAGGATCCGGCCATGTCCACGATCGACGTTCTCCCGCTGCCTCCGTCCGCCGCCGCCGTCCCGGCAGCGCGCCGACAGCAGCCCGGCCGTCCCCGGAGGCCCGGTCCGCCGCGAACGTGACGGCCGCGCTCGTCGCGGGGCTGGTCGCGGGCTACGGCATCGCCGTGCCCGTCGGCGCCGTCGCGACCCTCCTCGTCTCCCTGACCGCCCGTACGTCCCTGCGGACCGGTGCCTGCGCCGCGCTCGGCGTCGCCACCGCCGACGGTCTCTACGCCCTGCTGGCCGCCCTCGGCGGCACCGCCCTGGCCGACGCGTTGCGGCCCGTCCTGGTGCCGCTGCGCTGGGCGTCGGCCCTGGTCCTGGCCGCACTGGCGGTGCGGGGCACGGTCGCCGCCGTACGGCAGCACCGGCAGGGCCGGCACACCGCCCGCCCCGTCGCTCCCCCGCCCGGCCCCGCACGGGCCTACCTGGCGCTGCTCGGGATCACCCTGCTCAATCCGACCACGGTGATCTACTTCGCTGCGCTGGTCGTCGGCGGTGCCGGCGCCGCGGACACCGTGCCGTTGCTGGAGCAGGGGGTGTTCGTCCTGGCCGCGTTCGCCGCGTCGGCGAGCTGGCAGCTGCTGCTGGCCGGCGGCGGCGCCCTGCTCGGCCGGGGTCTGACCAGCCGCCGGGGGCGGCTGGTCACCGCCCTGGTCTCCAGCGCCGTGATCATGGCACTGGCGGTGCGCACGGCGGTGTCGCCGTGAGCCGGGGCCACGCGGCCCCGCCCGGCGCGATACGGCACCTGGGCGGCCGCCGCGGGCCGCCGGATCGCGCCAAGGGGAACGGTGTCGTCGGCGTCGGTGTTGAATGACGGTGCACGAACCGTCACAGCACGCGACGAGAGGACGTACGCCATGCCTCTTGAGGGCGAGTACGAGCCCAGCCCGGCCGGCTGGGTGCGGGAGCAGGTGGAGCTGTACGAGAGCTCCGGCGGTACCAAGGGGACCACGCTCCTGGACACGGGGCTGCCCGTGATCCTGCTGACCACACGGGGCGCGCGCAGCGGCAGGCTCCGCAAGACGCCGCTGATGCGGGTGGAGCACGACGGGCGCTACGCCGTGGTCGCCTCGCAGGGCGGCGCGCCCAAGCACCCGTTCTGGTACTTCAACCTGAAGGCCGACCCCCGGGTGGAACTGCAGGACGGTCCCGTCAGGCAGGACATGACGGCCCGCGAGGTCACCGGCAGCGAGAAGGCCGAGTGGTGGGAGCGGGCGGTCGCCGCGTATCCGCCGTACGCCGAGTACCAGGCGAAGACCTCGCGGGAGATCCCGGTGTTCGTGCTGGAGGCCGCGGAAGGCCGCTGAACCGGTCGGCCGCCGTCCGCAGGGCGCCGCCCGCCGTCCGGGAGAAATCCGGGCCGGGCAGGCATGGAGCGGCGGCCGGCCGGGCAGCGGTCCTTCAGGCCCCGCCGCGCTCCCCCGTCGCGGCGGGGCTCTCGCGTGCCTCCTCGGCCGGCCGGTCGGTCACGTCGAGGAAGATCTGTTCCGCCTCGGGGACGGTGCGGGCGATGGAGCGCTTGATGCGCATCGCGACCTCCTCGACCCGTTCGCTGTCCAGACCGGGCACCAGGTCGACGCGGGCCGCCACCAGCAGCGAGTCCAGGCCCGTCTTCATGGTGAACAGCGCCTCGACGCTGTCGATCTCCGGCTGCGCCCGCAGCAGGCTGCCGATCCGGCCGCTCAGCTCCGGGTCCGCCGCCTCCCCGATCAGCTGGTCGCGCGCGTCGCGGCCGAGGCGGTAGGCGACGTAGACCAGCAGCGCGCCGATCGCGAGCGAGGCCGAGGCCTCCCACACGACCTGCCCGGTGACCATGTGCAGCGCCATGCCGAGGATGGCGAGTGTGACGCCCAGCACCGCGGTGCCGTCCTCGGCCACGACCGTGCGCAGCGCCGGGTCCCGCAGCCGGCTCGTGCCGCCCTGCCCGCGCACCTGGTGCAGCGCCCGCAGCAGCGAGATGCCCTCGGCGAGGAGGGCGACACCGAGCACGACCAGGCCGACCACGTAGCCGGTGAAGTCCTCGTGCGCGCCGTTGCGCAGGGCCTCGACGCCCTGGAAGAAGGAGAAGCAGCCGCCCATGACGAAGATGCCGACGGCGGCGAGGAGCGACCAGAAGAACCGCTCCTTGCCGTAGCCGAAGGGATGGCGCCGGTCGGCGGGGCGGCGGCTGCGGCGCAGCGCGGCGAGCAGGAAGATCTCGTTGAGGCTGTCGGCGACGGAGTGCGCGGCCTCCGACAGCAGGGCCGGGGAGTGCGCGAGGAGACCGCCCACGGCCTTGGCGGCGGCGATGACCAGGTTCGCCGCGAGCGCCACCAGCACGGTGACGCGGGTCCTGCGGTCCGAGGCCGATCCGGGGCGGCCTCCGGTCGGGCGCCGGGCGGCCTTGTGCTCCTTCGGGTGCGTTTCGCGTGTGTTCTCTGGTGTCCCGCTCACGCTGGCCGATTGCCCCCGCCGCCACGGCTCACACCGTGCCGTCCGCGGATTTCGGGGAACGTGTCCACCAGGACACCCGCGCGGCAGGTGTCCGGCAGGACACCCGTGCGGCAGGAGGGACGAGGCATGAGCGAGGGCGGCGAGGGCAACCGTGCGTACGGCCACAAGGCCTTCAAGCGTTCGAAGAGCCACTTCGCTGACCGGATCACCGCCGACGGCCGGGACGGCTGGCCCGTGGAGCCGGGCCGCTACCGGCTGGTCGTCAGCCGGGCGTGCCCGTGGGCGAGCCGGGCGCTGGTCGCGCGGCGGCTGCTCGGGCTGGAGGACGCCCTGTCCCTGGCCGTCGTCGATCCGATCCAGGACGACCGCAGCTGGCGCTTCACCCTCGACCCCGGCGGCCGGGACCCGGTGCTGGGCATCCGCTTCCTCAGTGAGGCCTACGACCGGCGGGAGACCGGCTATCCCGGCGGGGTGAGCGTGCCCGCGCTCGTGGACGTACCGAGCGGCGCGCTTGTCACCAACGACTTCCAGCAGATCACCCTCGACCTGGCCACGCAGTGGACCGACCTGCACCGGCCCGGCGCGCCGGACCTGTATCCGCCGGAGCTGCGCGGCGAGATCGACACGGTGATGGCCGAGGTGTACGCGGACGTCAACAACGGCGTCTACCGGGCGGGCTTCGCCACGAACCAGGAGGAGTACGAGGCGGCGTGCGCGGGCGTGTTCCGGCGGCTGGAGCTGGTGGCCCAGCGGCTGGCGGGACAGCGCTATCTCGTCGGCGACACGATCACCGAGGCCGACATCCGGCTGTTCACCACTCTGGTCCGTTTCGACGCCGTGTATCACGGACACTTCAAGTGCAACCTGTGGAAACTGGTGGAGAATCCGGTGCTGTGGGCGTACGCCCGCGATCTCTACCAGACGCCCGGGTTCGGCGACACCGTCGACTTCGACCACATCAAGCGGCACTACTACCAGGTGCACACGGGCATCAACCCGACCGGCATCGTGCCGCTCGGGCCCGACACGTCGGGCTGGCTGACACCGCATCACCGCGAGGAGCTCGGCGGCCGTCCCTTCGGCGAGGGCACGGCACCGGGTCCCGTACGGGGCGGTGAGGAGGTCCCGCCCCAGGGCAGGGCCTGACCGAGGTATCCGCACAAGGAGACACAGGTGGCCAAGAAGAAGAAGCACAAGCTGTCCCTCGCCTACCAGCCCGTCGGCTTCGTGCTGGGCTGGGCCGGTGGTTCGCTGGCCGGAATGGCGTTCCGCGCCACGTGGAAGGCCATGCGGCACGAGGACGACGCGCCCGACGCGCTCGACCGGGACCGGCGCTGGGGCGAGATCCTGCTGGCCGCGGCGGTGCAGGGGGCCATCTTCGCCATGGTGCGCAGCGCCGTGGACCGCGCGGGCGCCAAGGCCATCGAGCGCTCGACCGGGGTATGGCCCGCGAAGGAGGCCACGAAGACGGCGGAGAAGAAGAGCGGGCGCGGACGCGTCTGAGCCGGCGCGCGGACCCGGGCGGGCTGGTCCACCATGGGCGAGGTGAACACCGTGAAGACGATGCGTGCCATCGGCCAGGACGTCCTCGGCGGCCCCGACGTGCTGAAGGTGACCGAGCCGGCGCGGCCCGCGCCGCGCCCCAACGAGGTGCTCGTCCGGGTGCGGGCCGCCGGAGTGAATCCCACCGACTGGAAGCACCGTGCCACGGGCGGCTTCCTCGGCGAGCCGCCCTTCGTCCTGGGCTGGGACGTCTCCGGCGTGGTCGAGGCGACGGGCGTGGGCGTGGCCCTGTTCCGGCCCGGTGACGAGGTCTTCGGCATGCTGAGCTACCCGTTCGGCCACGGCTCGCACGCCGAGTACGTCACCGCCCCGGCGCGTGTCTTCGCGCCGAAGCCCGCCGGGATCGACCATGTCCGGGCGGGCGCCCTGCCGCTGGTGTCGCTGACGGCGTGGCAGGCACTGGTGGAGCGGGCCGAGGTGCGGGCCGGGCAGCGGGTGCTGATCCATGCGGCGGCGGGCGGCGTGGGCCATGTGGCGGCGCAGATCGCCAAGGCGCGCAGCGCGCACGTCATCGGCACCGCGAGCGCGGGCAAGCACGACTTCCTGCGCGGGATCGGCGTGGACGAACCCCTCGACTACCGCACGACCGACTTCGCCGAGGCCGTGCGCGACGTCGACGTCGTGCTGGACACCATCGGCGGCGAGACCGCGCTGCGCTCGCTGCGGGTGCTGCGGCCCGGCGGGGTCGTGGTGTCGATCATCCCGATGGGCTCCGACGACTTCTACGAGGAGGCCGAGCGGCTCGGCGTCCGGGCGGTCCGGATGCTGGTCGACGCCGACCACCACGGAATGCGGATGATCGCGGGCCTCGTCGAGGAAGGGAAGCTGAGCGCCACGATCGCCGGTACGTTCCCGCTGGCCGAGGCCGCCAAGGCGCACGAGCTCGGCGAGAGGGGACGCACCACGGGCAAGCTGGTTCTGGTGGTCGACTGACCTCAATTCACAGACATATGTCAATCGAACATGCTGGAATTCGCTCCAACGAGGGTAACTTGCTGAGCGGGGGCGGGTGTTGGTTCGGCTGAACCGCACCCCCGCAGCAGCGGAGTCCGGTGGGAGGCGAGGTCGTCGTGGGGAACGAACGCGCGCCATTCACCCGGCATCTGCGGGTCCGCCGGGAGCGCGGGCACACCGTGCTGGAGTTGCACGGTGAGATCGACATCGCGGCGGCGGTGGAGATCATCCCGTACCTGGACCGGATCACGGCCCGGCCCGGGGCACGGGTGGTGATCGACCTGAGCGGGATCGACTTCTTCGACTGCTCCGGGCTGCGCCTGCTCTACCGGGCCCGGAGCCGGCTCATCGACCACGGCGGCGAGCTGCGCCTGGTGTGCGCGCACCCGCTGACGCTGCGCGTGCTCAAGGTCACCGGCCTGTCCCGGCTGCTGCCGCCCCGCCCGACGCTGGACGCGGCTCTCGAGCAACCCGAGGCCGCGTCGGGCCCGGTGTGAGCGCTGCGGGTCATGCGCCGCGCGGCGCGTCGACTCGGGGTCATTCGCCGCGCGGCGCGTCGAACAGCGCGCTGACGGACTCCCCGTTGTGGATGCGCCGTACGGCCTCGGCGAGCGCCGGGGCGATGGACAGGATCCGGAGCTTGTCCTTGTGGTCCCGGTACTCCTCGTGGTCCTCCACCGGCACCGGCACGGTGTTGGTGCACACGATCTCCAGCACGTCGGGCTGCTCGCTGAGCCGCTTGAGCGCGCCCGCCGCGAACAGGCCGTGCGTGCAAGCGATCCGGATGGAGCGCGGCTCCGACACGCGCAGCCGGTCCAGGAGTTCCAGCACCGTGCTGCCCTTGGCGATCTCGTCGTCCAGCACGATCACGTCCCGCCCGGACACGTCACCGATGACCGAGCTGATGGTCACCCGGTCGTCGGCGTAGCGCTGCTTGGCGCCGGCGGCCACCTGGGCGCCGATCATCCGGGCGAAGGCGGCGGCCTCCTTGGCGTTGCCGAGGTCCGGCGAGACGACGGTGGTGCGCGTCAGGTCGTACTGCCGGAAGTGCGCGGCCAGTTCGCGCAGCGCGTGCAGATGGTCCACGGGCACCGAGAAGAAGCCGTGCACCTGCGGTGCGTGCATCGTCATCGCCAGGACACGGCCCGCGCCCGCGGCGACCAGCAGGTCGGCCACCAGCCGGCCGCCCAGCGAGATGCGCGGGGCGTCCTTCTTGTCGGAGCGGGCGTAGGAGTAGTGCGGCATCACGACCGTGATCCGGCCGGCGGAGGCGCCGCGAGCCGCGTCGCACATCAGCAGCAGTTCCACCAGATGCTCCTGCACCGGCCTGACCAGCGGCTGGACCAGGAAGACGTCCCGTTCCCGGCAGTTGGCCTGGAGCTGTACCTCCAGGCAGTCGTTGGCGAACCGGCTGACCCGGGTCGGGCTGAGCGGAACACCCAGGTGCGCGCAGACCTCCGCCGCCAGTTCGGGATGTGCGCTGCCGCTGAACACCGCGATGTCTCGCACGATCCGCTCCTCGCATGATCATTCGGGCTCCCGGGCTCATGCTACTGACCGCTCTCGCGGCCGTCCGGCCGCCGGTCAGCGCAGGATCCCGGGCAGGGTCAGTGCGCCCAGGAGGGTCGTACCCACCGGCAGCCGGGTCCCGACCGGGCCGAGCAGGGCCAGGAGCAGGGCGGGGCCGTCCCGAGACCGACCGCCGGCACCACCGTCACAGCCAGGCTCCAGCCGTTCACCGCGGCCTCACGGCCGCGCGCCGGCCGGCCCGCGCGACCAGCACGCCCGCACCCGCGGCGCACACCCCGACCACCCACTCCAGGGTGTCGACGGTGCCGATCGGCATCAGCCGGAGCGCCACGAGCGCGGCCCACCAGGCCGGCACCTCGCGGACGGCGAGCAGCGTCGTCCACGCCTTCACACGCCACCTCCGCGGGCTCGGCCCGTGTTCGCCTCCCGGCACATCCAAGCACCGCCCCGGCCGCGGGCGGCGCGGCGGCGCGCGGGTCCGCAACCCGGTTGCCCCGACAGCAGCAGCGGAAACGGCGGAGGACTGTCCGGCATCGACCACACGGTGCGCTTCTGTCTGAGTCTCCGTCAGAAGCGGTCTGTACCAAGGACTTGACGGGTCCTTACTTCACTCCTTAAATCAAGAGTCGACCCCGACCCCCCACAACGGTCGGCGCGCCCGTGCTCCGGGCCGCCGCACAGAAGGGAGAGCCGTGGCCTCTCCACGACTGCTCCGCAGATGTCTCCTCGGCGCGCTGTCCGCCGTGCTCGCCGGTTCCGCCGCGATCGGCCCCGCGCGGGCGGACACACCGGCCGCCTCCCCCGCCGCCGCCACGGTGACGACGTTCTCCGACACCTTCGACGGGCCCGCGGGCGCGGCCGTCGACCCCGCCAAGTGGCAGACGGAGACCGGCGACAACGTCAACAACCACGAGCGGCAGTACTACACGTCGGGCAACAAGAACGCCGCCCTGGACGGCCAGGGCCACCTGGTCATCACCGCCCGGCGCGAGAACCCGGCCGACTACCAGTGCTGGTACGGCACCTGCCAGTACACCTCGGCCCGGCTGAACACCTCGGGGAAGTTCGCCGCGCAGTACGGGCACGTCGAGGCGCGGATGAAGATCCCGCGGGGGCAGGGCATGTGGCCCGCGTTCTGGATGCTCGGCACCGACATCGGGCAGGTGGGCTGGCCGAACTCCGGCGAGATCGACGTGATGGAGAACGTCGGCTTCGAGCCCTCGACGGTCCACGGGACGATCCACGGCCCCGGTTACTCCGGCTCGGCCGGCATAGGCGCGCCGTACTCGCTGCCGAGCGGCCAGGCGTTCGCGGACGCCTTCCACACCTTCGCCGTCGACTGGGCGCCGGACTCGATCACCTGGTCGGTGGACGGCACCGTCTACCAGCGTCGCACCCCGGCCGACCTGGGCGGGAAGACGTGGGTGTTCAACAAGCCGTTCTTCCTGATCCTCAACCTGGCGGTGGGCGGCTACTGGCCGGGCGACCCGGACGGCTCCACCGCCTTCCCGCAGCAGCTGGTGGTCGACTCGGTGTCCGTGACCACGAGCACCACCTCCACCGGCGCCGCGATCCGCGGGCTGGCCGGCAAGTGCGTGGACGTGGCCGGCGCGAACCCGGCCAACGGCACCCCGGTCCAGCTCTACGACTGCAACGGCACCGCCGCCCAGCAGTGGATGTTCGCCTCCGACGGGAGCCTGCGTGCCCTCGGCAAGTGCCTCGACGTCACGGACAACGGCACCGCGGACGGCTCCAAGGTCCAGCTGTGGGACTGCACCGGCGGACCGAACCAGAAGTGGGTCCTGTCCTCGGCGCACGACATCGTCAACCCCCAGGCGAACAAGTGCCTGGACGTCACCGACAACAACTCCGCCAACGGCACCCGCCTCCAGATCTGGACGTGCACGGGCGGCGCCAACCAGAAGTGGTCGGTGGGGTGAGGTGAGGGGCCCTGCGGGGCCGGGAACGGTCCTGCGGGGCCGGGAGGCTTCCGCGGGGCCCGGGGAACGGCCGGCCTAGTGCAGGGTCCATTTGAACTTGTCGCCGCCCACCCATCGGACCACGTCCGGATCGTCCAGGTCGTGGACCCGGATGCCGAACGCCGCGGCGGCCTGGAGGACATCGGTGACGGTCTTCGCCTCGCCGACCACCTCACCGTCGATCTCCACGATGCGGAAAGGCGGATGGCCCGGCTGTACCCCGAGCACCATGATTCGCGGCTGGGAGACACGGGGGCTCGCGCTTTCGGTCATGTCATCAAGCCTAGGACGGGACCGCCCGCGACGAGTCCCCGCACCGCTTTCGAGCACGGGTGAAACCGGGGCCGCCGCGGCTGCTCGCACACGGTCGCACGCGCACCGTCGAACGCGCGCGGTCGCACGGCGCCCCGCTCAGGGGCGCCGCCAGTCGTCGCCGGTCAGGTGGGAGCCGGCCATCGGGCCCATCCGCAGCATGCCGCCGTCCACGCTCCAGGACGCTCCGGTGACGTAGGAGGCGTCGGGGCCGGCGAGGAAGGCGATCACGGCGGCGACCTCGCGGGCGTCGCCCGGGCGGCCCAGCGGCACGCCAGGGCGGCGCTCGGTGTGCACGTGGGTGTCCTCCTGGCCGGTCATCGGCGTGGCGATCTCGCCGGGTGCCACCGCGTTCACCGTGATCCCGTGCTCGGCGAGTTCCAGGGCCATCACCTGGGTGAGCAGGCCGAGGCCCCCCTTGGCCGCGCAGTACGGAGCGGCTCCCACCCGCGGCTGGTGCTCGTGTACCGAGGTCACATTGACGATCCGGCCGCCGTCGCCCTGCGCGATCATCCGCCGGGCCGCCTTCTGCCCGCACAGCAGCGGCCCGACCAGGTCCACGTCCAGCACGCGGCGCACGTCGTCCAGGCGGAGGTCCAGGAACGGCGTGGCGGTGCCGGTACCGGCGTTGTTGACCAGGACGTCGATCCGTCCGCCGAGCTCCCCGGCCAGTTCGTCGAGGGCGTCCGCGGCGGCGGGCAGCCGGGTGAGGTCCATCCGGGTGACGGCGGCCCGGCGCCCTTTTCCGCGGACCTCCTCGGCGGTCTCCGCGGCACCCTCCTCGTCGCTGTGCCAGGTGATGCCGATGTCCAGCCCCGCCTCGGCCAGCCGGACGGCGGTGGCACGGCCGATGCCGGAATCCGATCCGGTGATCAGGGCCACCTTGGCGATGTCCGGCCTGGAAACGGAAGCGGACATGGCACACTCCTCCCGCCGCGTCCCTGCGCAGCCTCGCGGACGAGCCATCGCAGTACCCGAGGGGCGTCCCGGGCAAACCTGGGGAACCCTGGTGACGGAGGTGGCGATGGACCCCGTCGAGGCACTGGACCGGATCGCCTTCCTGCTGGAGCGGTCGCAGGCGCCGACGTACCGCGTGCGCGCCTTCCGTACGGCGTCCCGGACGCTGTCGCGGATGCCCGCCGAGGAGGTCGCCCAGCGCTCCTCGGCGGGGACGCTGGAGTCGCTCAGGGGCGTCGGTCCGAAGACCGCGCAGGTGGTGCGGGAGGCGCTGGCCGGGACCGTGCCCGGATATCTGCGCAAACTGGAGGACGAGGCGCAGGAGCCGCTCGCCGACGGTGGCCGGGAGCTGCTGGCGCGCCTGCGCGGGGACTGCCATCTGCACTCCGACTGGTCGGACGGCGGCAGCCCCATCGACGAGATGGGCCGGGCCGCGGCGGGCCTCGGGCACGACTGGGCGGTGCTCACGGACCACTCACCGCGGCTGACGGTGGCCCGCGGACTGTCCGCGGAGCGGCTGCGCGAGCAGCTGGAAGTGGTGGCCGGGCTGAACGAGACCTGGGCCCCGTTCCTGCTGCTGACCGGCATCGAGTGCGACATCCTCGAGGACGGCTCGCTCGACCAGGATCCGGAGCTGCTGGAGCAGTTGGACGTGGTCGTCGTCTCGGTGCACTCCAAGCTGCGGATGGACGCCCGCTCGATGACCCGCCGGATGGTGGCCGCCGTCCGCGATCCGCACTCCGACGTGCTCGGACACTGCACCGGACGGCTGCTGACCGGGCGGGGGCGGCCGGAGTCGGAGTTCGACGCGGACGAGGTGTTCGCGGCCTGCGCCGAGACCGGTACGGCCCTGGAGATCAACAGCCGCCCGGAGCGGCTGGATCCGCCGCGGCGGCTGCTGCGCCGTGCGGTCGAGGCGGGCGTGCTGTTCTCCGTCGACACCGACGCGCACGCGCCCGGCCAGCTGGACTGGCAGATCCACGGCTGCGCGCGGGCCGAGGAGTGCGGGGTGCCGCCCGAGCGCGTGGTGACCACCTGGTCGCGGGAGGAGCTGCTCGCCTGGGCGCGGGAGCGCCGGACGCCGTCCGGAGTGGCGGGCGCCTGACGTGGTACCCGGGCCTCCCCGGCAACCGACGTGAGCGAGGGGATGCGCCGATGGTGGACCGTGCCGCCGTGTTCGACGTCGACGGAACGCTCGTCGACACCAACCACCTCCACGTCACGACCTGGTGGGAGGCCTTCCGGCAGGCGGGTCACCGGGTGCCCATGCACGCCATCCACCGATCCGTGGGGCTCGGCTCCACCGACCTGATCGCGCACCTGCTCGGCGACGACCGCGACCAGGACCAGGACGCCCGGCTCAGCGCGGCGCACACCGCGCTGTACGCCCAGTATTTCGACCGGCTGCCCGCCCTCGCCGACGCCGGGCGGCTGCTGCGGCGCCTGCACCAGGACGGCTGGACGGTGGTGCTGGCCACCTCGGCGAGCGGTCCGGAACTGAGTGCGCTGCGCCGCGCGATCGACGCGGACGACGCCATCGCGGCCACGGCGAGCGCCGACGACGTGGAGGAGGGCAAGCCCGCGCCCGAGCCGGTCGAACACGCCCTCGAACTGGCCGGGGTGCCCGCCGAACGGGCGGTGTTCGTCGGCGACACCGTCTGGGACATGCGGGCCGGCAGCCGGGCCGGGGTGCGCTGCGTGGGCGTTCTGTGCGGCGGCATCCCGCGCGACGACCTGGAGCGGGCCGGGGCGCACGCCGTCTACGACGACCCCGCCCACCTCCTGTCGTCCCTCCCGGCCGGCCCCCTCGGCCGCACCGGCTGACCGTGCCGCGCGCCGCACCGCACGTCATCGCACGTCATCGCAGCGCACCGCACCGGAGTGATACAGATCACCACATAACCTGGCAGATGCCGGAACACCGGACCGTCGCTCCCCGTTGTACCGAGCGTGGGTGCGGATGGGACAGTGTCCCCGGGCCTCACCTATTGCCCACAGGGACGATCGTTCGGCTGAAGCCCTGTGGAGCGTCTCGCCGAGAGGCGACCGCCATGCGTGCCCACACCCTGACCGCCCCGACCGTGATTCCCCCGTCCGGTCGGGGCTTTCCTCTGTCCGGGATTCCCGACGGTCGGATCCGGGACCCCGGCGGACGGCTCCGGTGATCCCCGGCGGACGGCTCCGGGCCGTCCGCGGTTGACTTCGAGAGCACTCCAATTCGTAGCGTTCCCGGCATGAGCACTTCGCAACAGCACAAGATCGGTTCGGGTTTCGGCGCGACGAGCACCGCCGACGACGTCCTGCACGGCATCGACCTCACCGGAAAGCTCGCGGTCGTCACCGGCGGCTACTCGGGCCTCGGCCTGGAGACCACGCGCGCGCTGACCCGTGCGGGAGCCCACGTGGTCGTCCCCGCCCGGCGGCCCGCCGCCGCGCGGGAGGCGCTGGAGGGCGTCGAAGGTGCCGAGGTGGACGAGCTCGACCTCGGCGACCTCGACAGCGTCCGCGCCTTCGCCGATCGGTTCCTGGCCTCCGGCCGCACCATCGACATCGTGATCGACAACGCCGGGATCATGGCCTGCCCGGAGACCCGGGTGGGGCCCGGCTGGGAGGCCCAGTTCGCGACGAACCACCTCGGCCACTTCGCCCTCGTCAACCGGCTGTGGCCGGCCATCGAGCCGGGCGGCGCCCGCGTGGTCTCGGTCTCCTCCCGCGCCCACCACTTCTCCGGCATCCGCTGGGACCTCCACTGGCAGCGGGGCTACGACAAGTGGCAGGCCTACGGCCAGGCCAAGACCGCGAACGTCCTGTTCGCCGTCCACCTCGACTCCCTCGCCCGCGACCGAGGCGTCCGGGCGTTCGCCCTCCACCCGGGCGGCATCATCACCCCGCTCCAGCGCCACATCCCGAAGGAGGAGATGATCGAGCGCGGCTGGATCGACGAGAACGGCACCGTGCTGAACCCCGAGGGCTTCAAGACCCCGCAGCAGGGCGCGGCCACCCAGGTCTGGGCCGCGGCCTCCCCGCAACTTGCCGGCCTGGGCGGCGTCTACCTGGAGGACTGCGACATCGCCGAACCGGCCCAGGAGGGCGATGAGCGCGGCGGAGTCAAGGACTGGGCCGTCGACCCCGACCAGGCGGCCCGCCTGTGGGACCTCTCCGCGGAGCTGACCGGCGTGAACGCGTTCGCGTCCGGAGGACGGAGCTGACACCGACGGCGTCCGTTCCCGACCGGTGTCTCTTTCCGCCGGGTCGATCGGCCGGGGTTGACCGGTCGCGTCGACCGGGCCTGTCGACCGGGCCGGGTGGATCGGCGCGGACCGGGGTACTCGGGGGTCCGCACCGTCCGCCCCGCCGAGAGGAGCCGCAGGTGAGCAGCGCGTCGGGCAGCAGGATCGTGGTCACGGGCGCCACCGGCAACGTCGGTACCAGCGTCGTCCGCCTCCTCTCCGAGGATCCGGAGGTCGCCTCGGTGCGCGGCCTCGCCCGCCGGGTCCCGCGGTGGACGCCGCCGAAGACGGAGTGGGTGGCGGTCGACGTGGCGTCCGAGCAGGCCGGGCTCGCCGGGCAGTTCGAGGGCGCCGACGCCGTCATCCACCTGGCCTGGGCGTTCCAGCCGACCCACGATCCGGCGACGACCTGGCGCACCAATGTGCTCGGGAGCATCCGGGTGTTCGACGCGGTGGCCGCCGCGCATGTGCCGGTGCTGGTGCACGCGTCCTCGGTCGGCGCGTACTCCCCGGGGCCGAAGGAACACGCCGTGGACGAGTCGTGGCCGACCCACGGCTGGCCGGACGCCGCGTACACCCGGGAGAAGGCATATCTGGAGCGGGCCCTGGACACCTTCGAGCGGGACCACCAGGACGTCAGGGTGGTGCGCATGCGCCCGGCGTTCCTCTTCAAGGCGGAATCGGCGAGCGAGCAGCGCCGCATCTTCGGCGGCCGGTTCCTGCCGGGACCTCTGGCGCGGCCCGAGCTGCTGCCGTTCCTGCCGGACATCCCGGGCCTGCGCGTGCAGGCCCTGCACACGGACGACGGCGCCGAGGCCTACCGGCTGGCGCTGCGACACGAGGTACGGGGGGCCTTCAACCTGGCCGCCGACCCGCCGCTGGACGCCGAGGTGCTGGGCGAACTGCTGGGCACCCGGCCCGTACGCCTGCCGCGGGCCGCCGCCCGCTCCGCGATCGCCGCCGCCTGGGGCCTGCACCTGCTGCCCGCCTCGCCCCAGCTCTTCGACGCGGTGCTCCGCCTTCCCCTGATGGACTGCACACGGGCGCACACCGAACTGGGCTGGCGCCCGGAGCGCACGGCGACCGAGGTCATCCAGGAGTTCCTACAGGGGCTGCGGCGCGGCGAGGGCCTGGACACCGCGCCCATGCAGGGCCGCAAGGTCGGCTGAGCCCGAGGGGCGCCTGACGGGCAAGGATGGCCGGCCCGGACCGGCGCCGGCCGCGGCCGACGATCGGTGCGCGAGGCCCGTCAGCCGGGTGGCTCGTCCGGTGCGGGGTGCTCGGGGTGCACGGTCGCCGCGTTCGGGCTGTCCTTGCGGCCGGTGCCCGCCTCGTCGGTGTCGGGGACGTCCTCGTCGGTGCCGGACTCGGGGCGGGCAGGACGGCGGGCGCTGGACTGGGCCGCCTCCCAGGGGTCCGCACCCGGCCGGGCCTGCTGGTCCGGCATGTCGCGGGGTACCGGCTGGCCGGTCTCGCCGGGGGCCTCTCGGCGGTGCTCGGTCACGGCGTACTCCTCTCGGGTCCGTCCTCTCACAGGCGAGGCGCGGGTACCTCTCCCGTGACCTGCGAAACCTCTCGACCTCGTCAGTCGCGCAACCGCAGTGCCCTCATCTGCTCCTCCAGCGGGCCGAGGCCGACGTCCTGCCGGCGCTCGTCGAGCGTCTCCGGCCGCCGGACCGGGTACGGGCGCAGCGTCAGGGGGTTGATCCGGGTCCCGTAGTACTGCGGCTCGCCCAGTTCCACGGCGCAGTGGTCGGCGATGTAAGCCAGGTGGACGGCCGGGCAGCGGCCGTCGGCCGCCGCCTGTGCGATCAGATCCCGGCATCGCAGCCGGAAGCGCAGGCCGGGGGCGTGCAGCAGGATCATCAAGGCGGCGGTCGACGCGGCCGGTCCCACGAGGTCTACGGCCGGCCAGCCGTGCCTCCGCACGATCGCCGCGAGCGCCTCGGCGTTTTCGCGGTGGCACTCGACGACCCGGCGCCGACGCTCCGGAGTGGGGGTGCTGCCCGCCTTCCGGGTCAGTTCCCGGTCCTCGCCGGCCCTGCGGACCAGTTCGGCCGCCAGCGCCGAGGCGCCCTCCGCGGGCATGTCCCGCACGGCGTCGAGCGCGGGCGGCGAGTTGTCGGCGTGCGCCTGCGGGCATCCGTCCTGGGCGGGCGCGGGTGCGGTCCCGGCTGCCGGTGGTTCCGCCGCTCCTCCTTCGGGGTACGGCGCCGGCGTCCGCCGCGGATGCCCGGCCGGCGCCGTCCGGTCCGCCCGCCGCGCCGTCTCCGCCACGATGGCCGTGACAGGCGTGCCCACGAAGGCGGCCGCCGGACGCGTCACCGTCACGGCCGCCGCCGAGGCCGGCGCGTCGGGCGGCGCGGGGCACGGGCGCACCGTCCTGGCCGCCGCCGAGACCGTGTCCACCGCACGGGCCGGGTACGCCGCCAGCGTCACCGCCTCGCCCACCACCCCCGCTTCGCCGTCCGTGCCCGCGCTCTGACGCGGCACCGCGGGACCCGCACCTCCTGCCACTCCCCCGTCCTGACGCGGCACCCCCGCGCCGAGCGTCGTCGCCGAGTCCGCGCGCACCGGGCCGCCGTGGGCGCGATCCCCGGACACCCGGCCGCCGCAGGCCCGATCGCCGGACACCGGGCCGCCGTAGGCCCGATCCCCGGACACGGGACCGCCCGAGAGCGGGTCACCGGCCAGCCGCCGGACCGGCTCCGGGTCACCGGCGGGTGGACGGCCCGGCACGGGCTCGCCGGCCGGTGCGCGGCTCGTGGCCCGCGCGGCGGGCACCGCGTCGTCGTACGTCATGGCGTCCCGCCTCGCCGCCGCAGGGTGAACCACACGCGCTTGCCCGGACGGCCCGGCTCCGGCGGTGCCATCCCCCAGTCGTCGGCGAGCGCGGCGACGATGGACAGCCCGCGCCCCGACTCGGCCGCGGGGTCCGCCGTCCGGAGCCGGGGCAGCACCGGCGAGCGGTCGGCCACCGTCACCCGCAGGCCACGGGCGTTCCACTCGACGGTGAGCGTGACCGTGTCGCGCGGGTCGGTGCTCGCGTGCCTGACCGCGTTGGCGAACAGCTCGTCCGTCGCCAGCACCGCGCTGTCGCACTGGTCGGCCGGGAGTCGCAGCCCCGCGAGGTGTTCCGTCACCAGGCGCCGCACCGCCGGCGCCCAGGAAGGATCGGCGGGCACCGTGGAGCGCAGACCGCCGGGGCGAGCGGGCCCGCCCGGCGGGACGGGGTCGTCCACGGCGGGTCCCCCGGACTCAGGCGCCCCGGGCTCGGGTGCACCGGCGACGCCGGTGGCCCCGGGGGGCCGGACCAGTGCGGTCGGTGTGCCACAGCCGACCGGGCCGTCCTCGGCGTTCGGCTGTCCGTCGGTCACGGTGGTCATCCAGGTCTCGCCTCGCAGTCCCGTGCGGTGGGGGGCGGGCACCGTACCTGTCGGATCATCAGCTCCGGTGCCACCGCGTGCAGTTGGCCGTCCTGACGGCGGCCGGTGCGGCAGCTCCCCGGATCACTATGATGTGGCACACACTCAGCTCGCAACCTGCGTTCTGATAATTTCAGACAGACGCGCATCACCCTGTATCCGGCGCCGACGGCATGGCACACTGCACGCTGTGACGGGCCGTCCCAGGAGGTCAGGAGTGAGCGAGAACCGCTCTGGGGGCAGCGCGCCCACGGTCCTGCGGATGGTTCTCGGCAAGCGCCTGCGCCAACTGCGGGAGCAGGCCGGAGTGTCCTTCGAGGACGCGGCACGGGCCATCGAGGTCACCCCGCTGACGGTCCGCCGCATCGAGAAGGCCGAGGTCGGGCTGCGTATCCCGTACGTCAGGGAGCTGCTGCGCGCCTACGGGGTCCCGGCCGCGGAGATCGACGACTTCGTCGCGATGGCCAGGGAGGCCAACAAGCCCGGATGGTGGTACAAGTACCGCGACGTACTGCCCGAGTGGTTCAAGGCCTATGTGAGCCTGGAGAGCGAGGCGAGCGTCATCCGCCTCTACGAACCCCACTACGTCCCCGGCCTGTTGCAGACGCCCGAGTACGCCGCCGCCCTGCTGCGCACGGGTTTCCCCAACGAGTCGAAGGAGGGGCTCGCCCGCCGCGTGGACCTGCGCGTCCGGCGCCAGGACCTGCTCGCCAAGCCGGACGCCCCGGTGCTGTGGGCCATCCTGGACGAGACGGTGCTGCGCCGCCCCGTCGGCGGGGCCGAGGTGATGCGGGCCCAACTGAACCGGCTCGTCGAGGCCTTGGACATGCAGAAGGTGCGCATCCAGATCATGCGTTTCTCCGTGGGGGCCCACCCGGGCGCCTACGGCCCCTTCCACCACTTCCGCTTCGGATTCTCCGAACTGCCCGACGTCGTCTACACCGAGAACCTCGCGGGCTCGGTCTACTACGACCGTCCGGAGGACGTCGTCGCCTACCTCGAAGTACTGGACCGGATGTCCGTGCAGGCGGAACCGGTCACCCGCACCAGGCAGATCCTGGCCGAACTGCGTAAGGAGTTGTGATCCATGGCATCCAAGGCATCCGGCGTCCCCGTCCGCAACGGCATGCCCGCCGGCGAACTGGGCCGCGAGGGCTGGCACAAGCCCTGGAGCGGCACCAACGGCGGCTCCTGCGTCGAGGCCAAGCGCCTGCCGGACGGCAGGGTGGCCGTGCGGCAGTCCACCGACCCCGAGGGCCCGGCGCTCATCTACACCCGGGAAGAGATGATCACCTTCCTCCAGGGCGCCAAGGCGGGGCTGGCGGACTTCCTGGTCGACTGACCCGGGGGCCGCGACCGGACCAGGGCCGGACAGCGGCCGGGCCCCGGCCGAACCGGGCCGGGCCGCCGGACGGCCCGACCACGCGGGACCACCCGCACGACACCTCCCGCCGTGCGGGTGGTCCCGCTCCCCACCCATCGCCCACGGCGATGGAGCGAATCACCAACTCGAGCCATCCATAAAGACGTTGACGGTAGCTTGGACGGACCGCAGACCGCGTGTGACGTACAGCAGGAGAACTCCATGGCAGACGAGCGGCTCACCCCCGACCAGGACGCGTTGTCCAAGATCGACACGACGGTGCCGCACTCGGCCCGTATCTGGAACTACTGGATGGGCGGCAAGGACAACTACGAGGTGGACCGGATCGCGGGCGACGCCTACCGCGAGCACGCGCCCACCATCGAGACGATGGCCCGCGCCTCCCGCCAGTACCTGATCCGCGCGGTGACGTACGTGAGCGGCGAACTCGGCATGCGCCAGTTCCTCGACATCGGCACCGGGCTGCCGACCTACGACAACACCCACCAGGTCGCCCAGCGCATCGCCCCCGAGTCGCGCATCGTCTACGTCGACAACGACCCGCTGGTGCTGCGTCACGCCCAGGCCCTGCTCACCAGCACCCGGGAGGGTGTCACCGAGTACATCGACGCGGACCTGCACGACCCGGAGAGGATCATCGAGCGGGCCGCGAAGACCCTGGACTTCGACCGGCCGGTCGCCCTGATGCTCATGGGCATCCTCGGTCACATCCAGGACTACGAGGAGGCGAAGTCGATCGTCCGCCGCCTCCAGGCCGCCCTGCCCTCCGGCAGCTGCTTCGTCCACTACGACAGCACCGACACCGACCAGGCGCTCAAGGAGGCCCAGCAGGGCTACGACGACACCGGCGCCATTCCGTACGTCCTGCGCAGCCCGGAGCAGCTCGCCGCCTACTACGAGGGGCTCCAGCTGGTCGAGCCCGGCATCGTCTCCTGCCCGCTGTGGCGCCCCGAGCCCGGCACGGACCCCGAGCCCACGGACATCCACGGCGGCGTGGCCCGCAAGCCCTGAGCTGTCCCGTACGTCCTCCCGGCCCGACGCGTCACGTACGCCCTCGTCCCGTTGTGAGCTGTGTCGTCATGACCTGCGCTCGTCCAGCGCCGCCCGCCAGGCCGGGAGCCGGTCCGCCGGCTCCGGTTCGGCGCGGCGGCCGCCCCGGGCGAAGAAGTCGGCGAGCGGCAGGATGGCCGCTCCGACGGTGACCGCGTCGGGACCCAGGCGTCCCAGTTCGACGGTCACCTTCTCGGCCGGGTGGCGCAGGGCGTACGCCGTGGCGTGGCGGCGTACGGCGGGCAGGAAGCGCGCCCCCAGCTGGAGGCCCGCCCAGCCGCCGATGAGGATGCGCTCGGGCTGGAACAGGTTGATCAGGTCGGACAGACCGGCTCCCAGGTACTCGGCGGTCTCCTCGAGCACGGCGAGCGCCACGGGGTCGGCGGCGGTGCCCTCGGGCGGGTACGCGGCGGCCAGCATGGCGGTCAACGCGGTCTCCTCGTCGGTGTCGCGCGGCGGCCGTCCCCCTTCCTCGCGCCAGCGGGCCAGCAGCGACTCCGCGCCGGCGTACGCCTCCAGACAGCCGAGCGCTCCGCACCGGCACCGGCGGCCCCGCACGCGGACGGTCAGGTGCCCCCACTCGACGGCCCGGCCGCGTTCGACCTCGGGCGTGACCAGGCAGGCGCCGACACCGGAGCCGAAGAGCACCACCACCGCGTTGCCCGCGCCGCGCCCCGCGCCGAACCACATCTCGGCCTGGCCCAGCGTCTTGGCGCCGTTGTCGATGAAGTACGGGACGCTCTCCGGAAGTTGCGAGCCGCTGCGGAGCAGCGCCTCCAGGGGTACCGCGTCCCAGCCGATGGTCTGCCCGTGCACGACGGCACCCCGGTCCTCGGTGCGCTCGACGATGCCGGGGACGCCGATGCCGACGCCGAGGAGCCGCTCGGGGGCCGGCCCGGCGCCGGCCAGGACCTCGGCGATCCCGTCCCGGATGTGCCCGGTGATCACCTCGACGTCGTAGCGCTGCGCCGCGAGCGGCCGCTCGGCGCGCGCCAGCTCCGTGAGGGTGAGGTCGAACAGCTCGATGCGCACCCGGGTCTCGCCGACGTCCACACCGATCATGTGACCGCTGTCCGGGGCCACGCGCAGCAGGGTGCGCGGGCGCCCGCCGTCGGAGTCGACGCTGCCGGCCTCCTCGACCAGGCCGTCGGCGATCAGGTCGGCGACGACGTTGCTGATCGAGCCGGAGCTCAGACCGGTCGCCGGGCCGAGCTCGAAGCGGCTGAGGGGGCCGTCGAAGTAGAGCCTCTGCAGGACGGCCGTACGGTTGCCCCGCCTGAGATCGCGCACCGTGCGCCCGTTCCGCCCCGCCATGTGGCTCCCTTGTCCGAATCCATCCCGACCCATCCCGACCTGCAACATACCGCTGCGAGCCATGATGGCGCGACTTCTTCGCAGCCTTAGTCCACGTAATAAATTAAGACGTGGTCGCGATCAGGACGCGCACCCGGCGCTCGTTCCCCGGACGCGCGCCGTCCCCGCACCTTCGGGCGCCCCGTGCCGGGCGAGAGTGTGCCAGACCATCCTCAGGTCCTGCGCCACGTAGCGGCCGGTGCGGGCCGCTACGCCGATGATCCTCGGGTCCAGCCGGCCGTCCTCGGCGATCCGGGCGCCGAGGTCCGCGTGCTCCGGGCCGCGGTAGTCGCCGTGGCGGCGCGGCTCGGCCACGGTGATCCGGTAGCCGGGGTGCCATTCGAGCGGGCACGGCAGGTTCCGGGCGTCGGCCTCGACGGGCGTGCCCCGGTAGCTCGCGTCCAGGACCAGCGCCTCGACGTCCCGGGCGAGGTCGACGCCGCCGTGGACCTGGGCTTCGATGTAGTCGTCGAGGGCGTCCCGCTCATCGGCCCCGCCACCGCGACCAGCGCCATCGCGGCGGCGGTGCCGAAGTCGGCGGGTTCGGCGGCGCTGTCCGGGTAGCAGAAGGTGGCGCGGGTGAGGGCCGCCGCGGTGAGCCGGAAGTGCGAGGAGCCGAACCGCGGGGCCGCGCCGACCACCTGGCGGCGGAAGTCCAGGGCGCCGTAGACGGGCCGCTCGGTCGCCGGCGCGTCGTCGTAGGCGCCGCCGAAGATCCGGCTCTCCCAGCGCCGGCGGTCGCCGCCGGGGTGCGCGGTGAGACCGCCGTTGCTGGTGCCGGTCACGAACTGCGAGTGGTACGCCCCGTCCCGGGCGAGTGACCGGAGGACGGGCAGACCGCCGCAGAGCCGGTCCGGATGGAGGTTCAGGGTGATGCGCAGGTCCGGATCGACGGCCGGGCCCGTCGACAGCCCGGTGACATGCCGCAGCGCGGCCCGAGCCCGCCGGGGCCGCACGCCCTCGAAATCCATTGGATACCCCTCGCCGAAGCTGTCTACCCTAGGCTTGAAACTAACACTTTTAGGCAGGCACGCGCTGACGTGCCCGTGCCCGACGCCCCGGAGCCTCCCATGAGACCACTGACCGAGCAGGACATCCGCAACTCCTTCGTCAACTGCTCCAAGGGCGAGGCCAAGCGCCTGGCCGTGCCGCGCGATCTCGACGAGCGTCCCTGGGACGACCTCGACTTCCTGGGCTGGCGGGATCCGGGCGCGCCCGACCGCAGCTACCTGGTCACCGAGCGGGCCGGGGGCCTGGTAGGCATCGCCCTGCGCTTCCCGTCCTCCCAGCGCGGCTTCCTGCACCGCAGCATGTGTTCGCTGTGCCTGACCACGCACCGCGGCGGCGGGGTGTCCCTGATGACCGCCCGCAAGGCCGGCGCGGCGGGCCGCGAGGGCAACTCGGTCGGCGTGTACATGTGCACCGACCTGGCCTGCTCCCTGTACGTGCGGGGCAAGAAGGTCCCCGACTCCGGGGCCCGCTTCGAGGAGAGCCTGACGCTCCAGGAGCAGATCGCCCGTGCGACCGGAAATCTGGCCGCCTTCCTGGACAAGCTGTACGCCTGATCACCTGGACCGGCCACGTGCCGCACCGGTGCGGCAGGACCGATGCGCCTGCGAACGCGGGACGTTCGATGCGTCGGTGAACGGGGAACAGCGCAAGGGATGCGAGATGTACGTGAGTGGACGGCACCCCTTGTGCGACTGGTGCGCCGGCACCGTGACCCCGTCGTCGTGCAGGCGCTGCGGTCGACGGTCGCGGCGACGATCGCGTATGTCATCGCCAAGCAGCTGAGCCCGGAGCCGGCGCCGCTGACCGCTCCCCTGACGGCTCTGCTCGTCGTCCAGGTCACCCTCTTCTCCACGCTCACCACCAGCATCCGCCGGGTGAACTCGGTGGTGGCGGGGGTGCTCGTCGCCATCGCCTTCTCCCTGCTGGTGGGGCTGACCTGGTGGAGCCTGGCGCTGGTGATCCTGGCCGGGCTCGCCGTCGGACACCTGGTGCGGGTGGACGAGTTCGTGGCCGAGGTGGCGATCAGCGCCATGCTGGTCCTCGGGGTGACCACCGTCGGCAGCACCGGCTGGGCGCGGATCGTGGAGACGCTGATCGGCGCGGTGGTCGGCATGGCCTGCAATCTGCTGCTCGCTCCCCCGGTGTGGACCGAACGCGCGGGCGAGTCGATCGACGGGCTGGCGCGCCGGATGCGGCAGCTGATGCTGCACATGGGCGAGGAGGTGGCCGGCCGCCCGCCGGTGGAGCGTACGGCCGCCCGGCTGCACGAGGCGCGCCGCCTCGACCACGACATCGCCGACGTGGACGCCGCCCTGCGGCAGGCCGAGGACAGCCTGCGGCTCAACCCGCGGGTGCGCGAGGGCCTGCTGCACCGGGTGGTGCTGCGCACCGGGCTGGACACGCTGGAGATCTGCACGGTCGTGCTGCGGGTGCTGGCACGCACCTTCACCGACCTGACCAAGGCGCGCGAGCCCGAGCCGCTGTTCGCACCGCAGACCGGTCCGCTGGTGCAGCAGCAGCTGTCCGAGATCTCCGACGCCGTGGTCAGCTACGCGGTGCTGGTGACCACCGATGTGAGCGTGAGTGCCGAGTCGGCCGAGTCCCGGCTCGCCGCCGAGCTGCGGCAGGCGGCGGCCACCCGCGACAAGCTGGCGCAACTGCTGCTGGAGGAGGCGCAGCGGGACGCGAGTCAGTGGCAGCTGCATGGCGCGGTGCTGACCGAGGTCAACCGCATCCTCGACGAGATGGACATCGAGCACCGCTCCAGGCGGTTGTTGGAGGAGCTGGACCTGCACACCCGCGCGCAGCGCGCACGCAGGTCCCGGCTGACCCGGTTCGCGGACCGGCTGGGGGCGCCGGTCAGGCTGGGGCGGAACCGCGGGGACGCCGTGGGGCGTTCTCTGTGACAGGACGACGGAGGGGGACGGACGCGTGGCCGACGCGAAGGTACGGATCGACGGGAACACCCTGTGCCTGCCGGGCGGTGTGGCGGTGCGGTTCATGCGCACGCTCAGGCTGCCGGAGACGGGCACGCATCGGCTGCCGCCGGGTCTCGGGGAGTTCCCGCTGCGGCGGGTGGCGGACCATCCGGACACGGCGCCGGAGCAGTGGCGGGCGCGGGGCGGGGTGATGCTCCCGGTGTATCTGCGCGAGGCGATGTGGCTGAGCTTCGCCGGTACGACCCGGCCGGCCGCGCTGCAGGTCGGGGTGGGCAAGGTGTGCGCCGTCTCGGGCCGGCCCTGGAGCGACCGGCTCTCCCGGGATCCGCAGAACTACGTGGTGCTGCCGCGCCAGCCCTGGCTGGACGGCATCCACTCCGGCAAGGGCACGGTCCGCCAGTTCGTCGCCGTGCCGCTGGGCCTCGGAGCGACCGTGGAGGGTCAGGTCACGGGCGAGGAGGTGTGGGGCGGTGTGCAGTTGCAGTCGTTCCCGCTGAGCGGGGCCGCGCTGGCCCGGTGGCAGGAGCAGCAGGCGCGGGAGGGGATCGTACGGCGGCGGTTGCCGGCTGCCCCGGCGGCCGCCCCGGGGAGTGCGCCCCAGGCGTACGGCGCCGCGATGGGGCTCGGCGTCGGCGGCTCGATGCGCCAGGAGGTGTACCGGGACGAACGGCCGCCCGGCGACTGGACCGGCGAGCCCGCCGGACGGGTGTTCGTGCACCTGGTGACGCCCCCGGAGTGGCGCCGCATCACCGGTGAGAATCCCCCGCCGTCACCGGTGGACCGCGCCGCGTACACACGCGCGGGCCTGCCCTGGTTCGACTACTACGACCAGGACGCCGAGGACCTCGCCCCCACCGACGGCCTGGGATCGGTGCGGCCGGTCGGGGACTGGCTCGGTGACGACCACGAGCCCTGGCAGGAACCGTCGCCACACCAGATCACCCCGCTCAAGGACGCCCCGGGCAAGCCCGTCGACGACGGCAGCTGGTAGCCCCCGGCGCCCGGAGGTACCGTATTGCGCGCCGTGCAACCGCGGTTGCCGGTCTTGCACGTGCGCGGTGGTCCAGGTCAAGGTGGCCTGTGACGACCGAGGCAGTCGAGACCTGGGGTGCGGGCATGGACGGTGGAGCGCGGGCGGCGCGCGGAGGCTGGAGCCGGCGCCGGTTCGTCGGTGCCGTGGCCGGTGTCGCCGCGATGGTGGCCGTTCCGGCTCCGGCACGCCCGGGGCCCGAGCCCGGCTCCGGTCCCGGGTCCCGCTCCGGGCCTGGGTCCGCGACCGGGCAGGTGCCGGGCGAGACGGCCGCGCCCGAGGCGGCGGGCACGGGGAAGCCGGCGGGCGGGGGGTCCGGGCCGCGCCCGCTGTACCTGGGCACCTACACGTCCATCGAGGGCGGCGGTGCGGGCATCGGCCTGGCGGTGTACGACCCGGTCACGGGCGCCGTGACCGGCCGGGGCACCCTCACCGGGGTCGTCGACCCCTCCTACCTCGCGGTGCACCCGAACGGCCGGACGCTGTACGTGGTCGACGAGCGCCCTGACGGCGGCGTGACCGCCGTACGGCTCGCCGACCGCAAGGTGCTCGGCACCCGCGCCACCGGTGGTGCGGGCCCCTGCCATCTGTCCGTGCATCCCGGCGGGCGCTGGCTGCTGAGCGCCGACTACCAGTCCGGCAGCGTGGCCGTGCATCCGATCGACGGCTCGGGGGCGCTCGGCGAGCGCACCGACCTGGTGACCCACTCCAGCCCGCCGCCCGGTCCCGGACAGCAGGGCCCGCACGCCCACCAGTTCGTCACGGCCCCGGACGGCCGCCACGTCCTCGCCGTCGACCTGGGCACGGACACCGTCTACACCTACCGCCTGGACACCGTCACCGGCAGGCTCACCGAGACCTCCCAGGCGCACACCCGGCCCGGCGCCGGGCCGCGCCACCTGACCTTCCACCCCGGCGGCCGGTACGCCTACCTGGCCGACGAGGTCGACGACACGGTCACCGTCTGCGCCTACGATCCGCCGACCGGACGGCTGACCATCGGCCGGCCGCAGTCCACGGGCTCCGGGGCGGGCACGAACCATCCGGCACAGATCCTGGTCACCGCCGACGGCCGGTTCGCCTACCTCGCCAACCGGGGCGACAACAGCCTGGCGCGCTACGCGGTCGAGGCGGGCGGGTCCCGGCTCAGGCTGCTGGACACCGTGCCGGTGGCCGGTGACTTCCCGCGCCAGATCGCCTTCTCGCCGGACGGCGGGCTGCTGTTCGCGGCGAACCAGAGGTCGAGCACGGTCAGCGTCTTCCACGTGGACCGGGTGAGCGGCGCGCTGCGGCTGGCCGGTGAGCCGTTCGCCTCACCGGTCGCCGTCTGCGCGCTGCCGCTGTAGGGAGTGCGGGCACGAGGCCGCGCCCGCCTGGGCGAGCAGGACGTGCATGCGCTCGGTGAGCCGGCCGATGTCGTCGGCGGGCGCGTGGAAGGGCAGGCGTACGTCGCCGTCGGTGCGGGCGCGCTCGACGCGCAGGGTCAGCGCGTGCCGGTCCACGGCGAGCGGCCGTACGCGCACCGCGCCGTGCAGGCTGTCGGGCCCGACGAGCCGGCTGAGTCGTTCCACCGCGTCGGGGTGGGCGTCGGCGAGATGGGTGAGCAGCCGGGCCTCCGCCGGGGCCAGCGGGTCGGGCGCCGCGGCGGCGAACTCCGCGGGGTCGACCGCGACGGCGCCGGACGGCTCCCGCAGCACCACGCGCGTCGGGCGGAACACCAGGTGCTCGCCCTCGCCGGCGAACCGCCCGGCGAGCCACAGCCGGGCGCGGATCCGCCGGCGTACGGGGACGGGCGCGACGTCGGCGAACTCCACCACGGCTGGCAGTTCACCGCGTGGCGCGCAGACGGCGCTCGCGCTCAGGGCGCTGTCCTCGGACGGGCGCAGGCGCACCCGGCCGTCCTCGTCCACGGTGTGCGCGCCGACGAAGTCCTCCCGGCCGCCCTCGGCGGTCACCGCGCAGGACCACGCGGCGGCGAGCACCGATCGCGCCCGCTGTGCCGCGCCGGGCACCGCCGCCCAGGTGTGGCTGTCACCCATCCCGACCTCCTCATTAGGTAAGCCTTGCCTAACTTACAGAAGATCGAGGCGCACGCCAACAGGCGTCCGTCGTGGACAGATGCACCTCGGGGGCGTATGGAGGCACGGACGGCGGCGGACAGGGCGTGCGCGGCAGCCCCCGGCCGGACACGGACGCCCGGCGCTCCACTCAGGGCGCGAGCACGCCCAGCAGCGCCCGTGCGCACAGGTCCCGTACCTGTTGCCGCGTCAGGTCCGGACCCCGCAGCCACTCCAGGCAGACGGCGGTGGTGAAGGCGAGCCAGCCACGCACCGCGAGTGCGAGGTCGGGGCGCCGGGCGGCGAGCGGGCCGAACTCGGGGTCCGCGGCGAGCGCGGCCAGGATCTGCTGCTCCTGCGCGGCCAGCGCCCGCTGGTAGACGCGGCGCACGGCCTGGTCGCCCGCCGCGTCCGCGCGGTGGAAGGCGCGGTAGCCGTGGGCATGGGCCTGGACGTACTCCAGGTAGGTGTCGAGCCCCGCCGCGAGCTGCTCGCGCACCGGCACCCCGGGCACGGCCGCGGTCATCCGCAGCATCCGCTCGCTCTCCCGCTCCACGACCGCCGCGAAGAAGTCCCGTTTGTTCGGGAAGTAGTGGTAGAGCAGCCCCCGCGAGACACCCGCGATCTCGGCGACCTGCTCGATCCACACGTCGTCGTAGGGGCTCTCGGAGAACAGCCGCGCCCCGACCGACAGCAGCTGCTCGCGGCGTTCCTCCGTGCTGAGCCGGCGGCGCGTGCGCCGCTCCCCCTGGTTCGCGGCCATGCCCGCACTCTACTTGACGCCGGTTCAACAACGGGACCAGACTGAAAACCGCTATTGAATCCACGTACAACACCGAGGGCGAACGGGGAGACGAGCGGCATGGCGCGGACGACGACCGGAACCGGACCCACCGGACCTGCGGAACCCGCCCGAACCATGGGAGCTACCGCACCTGCCGGACCCGCCGGACTGCCGAAAGGATTCCGCGGGGCGGAGCTGGGCTGGCCGGAACTGCACCGCATCCCGCATCCGCCGCACCGGCTCCCGCTCCTCGGCGATGTGCTCGGCGCAGACCGGCGCGCGCCCGTGCAGGATTCGATGCGCTACGCCCGCATGCTCGGCCCGATCTTCCGGCGCAGGGTGTTCGGCAAGGAGTTCGTGTTCGTCTGGGGCTCGCGGCTGGCCGCCGACCTGGCGGACGAGACACGCTTCGCCAAGCACGTGGGCCTCGGCGTGGCCAACCTGCGGCCGGTGGCCGGGGACGGCCTGTTCACGGCGTACAACCACGAGCCCAACTGGCAGCTGGCGCACGACGTCCTGGCCCCGGGCTTCAGCCGGGAGGCGATGGCCGGCTACCACGTGATGATGCTGGACGTGGCCGCCCGGCTCACCGACCACTGGGACCGGGCGCTCGCCGCCGGCCGCACCGTGGACGTGCCCGGCGACATGACCAAGCTGACCCTGGAGACCATCGCGCGCACCGGCTTCGGGCACGACTTCGGCTCCTTCGAGCGCTCCCGTCCGCACCCGTTCGTCACCGCGATGGTCGGCACCCTCTCCTACGCGCAGCGGCTCAACACCGTCCCGGCCCCGCTGGCCCGCTATCTGCTGCGGGGTGCCACCCGCCGCAACGCCGCCGACATCGCCTACCTCAACCGCACGGTCGACGACCTCGTCCGCGCCCGGCGCACGGCGGGCGAAGACGGGGCCGGGAACGGGGACCTGCTCGACCGGATGCTCGAGACCGCCCACCCGGACACCGGGGAGCGGCTGTCCCCGGAGAACGTGCGCCGTCAGGTGATCACCTTCCTGGTCGCGGGCCACGAGACCACCTCGGGCACGCTGTCCTTCGCGCTCCACCACCTCGCCCGGCACCCGGACGTCGCGGCCCGCGCCCGGGCCGAGGTGGACCGTGTGTGGGGGGACACGCCGACGCCCGGCTACGAGCAGGTCGCCAAGCTGCGGTACGTGCGCCGGGTGCTGGACGAGTCGCTTCGGCTCTGGCCGACCGCACCCGCCTTCGCCCGCGAGGCCCTGCGGGACACGGTGCTGGCCGGGGAACATCCGATGCGCCGGGGCGCCTGGACGCTGGTGCTGACGACCATGCTGCACCGCGACCCCGAGGTGTGGGGCGCGGACGCGGAGCGGTTCGACCCGGACCGGTTCGAGGCGCGGGCCGTACGGGCCCGGCCACCGCACGTCTTCAAGCCGTTCGGCACCGGAGCCCGGGCCTGTATCGGCCGCCAGTTCGCCCTGCACGAGGCGACCCTGGTCCTCGGCCTGCTGCTGCGCCGCTACGACCTGCACGCCGATCCGGGCTACCGGTTGAAGGTGACCGAGCGGCTGACCCTCATGCCGGAGGGCCTGCGGCTGCGCCTCGAGCGGCGGACGGCCCCCGCCGCGCCACCGGCCCCGGAACCGGGCCCGGCCGGGGCGGCACGGGTCCCGGTCCCGGACGATCGAGTTCCGGTCCCGGGCGAGGAGGGGCGCTCAGCCGCGCGCTGCCCAGTGCACCGGACGGGTGACTGACACCGGCAGCCGGGTGCCCTCGCCGCCCCGGGCCGCGTCGAGCTGCGGCTGGGTCAGGAAGAACGCACCGGTGAGATCGGCGTCCGTGAGGTCGGCGTCCCGCAGGTCGGCGCCGATCAGATCCGCACCGCGCAGATCGGCCCCGGTGAGGTCGGCGGCGATCAGATAGGCGCCGCGCAGGCTGGCCCCGCGCAGGTCGGCGCCCCGCAGCCGGGCGCCGATCAGGTCGGCGCCCCGCCGGTCCTTGCCCCTGCCCTTCCTGCCGGGCACCGCGGACCGGGCCAGCTCGCTGGTGCGCAGCAGGAGCACGTTGACGTCCTGCCGGTGGGCGCCGACGTCGAGCTCGGTGAGTTCCTCGGGCGGCAGCAGAGCGAGCCGCTCGGTCTTCTCCAGGGCCCGGCGCAGGTCGGCGTGGACGGCGCGGGCGGCGGGCAGACCCAGCGCCTCGGTCAGGTACCACAGCAGTTCGTGCAGCTGGCGCACGACCGGGAACACCTCGGACATCCGCCGGGCGTCCTCGCGGGAGCCGTCACGCCAGTCCCGGCCGGCGAAGGTGACCTGGGAGACCTTCTGGCCGGCGCCGAAGCAGTCGTAGACCGTGCAGCCGGTGAAGCCCTTCTGCCTGAGCCGCGCGTGGATGCCGCACCGGTGGTCGCTCTGGAGGTTCGGGCAGGGCTTCCCGGCCGGCTTGTCGAGCGCGAAGTCCGCCGAGGCGGCGAAGGGCAGGGCCACGCAGCACAGCCCGAAGCAGTTCGCGCAGTCGCCGCGCAGGTCGGGCCGGTGGGGCACATCGGGCCGGCCGGCCGTGCCGGCTGTCTGGTCTGGCATGTCGTCCACCCTACTGACCTGCGGGGCCGGCCCCGGACCACCCGGTCGGCGCAGGAAGACGGCGGTGGTGGCCGTGAAGCGCCCGGTCGTCGGCTGCCCGCTGTCCCGCAGGTCCGGCCTCACCGGTCGCCGGTGGGCGGACACGCCCCCGAGGTCGCCGGGACGGGCCGAGGCCCGCACGGGACCGCCCGGCAGGCGGCTCACCGGCGGGCCGTCCCCGCTCACGTGGTGGGCGGGGCGGGTTCCGTCGTGGGCGGAGAAGGCGGGCCTGGCGAGGAGCCCGTCACCGGGTGGGCAGGCGGGGCAACCGGATGACCCGCGCGGCGACTTGTCCAGACCGGCCCGCGGCCGTCAGTCCGCCAGGACGGCGGGCAGGTCCAGCCGTTCCAGCCGCTCGGTGTCGGCCAGGATGTACATGTGGGTGATCCGGCCGTCGGCGATGGTGACGCCCATGACCGACAGCGGCCGGCCCTCGGGGGCGTTGGCCACTCCGACCGTGCCGTTGACCAGGACGAGCCGTGCCGACCCCGCGTACTGGGAGAAGGTGAGCGCCTGCGCGGCCACCGTCCTGGCCCCGTGCACCACCTTGGAGACGGCGCCGCCCCGGACCAGGGCGCCGGCGTCGACCCGCAGCACCACGTCGGGGTGGAGCACGGCGACCAGTGCCTCGAAGTCGCCGCCGCGCGAGGCGGCCAGGAAGGCGTCGAGGACCTGCCGCTGCCGTCCGAAGTCGGTTTCGGTGGACGGGGTGGCGCCCTGGACCCGGCGGCGGGCACGGCTGGCAAGCTGCCGGGTCGCGGGCGGGGTGCGCTCCACGATCGGGGCGATGTCGTCGAACGGCACCGCGAACAGGTCGTGCAGCACGAACGCCAGCCGCTCGTCCGGCTCCAGCGTCTCCAGCACGACCAGCAGGGCGAGCCCCACCGAGTCGGCCTGGAGCGCCTCCTGCTCCGGGTCGATCCGGGTCAGGGGCCGCAGCACGGGGTCGGGGACGAAGGTCTCGTCCATCGGTTCCTCACGGCGCGAGGTGCGGGTGCGCAGCAGATCGAGGCAGATCCGGCCGATGACGGTGGTCAGCCAGGCGGCCAGGTTGTCGATGGCGTCCGCGTCCGCGCGGGTCAGCCTCAGCCAGGCCTCCTGCACGGCGTCCTCGGCCTCCGGCAGCGAGCCGAGCATGCGGTAGGCCACCGCCCGCAGCTGACCGCGGTGCTCCTCGAAGCGCCGCGCCAGGTTCTCCTGGTCGTCCATGCCGGTCATCCCCTCCGCTGGATCCATCTGGATCATCGTAGGCACCCGGCCCGTCAGCGGCCGAACAATTCGAACGCCACCGCCGGTTTCCCGCCGAACCGTTCGCCCGCCGCCTCGGTGCTCATGGTCAGGAAGCCGCGCGCGTACCGTTCCGGGTCCTCGTCGGTCAACGCCTCGATGTAGCTGCGGTGTTCGAGCAGCGAGCGGACCGCCCGGTCCAGGCCCGGCCCGGCGGCCACGGCATGGGTGGGCGTGGCGGAACCGGCGACGGCGACCCAGCGCACCCCGTTCCAGGGCTCGAGGCCCTGCTCGGCGAGTTCCGGGAAGACCAGCGGTTGCCCGCGTCGCCCGCCGCGTCCAGGGTGGCGCGGCCCACGGCCGCATGGTCCGGGGTGTTCCAGACCAGGCCGCCCCAGGTGTCGCGGTGGTTGAGGGTGATGACCAGTTCGGGACGGTGACGGCGGATGGCGGCGGCGATGTCGCGGCGCAGCGCCGTGCCGTACTCGATCACGCCGTCCCGGTGGTCGAGGAACTCCACCGTCGTCACGCCCACGACGGCCGCGCTCGCCCGCTGCTCCCCCTCCCGCAGGGCGCCGCACGTGTCCGGCGCGAGGGTGTCGATCCCCGCCTCGCCGCGGGTGGCGAGGACGTAGGCGGCCTCGCGGCCGCCGTCGGTCCACCGGGCGATCGCCGCCGAGCAGCCGTACTCGAGGTCGTCCGGGTGCGCGACGACCGCCAGACGCCGCGGGCCCCGCCCTTCGGGCG
>NZ_JAVACL010000013.1:0-176011 GCF_032658145.1 Streptomyces sp. MK7
GCCCCCCCCGGCCCCCCGCCCGCCGCCCGCCCCCCCCGCGCGCGCGGCGGGGCCGGACGGCCGGGACTCGGGCAGCCTGAGGAAGACGACGACGGCGCACACGGCCGTCATCCCCGCCTCGATCAGGAAGCCGGCGAGGTAGCTGAACTCGGCGATGAAGCCGGCCGCCATGGAGGACACCGCGAAACCGAGATTGATCGCCCAGTAGTTCAGCGAGAACGCCCGGACCCGGTCCTCGGGCCGCACGATGTCGGCCATCATCGCCTGCACCGCGGGACGCGAGGCGTTGGACGCCATCCCGACGAGGAAGGCGACGGCGGCGATCGACACCGGGTCCCGCACGAACCCGAGCAGTGCGACGAAGACCGCGGTGGAGGACTGGGCGACGAGCAGGGTGGGCCGCCGCCCGAGCCGGTCGGCCATCACGCCCCCGCCGAGGGAGGACACGACCCCGCCGAGCCCGTGCAGCGAGGCGACGAGACCGGCGTAGGAGGCGGAGTAACCGCGGTCGAGCGTCAGATACAGCGCCATGAACGTGGCGACGAAGGCACCGAGCCGGTTGACGAGGGTGCTGGTCCACAGCCACCAGAACTCCCGGGGGAGTCCGGAGACGGTCTCGCGGGCGGCACGTCTGAAACGCGCGGCGGACGACATGGAGGACCCCCCGGATGTAAGCGGCTCAAGCGGTGAGCACAACTTACGAGGGCGGCTCGCCGGAAGGCCACCCGATTAACAGAACCAGTCAACTGACGAGGCACTGGACGGCTTGCCGGACCGGCCCTGTCCGCCTGCCGGGCACCGGAGCAGGGCGCCGAATGCGTGGATTAGGCTCAGAGGCATGGCCGACGCACCGTACAAGCTGATCCTCCTCCGTCACGGCGAGAGCGAGTGGAACGCGAAGAACCTGTTCACCGGCTGGGTGGACGTCAACCTCAACGACAAGGGCGAGAAGGAGGCGGTCCGCGGCGGTGAGCTGCTGAAGGACGCCGGCCTGCTGCCCGACGTGGTCCACACGTCCGTCCAGAAGCGCGCGATCCGCACGGCCCAGCTCGCCCTGGAGGCCGCCGACCGCCACTGGATCCCGGTCCACCGCTCCTGGCGCCTGAACGAGCGCCACTACGGCGCCCTGCAGGGCAAGGACAAGGCGCAGACCCTGGAGGAGTTCGGCGAGGAGCAGTTCATGCTGTGGCGCCGCTCCTACGACGTCCCGCCGCCCCCGCTGGCCCGCGACGCCGAGTACTCCCAGTTCTCCGACCCGCGCTACGCGACCCTCCCGCCGGAGCTGCGCCCGCAGACGGAGTGCCTGAAGGACGTCGTCGCCCGCATGCTCCCGTACTGGTTCGACGCCATCGTCCCCGACCTCCTCACCGGCCGCACGGTCCTGGTGGCGGCCCACGGCAACAGCCTCCGCGCCCTGGTCAAGCACCTCGACCAGATCTCGGACGCCGACATCGCCGGCCTGAACATCCCCACCGGCATCCCGCTCTCCTACGAGCTCGACGCCGACTTCCGCCCCCTCACTCCCGGCGGCACCTACCTCGACCCGGAGGCGGCCGCAGCCGCCATCGAGGCGGTCAAGAACCAGGGCAAAAGGAAGTAACCGCCTACGAACAAGCCCCCTACCTGCGGGTTCTCCGCTGGGAGGGGGCTTTTCGCTGCCTCTGGGCCGTCAGGTGCTGGAGGTGGCCGACCGGGCCGTGTCGAAGACGGCGGCGACCGCCTTGCGGGTGCGCTCCTGGCTCGACGGCATCAGGTGCGCGTACACGCGGAGGGTCAGACCCGGGTCCGAGTGGCCCAGGTACTCGGCGAGGGCCTTGATGTTCTCGCCCGCGTCCAGGAGCACCGAGGCGTAGAAGTGGCGGAGGGCGTGCATGCCGTTCTCGCGAGACTCGGCGTACGACCCGCCCGGTTTCCGCTCGGGGATCACCCCAGCCGAGGTGAGGGCCCGCTTCCACACCTCCTCGTTGAGCGACGTACGCCAGACGTGCCCGCCGCGCGGCCCGGTGAAGATCAGCCGCTTGGTCACCGGAGGCCCGTCCGCCACCTTCCACGGCAAGGTGATCTCGACCGGCGGGAATCGCTTCATGTGGGCCCGGAGGGCGTCAGCGACTGGACCGGGGAGCGGTACGTCCCGGAGCTTGCCGCCCTTCGGCGGGGCGA
This sequence comes from Streptomyces sp. MK7, assembly GCF_032658145.1. Lineage (NCBI taxonomy): Bacteria > Bacillati > Actinomycetota > Actinomycetes > Kitasatosporales > Streptomycetaceae > Streptomyces > Streptomyces sp. MK7. The sequence continues at coordinate 2,161 of NZ_JAVACL010000013.1, forward strand.
AGACCGGCTTGCTGCGGCTCAGCTTGAGCTGCTGGACCACGTGGAGGGTGTCCGACTCGAAGTCGATCGCGTCGGTGGCAAGGCCGAGGATTTCGCCCTGCCGGAGGCCGCAGCCGCCGCCCAGGTAGACCATGGCCTGGTACCGCTCAGGTATGCCGGCCCGGACGGCGAAGACCCGTTCCCACGTCCAGGGGGCGATGCGCTTGTTGTCCACAGCCGGTGGCCGGACCGAGCGGGCGGCGCACGGGTTCCGGGGAAGGCGCCCGTCATCCACGGCCGCGCTGAGTGCGGCGCGCACGTTGGAGTAGCGCTCGGTCTTGACCTTGCGGGGTTTGCCGTCCGGCCCCTTCTCTTCCTTGTACCAGCGGTCTTGGATGTGCCCGGCCATCAGGCAGCGGCCCCCTTGATCTGGGACTCCACCCAGGCGCGTACGTCGTCCGGATCGAACCGTAGGTGCCGGCCGACCCGGAAGCCCCGAGGACCGGTGCGCTTACGGCGCCACTGGTAGACCGTCTCGACACTGGGCAGTTCGAACATCTCCACCAGGTCTTCAGGAGTCAGGAACCGCCTGGGCAGGGTGCGCGGTGCGGCGGCTACTTCGGCCGAGGTGCGGCGGCGATCAGCCATGCGTGGGCTCTCCTTCCGTTCCGGGAGCGGGTTCGAGGGATGCGGCAAGCCAGCCTTCGGCGTCGGACAGGCCGGTGTCGGCGAAGACCCAGTGAGCGAGGACGTACGTCGTCTCGGGCTCCGGGCCGTTGGCCGCTGCCGCTTGCGCTCGCCACTCGGCACGGGCGTCGCGGAGGGCGCCGAGTGTCGTGGAATAGCGGCGGGACTTGGTGGAGAAGTGGCCGCGGAAGCCGAGCATGTGGGCCCAGGCACGCAAGCGGAGGTGTTCCAGGTCCTTGCGCGCGCCGAGCGTCCAGGCTGTTCGGATGAGGCGGCGGGCGTGCTCGCTGATATCGAGCTGGGCGAGTTCGGCGGCGAACTTCAGCGGTCGGTCGAGGGCGCCCGTCGCGGTCTCGGCTCCCTTGGTGGCGTACTTGGCGATGTACGCGGCTACGGCCCGTTCGGTCAGCTCCTGGCCGCCGTTGAAGTCGGCGGACCGGATCGTGCGGACGTCGAGCTGACGGCCGAAGGCGAAGGTGTGGACGCGTCCCTCGATAACCGGGCCGTCCACGCGGACCTTGCCAGCGGCGGCACCGATGGCGTCGGTGAGGAGTTCGGCGGTGGCCCAGGCCGGGGGCGGGGTGTCTCCGCCGCCGGGGCCGTCGAGGCGGATGACCGCGTGGAAGTGGACGGCGCCGCGCTTCTGGTACTCGGCGACCTTGGCGAAGGACACGCGGGCGTGCTCGCGGAACCGGCGCTGTGACAGGCCCGCTCGCTTGGCGACCTCTCGGCGCAGGTAGGTCGAGAAGCGTCGCCAGAGGGGACCGGCGTGCGCGTTCCAGAGCACGGCGGCTTCGTAGTCGTAGGTGTCGGGGTTAAGCGGGGTGCCGAGTGCGGTGTCGTCCTGGTCGTGCAGGACGCCGCAGCGGCACCCGGTTCACCGGCGTTCAGCCGAGACCCGGTACCGATCCCGGCTCGGTGCCGACCCGCCAATGAACGCAGGTGAACGCCCCTGCACGCCCGCGCTACTCCACCAACACAGTTGGAAAGCGTGTTGGGGGCAACCCCTCACGAGTTCGAATCTCGTATCCTCCGCAGCCGCCCACCTGGGCAAACGAGGGCCCCGACCGGAATCCGGTCGGGGCCCTCGTCGTGTCGTGGTCTCAGTTTTAGTCTCAGTTGCGCGGCGCGAACGCCCGCGGACCTGGGTGGATGGAGTCGGCACTGAACATGGCTGCGAGGTCACATCGTCGGGTTCCGGGCCCAGATCTCCTTCAGCAGCTCACCACAGCAGCCGCGACAGCGACGTCCCGGCGCATCCTGAACATGCGACGGGTGCGCTTGGTCGGCGTGCTCGGACACTAGGACCGCAAGCTCCCGCGCCCGAGCCTTCCACGCCATGGCCTCGCTGCGCGCCTGCGAAGCCCGGCCGTCCGCTTCACGTGCCCGCCGATCGGCGTGGATCTTGCCCCTCCTCGCATGCGGCAGTCTCCCGTTCGCCCAGTGGTTCCAGCAGGTGGGCGCGAGTAGCAAGCAGCCGGTGGTGATGTGCCAGGCACTTGTCTCTCCCCAGCTCTGCCAGCAGGTCGCGGCCGGCGACCGGGCCGTGGACATGGCCACGGCGACGACGCGGTTGAGGCTGACCATCCGGTCCTTGCCGAACTGCCGCAGAGGTCATACGGGACGAGGGTTTCCGGCCGGTGGGTGGCGTCAGTGTGCTCGGCTTCGTCGTGCTTGGGAGTGACTGCCGCCTGCAAACGGGTGCGGCGGGACCTGCCCGCGGGGCACGGTGAGGCTGATCGGCTCGATGCCTTCTTGGATGAGCTGGCGCTCCCGTTGTCTGCGGTCCTGATCCGCCAGCGGCACCAGCTCGCCATGAGTGGCCACGGTCACGGTCATGTCACTGCGCCACAGGTTTATGCTTCATCAACTAGCCGCAGTGCCTGCCGGTGTCGCGGCCGGGGGGCCACTCGGGTCGGCGGGGTCTTCGCCGCTCTCCAGCGCCTGTGTGGTGACCAGTTCTCGGTAGGCGGCGCAACGGGCCATGAGTTCGGGGTGTGTGGCGGCGTCGACCAGGGTGCCGCCGCTGAGCATCACCACGTGGTCGGCGTGCCGCACGGTGGACAGCCGGTGGGCGACGACCACGATGGCGCGAGTGGCGGACAGTTCCTCCACGATATAGCGGAAACGCAGTTCGTTGATGCTGTCCAGCTGGGAGGTCGGCTCGTCGAGCAGGACGATGTCAGCGTCCGTGAGCAGCGCCCTTGCCAGGGCCAGTCGCTGGCGCTGGCCACCGGACAGGTCGTTCTCGCGGCCGAGCACCGTGTCCAGTCCATCGGGAAGGGCCTCGACGTCCTCGCGCAGTCCTACCGAGTCCAGGGCGGCGATCAGCTCCCCGTCGGCCGGCGGACGGTGGTGACCGAGCTGGAGGTTCTCCCGAACGGTCCCCTCCAACAACGTGAACTGCTGGTCCACATACGTAACGCGACGTCGCAACTCGGGAAGAGGCCAGGCCCGGACATCGTGCCCCAGGACCTCCACGCGTCCGGTGCCGGCCGTCGCGAATCTGTCGATGAGGGCCAGCGCGGTGGACTTGCCGGCTCCGGAGGGGCCGACGAGTGCGGTCAGCCCGGTGCGGGGGGCGGTGAAGGAGAGGGAGGTGAGGACAGGGGCGGCGGAGGGGCCGGTGACTCCCGCGGGCCCCGCGTATGAGAACCCCACCTGTTGGAAGGCGACCGCGGGGTGGCCGGGCAGCGGTTCGAGGGGTTCCTCGGCCGTGCTGTCCTCATCGCTCTCCCGGGAGAGGGCGAGCAGGTCGTTGAAGCGGGCTTTGGCCGCGAGACCGGCCTGGAGACGGCCGATGCCGGTGGCGACCATGGTGACCGGGGTCACGAGCTGCAGGAGATAGAGCAGGAACGCGGCGAAGTCGGCGGTGTTGAGCTGCCCGTGCGCCATCCGCGCGCCACCGCCGATGATGACGGACACCAAGGCGATCTGCTGGCCGAGACCCATCACGGGCCCGATCAGGGACTGCAGACGGGCCCCCGTCAACGAGGTGCCGGTCAGCTGCGCCGCATCGTCGCCGAGCCGCTCGGCCGCCCGCTCCTCCGAGCGGTACGCCTTGATGGTGGCCAGGGCGGCGAGATGGGCGGTGTACCGCTGGGCGAGGCCGCCGATGGCCTCCTGCTGGTCGACGACGTTGCGCTTGACGCGGACGATGACGAAGCCGATCCCCGCGCCGGCGACGGCGAACGCCGCCACGGCGACCAGCACCAGCACCCAGTCCAGTACGGCCATGATGATCAGCGTGGACACCACCGTCAGCACCGCCAGCGGCAGCTGGACGAGGCCGACGTCGATGACGGCCCGCAGCAGCAGCGCGTCGGAGGTGACCCGGGCCACCAGGTTTCCGGCGCCCTGGGTGCGTACCGTGCTCAGGGGCAGGGCGAGGGTGTGGGCCATGACCCGCCGGCGCAGCCGCAGCAGCATGAACTCGCCGAGCCGGGCCAGGAGATAACCCGATCCGGCGGAGGCCAGTGCGGCTACCAGCGCGACGCCAGCCATCTCCAGCAACGGGGCGGTGATCGACCCGTCGCGGGCGAAGGAGTCGATGACATCCTTCATGATCAGCGGTACCCCTAGCGTGCCCGCCGTCGAGGCGAGGGCGAGCAGCAGGGCGGCGGCAAGCTGGAGCCGGTTTCCCCGTAGGATGTCGGCGCCGATGCGCACGGCACGCGCGGCGGGGTCGGGGAAGGGGGGTTCGCGTCGGGCCATGTCAGTGCTTCGCCGCAAGGGTGACCAGTTCCACGGCCTCGGCGAGACCGAGCTGCGGAGCCGCCCGGCGCAGCTCCCTGATCGTCCGGGTGGAGGTGTCCCCCGCAGCTACCCCGGCCCGGTCGAGGGTCTGGCGGGCCCACCGGATCTTCAGGTCCTCGTCGCTGCGGGCAGCTGCCTCGATCAGTGACAGCGCCTTGCGCAGCCCAGGCGCTTCCGCCGCGTCGGCGTGCGCCAGGGCTTCCTCCACGGCGGCGCGGACGTCTTCGAGATCGTGCAGGACCACGAGGTTGAGGTGGCAGGTGGTGCGCATCGGTGTCCTTTCGTCGGTGTGTCGTCGTGGATCAGGAGGTGCCGTTCAGGGCGGCGGTTCCGTCACTGTCGATGTAGGCGGGCAATGCGTCGGCGTACAGGCCGAGTTCCGGGTGCCAGCCCATGTAGGCGGCGAAGTCGTGGGCGTGCGTGACGATGCGCAGCACGGCGGCCCGGCCCGTGGCGAGAGGGTCGCCGACGGTGCCGTATCCGTCGAGCAGGGCCTCCGGCAGTTCGGTCAGCAGGGGCCGGGTGAGCCCTTGGGACGCGGCCGTCATCCGCAGTTCCAGGAACTCGCCGAGGAGCCACCCGAGATCGAAGGCGGCGGGGCCGGGGGCGAGGTCCTCACCGGTCAGCAGGACGGAGTCGGTGGCTGCGCGGCGAGGGGCGCTGTCGTCGCCGACGACGATGGACCCGGTACTGGGCGCCCCGTGCAGCAGCACGTCCCCGGGCGCTGGCTCGGCCAGTGCCGCGCACCAGGACCGTACGGCTGCCCAGCGCCGCGGGCCGAAGCGGGTGCGCAGCACGTCGTGCAGGTGCTGTGCCGCACGCGGACCGGCACCGGTGTCCATCCAGGCGGCGAGACGGGCAGGCCCCGGGGGACCGGTCCGTCCGGTGATCTCGTCGGGTGGCGCGCCGGTGTCCGGGATGCTGTGCAGGGTGCGCAGCAGTCGCCCGGTGCCGTGCAGGGCGGTGGTGAGCCGGTCGCGGCGAGCAGGCGTGAGATCGGTCCACAGCAGCTTCGCGGCCGAGTCCGCTCCGTGTGCGGTGTAGTGCAGGGCACTAGGGGCGGTCTCGGGCAGCGCGACCCGCACGCCGGCCGACCGCAGCGACGCCAGCCGATGGCGTGCCTGCCGGCCGGGCTCGGTGAGCAGCACGGGCCGGTCGGCGCCGGGACTGCGCGCCCACAGGAACGAGCCGTCCGCCAGTCGGTAGATGGCGGTGCGCTGGTAGCCGGTGGCGAAAGAGTCGATGAGCAGGCAGCCGGTCATGTCGGCCGCGGAGCCGGCAGGCACGTCTGCCGGCGGCGTCGCCGCGGTGTCCGTCGTCATGCCTGCCCTCCGCTCGGCTGCTCGCTGAGTCGGGCGCGCAGTGCCTCGACGGCCGGGATCACCTCGGTGAGGGTCGCGGCCGTCATGGCACCTGGTTCGCCGGTCGTCATGCTGATGCCCTGGTGGGGCGGTACGACCGTGACGTTGTCACGTGCGGTGAGGGTCCGGATGTGCTGTCGCCAGGCCGGGGAGGCCATGGCGCCCGGGGGGAGGGCCGGGGCCAGGGCTATCGGGGCGGCCGTGCACTGGAGGGCGAGCAAGGTGGGGGTGTCGGCGGCGCCCAGGGCGAGGCGGCTGGTGAAGTGGAAGGTGGCCGGATGCACGACGACCGTGTCCGCCCAGTGCGCCAGCTCGACGTGCGGGGCCGTCGTCTCCGGCTCGTCGCCCCACACGTCCAGCCGTGGTGGCCGTCCCCCGAACACCGACAGGGTGGTGGGGGTCACGAAGCGGGTGGCTGAGCGGGTGATGACAGTCCGGATTTCGACGTCCGGGTAGGAGCTGCGCAGCCAGTGCAGCCACATGGGCATGAACATCACGCCAAGGGCGCCGGTACCGACGTACAGCAGGCGGTGGCCCGTGAACGGCGGTGCCGCGGACGGCAGTGCGGAGGCGCCGTCATGCACGGCGAACGTCCACGGCAGTGAGGATCTCGGTCAGATCGGTGACGGCCGCTCCGAGTCCCTGGGCGTTGAGTACGCCGCACACGTTGACGATCACTTCGTCGACCCCGTGGTCGCGATACCGGTCGAGGCCGTCCGCGATCTGCTCGGGCGATCCGGCGACGAAGGTCCCGGACTCCACGAGGAGCCGCGCGCCGGTCTGGGTGTCCGAGGGGTACGCGGGGACCCCGGCCCGCCGCAGCATGTCGGTGTAGTGGTCCGCGCCCAGGTGGGCGCGGGCCGCCGCGTGCGCGATGGCGGGGATGTCGCGTCCGGGCCGCTCCACCGCCGCGTGGACCACAGTGGCCACCCGCGGCACCGGCCGCCCGGATTCGGCGGCGCCCTCCTTCATCGCCGGCACCAGAACGTCGCGGATGTACGGGGGCGGAGTCAGCCAGGTGATGGCGACGTCGGCGACCTGCCCGGCGGCGCGGGCCATGGCGGGACGCAGCACGCCCAGGCCGTACTCGACCGGCGGTGCGTCCATGACCGGGAACACGGCGTGGGTGCTGTGCTCGTCGGTGTCCGAGTGGACCGTCTCGCCGTCGATCAGGGCACGCATGGTCCGCAGGTACTCCCGGGCGGCTGTGACGGGCCTGGCCAGCGGCGCGGGCCGGACCGCGGACTGGAACTCGCGCGACCCGGGCCCGATGCCCGCCACGAACGGCAGTCCGGACAACTGCGCGATGGAACGGGCCTGGACGGCGGCGTCGTAGGGATGACGCAGCGGCGACAGGGCCACCGAGGAGCCGAAGGGAATGTGGATGCCGGCTCCGGTCAGCGCGGCGAAGATGTGGTGCGTCTCGATGCCCAGGGACTGGCCCAGCCACAGCCGCCCGGTGCCGCGACGTTCCAGCAGCCGGGCGAAGGGCATGACATGGCCCAAATGGGATGCCTGGAGCGGATACACGACGCTCGTGTGGTGCGGGGAGTTCAGCAGCCGGTTCACAGGGCTATGTCCGTCTCCGTGAGGTGTGCGGTGTCGCCGAGGACGACGCCGTGGTAGTCGGTCGGGTCGTACCACCTGCCGGCTGCCGCAGCGACGTCGGCGGCGCTGACGGTGGCGAGCTCGTCGAGGAAGTGCGCGATGCGATCCGGCTGCTGGCCCAGCGTCAGGGACAGCAGAAGACTGCTCGCCCATGCCTGCTGTGAGGAGGTGGCCAGCGCGGTCATGCCGGTGACGTAACGGCGGGCGGCCTCGACCTCCGCCCCGCTCGGCGGCTGCTCGGCCATGCTCCGCAGCTGGTGCCGTATCCGGCGCAGTGTGCCGGCTGCGGACTCCGTGGCGGTGTCGGCCTCCAGCGAGATCACGAGCTGATCCAGGTGGTCGCGGAAGGCGCTCTCGCATCGGTAGGCCAGACCATGGCGTTCGCGTACGTCGGCCACGAGCCTGGACGAGAAGTAGCCGCCGAAGACGATGTTGGCCAGGGTCAGCGCCGCGAACTCGGGGTGGTTGCGGTCGATGGCGGGGCGCGCCAGCCGGATCTGCGACTGCGCCGCACCGGGCCGGTGGATCCGGGCGATGCCCGAGCGCCGGATCACCGGCGCACACGGAGCAGGACGGGTGTCTTCCGCCGCGCTCCAGCCGCGCAGCGCCTGCGCGGCCCGGGCCACCGCCCGCTCGGGGTCGAGGTCGCCGACGAGGACGAGGACGGCCCGGTCGGGACGTACCACCTCCCGGTGCGCGGCGCGGACCTCCTCCGCGGTCACGGCGGCGAGGTCTGCCTCGTACGGTACGTCGTTCATGCGCGGCATCGGGCCGTACAGGTGATCCAGGAGTGCTTCGGAGGCGAGCAGGTGCGGCTGCCGGCGGGTGGTGGCGGCCTGCCGCACGGCCCGTTCGCGCGCGGCCCGCACCGCCGCGTCCTCGTGCCGAGCCTCGACGAGACACTCGCCGAGTACGCCGAGGAGGGTGGGCAGCGCGGCGGTCGGCCCGGAGCCGGAGACTCCGAGCCAGCGTGAGGTACGGGACGCCGACAGGACGGCGCCGACCGTGGCCAGCTCGTCCGTGATCGCCTCCCGCTCACGCTGCGGGGTGCCGTGCAGCAGCGTCGCGGCGACCAGCTCGTGCACGGCCGAGGTGCGGAAGCTCTCCGCGTCCAGCGGCACGGCCAGGCGCAGTTCCGCCATCGGAATGGACGCATGGCGCACGGCGACGACACGGAGTCCGTTCGGCAGACGGACGTCGGCCATCGGCGGCAGCACGAGCGGCGGCACGGGGCCGACGGCCGGCAGCACCGGGATCGCTCCGGCGGACGACGGGGGTACGGTGCGGGTCATCACGGGTTGCCTCCGCCTGGGATCAGAGAGAGCACCGCCCGTTCCTGCGGGTGCAGGGATGCCGCGGCGGCCGCCACGTCCTCAGCCCGTACGGCCGCCAGGCGGTCGCCGAGGTCGTCGACGAGGTGGGGGGCGCCGTACAGCAGCTCGTAGGTGCCGAGCGCCCGCGTGCGGGAGACGACGTTGTCGAAACCGCGCCAGGTCGCCGAGGTGATCAGAGCACGGGACCGGGCGAGTTCGCGCTCGCCGGGACCCGCCGAGGCCAGGTCGGCCAGCTCGGCGTCGACCACCTCCAGCAGCCGCTCGGTGTCGGTCGTCGTCGGGTGGGTGGCCACCATGAGGAAGGTCTCCGGGTTCCTGGCCCGCAGGGGCCCGAACAGACCACAGCTCGCGCTGACGTCGGTCGCCGGTGGCGAGGCGGCCGCGCCCGTTCCCGTCCTTGTCGTGCTCGCGTGCACCAGCCGCTGCTTGAGCCGCGAGGTGTCGCGCCCCGTGAGGATCTCACCCAGCACCATGTGCGCGAGGTAATCCGGGAGCCGGGTTTCGGCGTCCGGCATGCGGTAGCCGATCGCCGTGGCCGCAAGCGTGGCGTGCGGGTCGTCGTGGGTGGCGTACCGCGGCCGCGTGGGCACCGGCTCGGACAGGGCCGTCGGCTTCGGCACCGGACGTGCGGGCACGGGGCCGAAGTGACGTTCCACGAGGTCGGTGGCGCGGTCGGGGTCAATGTCGCCGCAGATGGTCACCACCGCGTTCCCGGGGGCGTAGTAGGTGTCGAAGAACGCCTGGCACTCCTGCACGGTCGCCGCGTCGAGGTCCTCGAACGTGCCGTAGCCGTTGTGGGCGTTGGGGTAGGTTCGGTACAGGACCGCGGGCAGGATCGTCCAGGGGAAGCCGCCGTAGGGGCGGTCGGTGACGGTCTGCCGGATCTCCTCCTTCACGACGGCCGTCTGAGTGCGCAGCGTCTCCTCCGCGATGTGCAGTGCGCGCATGCGGTCGGCCTCCAGGAACAGCACGCGTTCGAGGGCTTGGACGGGCACCACCTGGTAGTAGTCGGTGTGGTCCTGGTGGGTCGAGCCGTTGGCGGTGCCGCCGGACGCCTGGACGAGGCGGAAGTGGTCGGCCGGGCCGACATGTTCGCTCCCCTGGAACATGACGTGCTCGAAGAGGTGGGCGAAGCCCGTGCGGCCGGGCGGCTCGGACCGGAAGCCGACGTCGTAGTGGACGGCGACGCCGACGGACGGAGCGTCGGCCAGCGGCTGCACCACCAGGCGAAGGCCATTGGGTAGCGTCGAGCGGTACAGCGGGGGTCGGGACATGTGGTCAACCTAAGACCCGGTTCCGGCACTAAAGAAACCCGGGTTTCTGGTTTCTTTCCGTCCAATGCACTTGCCGGGGCGCAGGTTCGGCATCTGCGCCGCTCACGCCGACATGCAGGCGAGTTGCCACCAAAAGGAAAAAACTAACTTGAATAGTTTGTTTCTGGTGGCCGGGAGTTCACCTATTTAGCATCCGCCGTGTGACAGATAAAAATGGAGCCGAAGTCGAGGAAACCCGACAGACCAGGGCCCGCTACGATCCGCTCGCCCTGGACAAGGAGCCTCAGGTGACGGCGCTGCTCGCCTCCCTCCGCCTCGGGTCCTTCGACCCCGCCGAGCTCACCTCTCACGTTGGCCGCAACGACAATTGGTCCGGACCGACCACCACCGGTGACCGTGTCTTCGTCAAGCGGCTGGGCGGGCCGTCCCCGGCCGACGCCCGCCGCCGCTTCGAGCGCCTCCTCGCCTTCGAGGCACTCGCCGCCGGCGACACCGGAGGCATCCTGAGCGGGCCGAAGTTCCTCGGCCACGACGACGAGGCGCTGCTGGTCGCCTTCGAACTGCTCGACGACGCTCGCTCCGGTGCCGAACTCGCTGCCGACGACGCCTTCGACGACGAGTTGTGCCGGGTCGCAGGCAGGATCACCGGAGCCCTGCACGAGCTGCCCGCCGACACCACGCTGCTCGACACCACGCCGCATCCGCTGCCGGCCACCGACAGACTGCGTGTCCTGCCGCTGTCCGTGTTCACCGGAGCCACCTACGGCGAGCTGGAAACCTGGCGGCTGCTCCAGGGCGACGGGGAACTGCTGGACGTGTTGCACGCCCTGCGGCAGCAGGAGCTGGCGCTGACGGACAAGCGCCCGATCCACGGCGACATGCGCCTGGACCAGTTCCTGTGGACGCCCGAGCGACTGCACCTCACCGACTGGGAGGAGTTCCGCCTCGGCGACCCGGCGCGCGACGTCGGCGCATTCATCGGGGAGTGGCTCTACTTCGCCGTGCGTGGCATCCCGAAGGCGATCGGCAGCGAGCCGGACTTCACGTTCGACCACGAGACCACGCACGAGGAGATCCTTTCCTTCGGCGTCCGCGAACTGGACCGGCTGCGCCCCCGGATGGCCGCCTTCTGGGACGGCTACCGCAGCGTCCGCACCACGGTCGACGAGGGGCTGCGCGCTCGCGCGGTCGCCTTCGCCGGCTGGCACATGTTCGACCGGATGTTCGCCACCGCCATGGTCGGTGGCCGAGTGCAGGCGGCCGACCGCGCCTGTGCCGGCATCGGCCGCACCGTCCTGCTCTCCCCGGACGGTTTCACCGACACCCTCGGGCTGGTCGAGAGCGCATCGGGCCACGCGACCGAAACCGCGGGACCGGGCACCCACACCTCCGTACTTGGAGACAAGCATTGATAACCGTCGCCGACACCTTCCCGCCGGCACTGGCGCGGGCGATCGAGGGCATCGAGGTAGCGCCCGACGGGCTGTCCGCCGTACTCGGCGATGAACACCTCAGCGCCGACTCGCCGCACAAGCTCGCCCAGCAACTCGGCGCCGCCGTCTACCAGATGGTCCACGTGGGGCGAGACAGACCGGAGACGAGCCGCCCACGCACCCTGCGCGACCCGGAGCTCGACCGGGCATTGGCCGAGGCCATGCCGCACACGACCACCAGCACCCGGGTGGTCGTCCAGGAACGGGCTGCCGACGGCACGCTGCTGGCCGTGGTGGAGGGCCTACGGGTGCTGCTGCCCGCCGACGTGCTGGCCGAGCCGGTCCCCGACATCCTTCCCGCAGGGGTTCTGGCACGGCTTCCGGCCGCGCGCCCGGCGCTGTCCACCGGGTTCTTCCTCGCCGACGGCTCCGCGGGCACGGGGGTGGGCTCAGGGCCGCAGACGCTGCGCGTCTACGTGCACGTCGCCTCCCCTGAGGCCGCCCCAGGCGTGTGGCACGCGGTTCTGTCGTACCTGGAGGAGGGCGGGGTGCCCTACCGCGCCAAGATCACCTCCTCGCCGCGCATGTTCCCGCGCCGGGACGCGCTTGTGGTCTACCTCGGCCCGCAGGGCCGGCACGCGGTGTCCGGACTCGCCGCCCGCGCTGCCGAGCTGCCCGGCTTGGGCACCGATGTCTCGCCCTTCGCCCATCGACTGGCTCCCGGCGTCGCCCTCGCCTGGGAGCCGGACGACGGGCGGCCCGGGATGCGGGCACTCAGCTTCGGCGAGCACCGCAGCGGTGCGCTGGCCGAGGCGCTCGTCAAGCACGCTGTCCGCACCGACGGCGTCGGCCGGACAGCGACGATCGAGGAAACGTTCATGAACGCGGGCATCGACCCCATGGCCCCCGCTCTCAATCTCGGCTCCCCGCCCCTGCCCGGCGTCGGGCTGTTCCAGTAGGCACCGTGGCGCCCCCGGAACAGGGCACGGGGCACCGCTGCACCCCGCCCGCGGGCATAGCGACCCGGGCGGTCCTGCGGCTGCTGAACGGTGCCGAGCCAGCCCAGGCGCTCTGCCGGCGGTTGAGGGTGTGCCCCCGGTGCCTCGACGACTGGTGTTCGACGTTCCTCACGCATGGCGTGCGTGCCCTGGCGCAGGGGGCGGCGACCGGCGCGGACGTGGAAGACGTCTTGGCGCAGGACCTCGCGGAGTTGCGCAGAGTGCTGCGCGAGGCACGCGAGGAATGGGAACTGTGGGATCGGCTGGCTGCGGCATCTCGCGCCTGTTCGCAGCTCCCGGCCGAATGACGTCTTTTCTTTGATCCTGTCGGGATAACTGCAGGTCACGGGAGCTGCGACAGAAAGCAGAAGGTAATTTTCAGGCTCCCGGTGACGGGTGAGCCGTGCTGGAATCGAACTGCCGGACGGGCCGGAGGTTCACATCCGGACAAGCCGTTCCGATATGCCTAGAGGGGAATTCACGTGAACACTGCTGACCAGCTGATCGCCGGTTACACCGCCTACACCGACGCCGCCGACTTCGGCGCCACCGCCGGCGGGCAGGCCCCGGCCACGACGCCGTCGATCCTCAGCGTCGTGGCGGAGTCCAGCGCCGCCTGCGGCGGTGCCGTCAGCGCAGTCTCCGCCGCCTCCGTCGGCTTCACCGCGCACTGGGGCTGCTGACCCACGTTCCGCCCTTCACCGACTGAAACCCGGAAGGACTTTCCATGAACACTGCTGACCAGCTGATCGCCGGTTACACCGCCTACACCGACGCCGCCGACTTCGGCGCCGCCGCCGCGGGCGAGGCGCCGGCGACCACGCCGTCGATCATCACCGCGTCGTCGCCCGAGTGCGGCGCGTTCACCATCAGCGCCGCCAGTGGCGTCCTGACCAGCGTGTCGATCACGCACGGCGCGGGCTGCTGACCTCGCTCGCCGAACGTGGGGTGCTGCCGCCGGGCATGCGGCAGCACCCCACGCGTCATGTGTCGGGCCTCGCGACCGGCCGCCGTACGTCCATGGATGTCCCCCGATCCATGAGTCGTACGGCGGCCTTCTTGCATTCGGAGGCCGCCGACAAGCTGTTACCGACCGGCTTCCGCGCCGTGGCTGTGGGCCTGGGCTGCGATCTGCTGGAGCGCCCCGAGGTGGGCGGCGAGCCGGATGCGGCCGTCAGCCGTGAGGGAGACCCAGGTACGCGGGCGCTTGCCGACGAAGCCCTTGCGGGTCTTGACGTACTCGGCGGACTCCAGGGCGGAGAGCGTCTTGCTCAGGGCGGAGTCCGACATCTTCAGGCTGTCGCGCACGGTCTTGAAGTCGGCTTCCGCGCACCCGGAAAGGAAGGCGACGACGGACAGCCGGGTGGGGTGCTGGATGGTCGCGTCCAGTTGCGGGGCGGTGTCCCGGACGGTCATGCCGGCAACCCCTTGCGGGCCTGCGCCAGCTGGATCCAGGTCAGCGACCCTAGGCCGAGTCCGAACACGGCGAGGAATCCGGGGAAGCCGAGGAACACGGCTGCGACGCCAGCGGCGGCCAGGGGAATCAGCGCGGCCGACTGCCTCAGTGCTCGTCCCCGGGTGTCCCCGGTCGGCCACAGGGCCACCCCGCCGGCCCTGCTGGACGTGACGGACAGCACGAGGAAGGCGATCAGGCAGACGAGGCCGCCCACCAGGTACGCCCAGGCATCGGGGTGCGCGTCGAAGAGCGCCAGGCCACCGAACCCGGCGGCGAACAGCAGGCCGGCGGCCGGCGGATGCCACACGGGCACTCGGCGCGCCGCGCGAGCGGCCGAGACCGCGCTGTGGGCAGCGGTGAGCGCCTTGTCGGCTTCGAAGGGCGGCATGGGTTCAGTCATGGTGACAGTGTGGCATGTACTTTCCTGGATGGCAAGTACGTGCCCTGTGGCGTGATCCTCTTGTCGAGGTCGACTGATAGGGTGACGGAGGGCAACGCCATGACCAGCCGAGCCCATTGCTGCCATCAAGCCTTCGCGGCTGAACGAACGGGGGTTCACCATGTCTTTCGTCGTGCCTTCACCGCCACAGCGGGACTGAGCACCCATTCGCCTCCCCTTCGCTGAGGCGAAGAATCTGTACGAAAATTGAGGAAACCTTTACGCAGTCGCTCGTCGTCGGCGTGCGGAAAACTGCTGCCCGAAAACATTTGAAGAGCACCTTCCGAGCCTCCCTCTTGCCTCAGCTTTTCCTCAACTCGCTTGTCCTACCGACTCGACAGCGACCAGGGTCGCATCGTTCGACTTTTCCATGAACTTCCGTCCGAAGGGAACTAGAATCGTGGCGCGCCCGCCCGTCATGCCCCCGGAAGAAAAGGCCAAGCTCGTCCTCGGTGTTCTGTCGGGGAAAATCACGGTCTCTCAGGCCGCCCGTCAGGCCGGAGTCTCCGAGCAGGCCATCGGCAACTGGAAACGCCAGTTCATCGCCGCTGGCAGCCAGGGCCTGGAGGGAGGTGACCGGTTGAGCAGCGAACGAGAGCGCAAGCTCCGCGCCCAGATCACCGAGCTCAAGACCGCGCTCGGCGAGGTCTACGTGCAACTCCGCGCCCGGCGACAGATGGTGGACTATCACGCGGTCCCTTCACAGACCTCGAAACCATACGGCGTGAATGTGGGCTCAGCGTTTCGAGGTTCTGCAGCCTCCTCGGGATACCGCGAAGCACTTACGCGCGGCGACTGACTTACCGGGACGACCAAAACACCCGGAACACGACACCGTGAGGAATGCAGAGCATGCACGACAATCCGGGCCTCATGGTAGAGGCCCTGACGAAGCGTTACGGGGACCACTTGGCCCTCGACAAGATGTCCTTCGAGGTGAAGCCGGGAGAAGTCTTCGGCTTCGTCGGGAGCAACGGCGCCGGCAAGACCACCACGATGCGTATCGCGATCGGCGTCCTGAACAGCGATGAAGGCGCCGTGTATTGGCGGGGCAAGCCCGTGGACGCCGCATCCCGCTCCCGGTTCGGGTATATGCCGGAAGAACGCGGGCTTTATCCCAAGATGACCGTGGCCAAACAGCTGGTCTATCTCGCCCGGCTGCACGGCATGTCCGGCGCGGAGGCCGTGGCCGCCATGCAGACGTGGACTGAGCGGCTGGACGTTGCCCAGTACCGCAACCGCCAGGTGGACTCCCTCAGCCTCGGCAACCAGCAGCGGGTCCAGCTGGCCGCCGCCCTCGTCCACGACCCACAGGTGCTGCTGCTCGACGAGCCGTTCTCCGGCCTGGACCCCCTCGCCGTGGACACCATGAGCGCCGTACTGCGGGAGCGTGCCGAGCAAGGGGCCCCGGTTCTCTTCTCCAGCCACCAACTCGACCTGGTCGAGCGGTTGTGCGACCGGGTCGGCATCGTCCGCTCCGGCTCGATGATGGCCTGCGGTTCGGTGGAGGAACTACGGGCCCGCGGCGGCGAGGACGTGTACATCGAGATCGAGGGCGCACCGCGGGATTGGGCTCGCGCCCTGCGTGGCGTCGACTCGTTCCGCAACCAGGGCCAGGGCACCGTGGTACGGCTCGCGGACCACTGCGACGAGGGGGAGCTCGTACGGCAGGTCGCCGACCTGGGCCGACTGCGCACTTTCCGACGACAACAGGCCACGCTCACCGAGCTCTTCCGTTCCTACGTGACGAACGCCGACGAGTCCACGGAGATGGCCGCATGAGCCGAATGAACAAGGGGACCACCGCGCCCAGGACCAGGACGGGTGGGTCCGCCATGGCGGCCGTCTGGCTCGTCATGCAGCGGGAGACGGCCGCCCGGATCGCCAACCGCACTTTTGTCATCGGCACGTTGCTCAACGTCTCGGTGATCCTGGGACTGCTGTACTTCTTCGCACCGTCCCAGGCAGACGAGCACCACGCCGCCGCGACCGTCACCGTCACCGGCGTACCAGTCACCGCCGTCGCCCCCGGACCGACCGCGAACAGCGCCACCAGATGGCGCAGTGCGGACAGCGAGGCCGCGGCACGCAGCCAGGTCGCCGGCAAGAAGGCCGACGCCGCGCTGGTGATTCACGGGGCGCAGGTACGGATGCTGGTCCGGGCCGACACCTCGGCGGAGATCCGCGCCACCGTCCTGGCCTCCGTCCGGCAGTGGGCGACCACTCTTGCGCTACACGAGCAGCACGTCGACGTGGACCGTCTGGAACGTCAGGTCACTGCGGCACTGCCCCGCACCGAGACGGTCGACGGGACTGGCCGCACCGCCGCGAGCGCGGACAGTGGTGCGGGGCTGGGCGCCGCGATCGGCATCGTGACGGTCCTCTTCTTCCAGCTCTTCGGCTACGGCATGATGGTGGCCCAGGGAGTCGTCGAGGAGAAGTCCACTCGCGTCGTCGAGGTGCTCCTGGCTACCCTCACGCCACTGCGGCTGATGATCGGAAAAGTCGCGGGAATCGCCGTCGCCGCGGTACTCCAGACCGCTGTGTTCGGTCTGGCGGCCGTGGTGGCCGTCCGGTTCGGGCATGTGCTTCCCACACAGTTCCCGGCCACGCCGGCGACGTTCGCTGCACTCGCCTGGTTCGTCCTGGGCTTCGCCTTCTTCGCCT
Source organism: Streptomyces sp. MK7 (assembly GCF_032658145.1). Lineage (NCBI taxonomy): Bacteria > Bacillati > Actinomycetota > Actinomycetes > Kitasatosporales > Streptomycetaceae > Streptomyces > Streptomyces sp. MK7. The sequence goes on from NZ_JAVACL010000013.1 coordinate 19,153, forward strand.
TCGTCTTCGCCGCGGCGGGCTCCCTCGTCTCACGCGCGGAGGACGTGTCCTCGGCGGTCATGCCGGTGCTCATGGCCACCCTGGTGCCCTTCGGCGTGACCATCGCCGCCGCGCAGGACCTGAACGCCACCTGGGTGCGGGTGGTCCAGTACGTTCCCCCGTTCTCCATGCTGGTCATGCCGTTGCAGGTCAGCGCGCACCGTGCGGGATGGGGCCCCAACCTGCTGGCGGCCCTGCTGATGATCGTCGCAGCGGCCGGACTGGCGGTGCTGTCCGCACGGGTCTACCAACGGTCGATCCTGCGCATGGGGAGTACGGTGCGCTGGCGCGAGGCTTTGGCGTCGGGGGCGTGACCCCCTCAAGGCAGGCGAGAGCTCTCCAGGCGATGTTCCGTAGTCCCAAGCGCGACAGTGAGCAGGTCCATAGGGCATGAGGGTTATGGTTCCTCGGGACGGCCTGGAGCTTCTCCGGCAGTTCGGTGACGGACGCTGAGTCCTATTGATCCGAAACGCTTTGAGTTCGGGCTCGTTGATGGCGTGTGAGTGATCTGGTGGGGGATGCGCGGGCCGGGTCGCCGGACGCGCAGGAGGCCGTGCGGTTGCTGGCGGTGTCCGCGCTGGTGGAGGGCCGGGACCGGGTGGAGGTCGCTGCCCGCCGTTCGACCTGCCACCGGTGACGTGCTTGTTGAGATCCACCTGCCGCCTGAGGCGATCGTTCCTACCGCGCGGGGCTACCGGTACGTGAAGAACCGAGACGAGACGACCGTGCTGCCTCGTCCGGAGAAGGAGCGCAAGGAGATCTACGCCTCCGTCCTGGCACAAGTCGCTCTGAGGACAGTGCACGAGGTCCTGACGAGCGATCCGGACCGGGTCGTCAATGGCGTGATCCTGAACCGCCATGTGAGAACCATCGACCGGGCCACCGGTCAGGAGGTCTCACCGTGTCTGGTGACGCTCAGCGCCAGCAGGGAGCAGTTCGGGAAGCTCCGTCTCAGTCAGGTTGATTCTGCGCAGTGCCTCAGGGGACTCAACGCGCTGGTGTCTCCCAACCCATACGATCTCGAACCGATCCGCCCCATCGTCGAGTTCGACCTGTCGAAGTACCGGCTCATGGACAGCATGGATGTTGTCGCCGGCCTGGACAGCAGGCCCGTACTGGTGAAGCTGACACCCACCGAATTCGAGCACCTGATTCGCCAACTGTTCGAGGCGATTGGTATGGAAGCCTGGAACACCCAGGCGTCCAAAGACGAGGGCGTCGACGCGGTGGCCGTCAGCAAGGACCCCGTCTTCAACGGTGAATGCTTCATTCAGGCGAAGCGCTACAGCAAGCTCGTGGGCGTGGAGTCCGTCCAGGCGCTCGCCGGAGTGGTCGAGCACAAGCGTGCTGCCAAGGGGGTTCTGATCACCACATCGTGGTTCGGCAGGGCCAGCCACGACTTTGCCCCGCCAACATGGCCGACTCCAGCTCATCGAAGGGCCGGAACTGAAGTACCTGATCAAGGAACACCTTGGCAAGGATGTGATCCCGGGCCCGGTCCCGCCGAAGAGGCGCCCCTCGCGCTGAGACCGGCGGACCGCCCACACAGACCGAGGAGCTGGGCCGTCCCTGGGCCGTCCGAGGTCGCTCGACAGTGGCCAATGACGACCAACGACGACCACCAGGAGCACGAGCCCACCGCCCCTCACCAGCAATAACCCAGCTCCTCAAGATCCCCGGCAAGACCTGGGGCAAGAAGAAGTAGCCCCACAGGGCAAGGCCCGTGTCATCGGAAGAACCCGAGGCAGGGGCCTTGGTCGTCTCGTCGATCGGTCTGCTCGTCATGTTCGGCCGCCTCCGCGCGAAGGGCCCCCTCTCCCGGTGCTCCTCGGGAGAGGGGACCCTGCTGTCGCGTCGCTCGGTGTGGTTGGTGACGGTCTTGGTGCTGGTGTTGCCGATGCGTCAGCGGTGGTGTGCGTGGCGACGGTCGTCGCGGTCGCCGCGGCGGGTGTTGTCCCAGCCGACGCGGTCGACGATGCGGTGGTGGTCGTTGCGCAGGGTGGCCGTGTCGGCGTGGCGGTCCCAGATCGGGGTGCGGCGGTCCTGGTAGAGGTCGGTGCGGGTGTCACGGCCGTAGCCGGTGTGGACGCGGACCGTGGCGCGGCCGTCGAGGCGGTAGTGGTGGAACCGGTAGGTGTGGCCGTGCCTGTCGGACAGCGTCCAGCCGCTCAGGTTGACGTCGTGCCGGGTGTTGTTGGTGATCTCCACCCACTCCCTGTTCAGGACCCGGTTGGAGCGGTGGTCGCGGGCCTGGTGGTCGAGGTGCACGCCGCTGATCACGACGCTCTGGCGGTACGAGCGCGGGTGGTGGTCGGCCGCGGACGCCGGCAGCGCCGTCACTCCGATCAGCGCTGCGGCCGCGGCGGCGGCAGCGGTCAGGCGGCGGGCGGTCACAGAAACGGAAGCGGACACAGGCTCTCCTGCTGGGTGTGCGTAGGTCCGAGTGGCGGCCGGGGTGGACGCCATGCGCACAGCCTGTCCGTCCGGTGGACAAACCCGGGCGTTACACGCGCCGTGTTACCAATTGCGGACGGTTCCGTGACGTTCGTGGTTGTTGTTGTGTTGCGTGGTGAATGTCGGATTCATGGTCTCCGGCATGGCACAGGGCCCCGGCGCGGTGCCGGGACCCTGTGTCTGTGTTCCTACGACTGTGTCCGTCGGTCAGCCGCACTGGCAGGGGCCGCCGGACTGGCAGCCGCAGCCACAGCCCGAGCCGCAGCCGCAGGCCGCGAGCAGCGGCAGGCTCCTGGTCTCGGCGGGCTGCTCGGTGTCGCGGTCCTGTGTGGGGTCGGGCGCGATGCTGGGGGATTCGGCCATGGGTCCCTCCTCTAGGCAGATGCCTGTGCCCATTCCATGCCCGTTCCGCCGGGCGCATCAACGGCGCACAGGGGCTCGTACGCGCTCTGTCCCGGAGAGCTACGCGCCCTCCACCCCCGTCACCGGCTGGATGTCCGCCTGGAGGTCGTCGGCGTGTTCACCGGTGACCAGGTAGACGACGCGCTTGGCCACGGCCACCGCGTGGTCGGCGTAGCGCTCGTAGTAGCGGCCGAGGAGGGTGACGTCCACCGCCGTCTCGATGCCGTGCTTCCAGCGCTCGTCGATCAGGTGCTGGAAGAGGGTGCGGTGCAGCAGGTCCATCTCGTCGTCGTCCTGCTCCAGCTGGAGGGCCAGGTCGACGTCCTTGGTCACGATCACCTCGGCCGCCTTCGCCATCAGGCGCTGCGCGAGCTGGCCCATCTCCAGGATGGTGGCGTGCAGGTCGTGCGGGACCGCGCGCTGCGGGAAGCGCAGCCGGGCCAGCTTGGCGACGTGCTGGGCCAGGTCGCCCGAGCGTTCCAGGTCGGCGGACATGCGGAGCGAGGTGACGACGATCCGCAGATCCGTCGCCACCGGCTGCTGCCGGGCCAGCAGTGCTATGGCCCGGGCCTCCAGATCGTGCTGGAGGTCGTCGACCTTCTGGTCGGCCTCGATCACGCTCTCGGCCAGCTTCAGGTCGGAGTCGAGGATGGCGGTCGTGGCGCGTCCGATCGCCGACCCGACCAGCCGGGCCATCTCCACCAGACCGTCGCCGATCGAGTCCAGTTCCTCGTGGTACGCGTCCCGCATCTTCTGTTCCCTCTCGTGCGTCCTCGTCGGGGCTGCCTGACCCCCACGCTCCCACGGTCCGGCCTCTACGCGTCCGTTTTCGTCACCCCAAATGAACCAATACTGGCCCCAAGGTGAACTCTGGGCGACGAGTGTTCGAGGTCGCACTCTGACGGCTGTGGGCATGTCGTACGCCGTGCCTAACCTTGAGGCATGGACGTGAACGCGGCGGTCGCCGCAGCGGCAGCGATCGCCGGAGTGCTCACCGGTGTCATCGCCATGCTGGCGTTCCGCTTCAGTGAACGAGAGCAGAAGCGTCCGACGCGCACCTCGCTGCACACCGACCCGGTGCTCCCGCCCGGCGTGGACACCGTCCTGTCGGTGCTGCGCTCCTCGGCCGTGGTCCTCGACGAGGCCGACGCCGTCGTCAAGGCCAGCTCCGCCGCTTACGCCCTCGGGCTCGTGCGCGGCGGCAAGCTCTCCGTCGAGCCCATGCTCCAGATGACCCGGGACACCCGGCGGGACGGGGAGATACGGCAGGTCGAGCTGGACCTGCCCCGGCGTGGCACCGGGCGCGGCGAGGCCCTCGCCGTCTCCGCGCGGGTCGCCCCGCTCGGGTCGCGGCTGGTGCTGCTGCTGGTCGAGGACCTGACCGAGGCCCGCCGCATCGAGGCCGTACGGCGCGACTTCGTCGCCAATGTGAGCCACGAGCTGAAGACGCCCGTCGGCGCGCTCTCCCTGCTCTCCGAGGCCGTCATGGACGCCGCCGACGACCCCGAGGCCGTGCAGCGCTTCGCCGGACGCATGCAGATCGAGGCGACCCGGCTCACCAACCTGGTGCAGGAGCTCATCGATCTCTCGCGGGTGCAGAACGACGACCCGCTGGAGGACGCCGAGCCCGTCCGCGTCGACGAACTCGTCGCCGAGGCCATCGACCGCTGCCGCCACCAGGCCGGCACCAAGCAGATCACCATGGCCGCCGGAGGCACCGCGGACCTGCGGGTGTGGGGCAACCGAGGCCAGCTCGCCGCCGCGCTCGGCAACCTCGTCGAGAACGCCGTCAACTACTCCCCGTCCCGTACCCGCGTCGGCATCGCCGCGCGCCGGATCACCGCGCCGGGCGGAGACCTCATCGAGGTCGCCGTCACCGACCAGGGCATCGGCATCTCCGACAAAGACAAGGAGCGCATCTTCGAGCGCTTCTACCGCGTCGACCCGGCCCGCTCACGTGCCACCGGCGGCACCGGTCTGGGTCTCGCGATCGTGAAGCACGTGGTCGCCTCGCACGGCGGGGAGGTCACGGTGTGGAGCGCCGAGGGACAGGGCTCCACCTTCACCCTGCGGCTGCCGGAGGCGGCGGCGGGCCGGGAGGCCCGCGACCGCGAGCGTGCCCAGCAGCACCACGACCCCGGCTTCGACGACGAGGCCGGGCACTCCGGCGCGCAGTACCGCGCGGAGTCATCACCGTCAACACCGTACGAACCGCTTCCCGCCCCGGAGGTCCTTCCGTGACCCGTGTGCTCGTCGTCGAGGACGAGGAGTCCTTCTCCGACGCCCTGTCGTACATGCTCCGCAAGGAGGGCTTCGAGGTCGCCGTCGCGGCCACCGGGCCCGACGGACTCGACGAGTTCGAGCGCAACGGCGCCGACCTCGTCCTCCTCGACCTGATGCTGCCGGGGCTGCCCGGTACGGAGGTGTGCCGCCAGCTGCGCGGCCGCTCCAACGTCCCCGTGATCATGGTGACCGCGAAGGACAGCGAGATCGACAAGGTCGTCGGCCTGGAGATAGGGGCCGACGACTACGTGACCAAGCCCTTCTCCTCCCGTGAGCTGGTCGCCCGTATCCGCGCGGTGCTGCGCCGGCGCGGCGAGCCGGAGGAGGTCGCCCCGGCGGCCCTGGAGGCCGGCCCGGTCCGCATGGACGTCGACCGTCACGTCGTCACGGTCTCCGGCTCCAAGGTCGACCTGCCGCTGAAGGAGTTCGACCTCCTGGAGATGCTGCTGCGCAACGCCGGCCGCGTGCTGACCCGCATGCAGCTCATCGACCGCGTCTGGGGCGCCGACTACGTCGGCGACACCAAGACCCTTGACGTCCACGTCAAGCGTCTGCGCGCCAAGATCGAGCCGGACCCGGGTGCGCCGCGTTACCTGGTGACGGTCCGCGGGCTGGGCTACAAGTTCGAGCCGTGATCGGGCCTGGCGTCGGGGAGGCTCGCCTTCGGCCGGACGGAGTCCGGGGCAGCGCTGCGATGCCCGCGTGGCGGTGCGAGGGGTGCGTGGGGGAGGGGTCCCTCGGCGTCCACGTCAAGCGTCTGCGCGCCAAGATCGAGCCGGACCCGGGTGCGCCGTGTACGCGTGCCTTCGCCGCACGCGCCGCTACGGCGAAGGACGGCACCCTCTCTCGTGAGGGTGCCGTCCTTCGGTGTGTCCGGGACGGGGTGGCCGGCCGGTGTCAGTGGCCGGCGGCCGACTGGGACGCCGAGTCGCTCGGGCTCGCCGTCGTGCCGCTGCCCGACTCCGCCGAGCTCGACGCCGTGGCCGAACCGCTCGGCGTCTCCGACGGCGTCTTCGACTGCTCGGGCTTGCCGGAGGCGCCGGCGGAGGTGGTCGCGGTCGCGTCGGCCGGGGCGCCCGGAACCGCCGGGATGTTGCTCGGGCCCCACTTGTCGAAGTAGCTCTCGGCCGGGACGACGAAGGCGCGCAGGCTGACGTCACCGGCCTTGCTGAAGCTGAACGTGATCTTCTGGGCGTTGCCGTCCTGCACGGACGAGCCGAGGTTGGACAGCGCGGCGGAGGCGTTGCCCTTGCCGCCGAGCACCACCGAGCCGCGGGCCGGGATCGTCAGCTTGCCCTTGCCCGAGGCGGGCGTGATCTGGGCGGTGCCGTCGCCGTCGACGCGGACGGCGTCCAGCGTCTGAGGGTTGCTTCCGTTGTTGAAGAGGGTCACCGAGACGACGGCCGGGCCCTTGGTCTGGGTGCCGGGCTGGGTGATGATCACCGCGTTCTGCACCTTGATGTCGCCGACCGTGGTCGCCGCGTTGTCCGGCTTGACTTCGAGCGTCTGGGCATCGTTGCCGGCGCCGCATGCGGCGAGCGAGGCGATCGAGAACGCGATGGCGGCGGCGGCGAGGGCGCCGCGTCGAAGGCTGCTGCTCACGGCGGCGGCAACTCCTTGAACGTGGGCGGTACAGAGCGGCCCCCTTATAAAGCCGCCCTAAGCGTCTGTCAGCGGCCTTAGGTTACCGAGCCGTTCCCACGGCCCTGCACCCGACCCGCCCCTCAGCGCCGCCGGGCACCCGGACACCGCTCCCACGCGCGGAGGGGGAGCGCTCTCAATGCGCCTCCCCTCGTGCCTCTCAGTGCCTCTCCGCCCGCATTGGCCGCATGGTCGTCCGCCATTCACGTAAGCGTCCCCCTGCATACCTGCGGGCTTACCCGTCGGCTTACCCCGTGGCATAGCCGCCGTGATCCGCGCTCGTCCGCTCCCCCCGCATTTCCGGCAAAGGAAGACGAAGGAAGGCGGATGGAAGGGCGAAGGAAGGCGGATGGAAGGCCGAAGGAAGGCGGATGGAAGGCCGAAGGAATGCGGGGCCGGCGCGGAATTGATCACCACCGGCCCGGCAGGCCGTTCCGGCGCGACCGTGATCAATTCCGGATTCGTCCCGGAGCCGCCCCCGCTCACCGAACGGAGTAGCGGAAGTCGAGCACATGGAACCGGACAAAACGGGACGTTCAGCCGTTTGGGTGGGGCGCCCGGATGTGTGTAACGTACGCGTTTCACCCCGTGCGGAGAGCCCCTCCGACCTGCGAATACCTGCTTCCCCTTGGCCCGCCGGACCCTTCCGAAGCACGTCCCGGTTGCTGTTGTCAAGCCCCGAGATATGCCCTGACCTGCGAAAACGCCATTCAGAAGACGCCGTATCCGTGTTACCCTGGATAGCCACGGAAGGGGTACCTGTCACATGACGTTCAAGGTTGGCGACACCGTGGTCTATCCCCATCACGGGGCCGCGCTGATCGAGGCCATCGAAACTCGCCAGATCAAAGGCGTGGACAAGACCTACTTGGTGCTGAAGGTCGCCCAGGGTGACCTGACGGTGCGTGTGCCAGCGGACAATGCGGAGTTCGTCGGCGTGCGTGATGTGGTCGGTCAGGACGGGCTGGACCGGGTCTTCGAGGTGCTGCGCGCGCCATACGCCGAGGAGCCCACGAACTGGTCGCGTCGATACAAGGCAAATCTGGAGAAGCTCGCCTCCGGCGATGTCATCAAGGTCGCGGAAGTCGTGCGTGACCTGTGGCGTCGCGAGCGCGAGCGCGGACTCTCCGCCGGAGAGAAGCGCATGCTCGCCAAGGCCCGCCAGATCCTGGTGAGCGAGCTCGCCCTCGCGGAGAACACGAACGAGGACAAGGCCGAGGCCCTGCTCGACGAGGTCCTCGCGTCCTGACGCGAGGCGACGACGACAACTCGCCTCTCAAGCCCACTCAGCACACCGAACATGCCGCGGTGCCCGATGACACGATTTCAGTCGCCGGGCGCTGCGGCATGTTCGTGCTCGGCATGTTCGTGCCCGCGTGACCGCGGCATCGGCCGGCGGAATCGGCTGTACGCATACGCGGCCGGCTGTTCGACCCACGCGCGTGACGTCCATGCCGTACGGCGGGGGAGAGTCCCCCGATACTGTGTGCCGGGCCCGGGCAGTCGGCTCGACCGAGGTCACGGAAGGGTCCGGTCGAGGCGTCGCGCCCGGCACGGTGTGGCCATACCCATGCCAGGCCGGCCAACAAACCTGACAGGAACCGATGTCTGACGATTCGCGCCCTTCGCCCCCGGGTGGCCAGCCCGGGACCTCCGTCGCCGCCGTGATCCCGGCCGCCGGCCGGGGCGTACGCCTCGGCCCGGGCGCCCCCAAGGCGCTGCGCACGCTGGGCGGCACCCCCATGCTCGTCCACGCGGTGCGCGCCATGGCCGCCTCCCGCGCCGTCTCCCTGGTCGTCGTCGTCGCCCCGCCCGACGGTGCCGCCGAGGTCAAGTCGCTGCTCGACGCGCACGCGCTGCCCGGGGGCACCCCCGGCGGCAGCTGGGGGAGGACCGACTTCCTGGTCGTGCCCGGCGGGGAGTCCCGCCAGGAGTCCGTCCGGCTCGGCCTGGAGGCGGTGCCGCCCGGTCACGACATCGTCCTCGTGCACGACGCCGCCCGCCCGCTGGTCCCGGTGGACACCGTCGACGCGGTCATCGAGGCCGTACGGGAGGGGGCACCCGCCGTCGTACCGGCGCTGCCGCTCGCGGACACCGTCAAGCAGGTGGAGCCGGCCGCGGCGCCGGGCGAGCCCGAACCGGTGGTCGCCACGCCCGACCGCGCCCTGCTGCGCGCCGTGCAGACCCCGCAGGGCTTCGACCGGGCCACGCTGGTGCGCGCCCACGCGACGGTCACCGACAACGTCACCGACGACGCCGGCATGGTCGAACAGCTCGGCGAGCGGGTCGTGGCCGTGCCCGGCCACGAGGAGGCCTTCAAGGTCACCCGCCCGCTGGACCTGGTCCTCGCCGAGGCGGTGCTCGCCCGCAGGAGGCTCAACGATGGCTACTGACACCCCCGGGACGCAGCCGGTGGAGCCGGTGGAGCCGCTGCTGCCCCAGGTCGGCATCGGCACCGACATCCACGCCTTCGAGGACGGCCGCGACCTGTGGTGCGCGGGCCTGAAGTGGGAGGGCGAGGGACCGGGCCTGGCCGGGCACTCCGACGCCGACGTCGTCGCGCACGCCGCGTGCAACGCGCTGTTCTCGGCCGCCGGGCTGGGCGACCTCGGTCAGCACTTCGGCACCGGGCGCCCCGAGTGGTCCGGCGCGTCCGGCGTCACGCTGCTGACGGAGGCCGCGCGGATCGTGCGCGAGGCGGGCTTCCGGATCGGGAACGTCGCCGTGCAGGTCGTCGGCCCCCGCCCGAAGATCGGCAAGCGGCGCGACGAGGCCCAGAAGATCCTCTCCGAGGCGGCCGGCGCGCCGGTGTCCGTCTCCGGCGCCACCACGGACGGGCTCGGCTTCCCCGGCCGGGGCGAGGGTCTGATGGCGGTGGCCACGGCCCTCGTGGTGCGGGTGAGCTGACGGCGTGCGAGGGTACCCGCAGAGTCACACCGACGACACTGACCGAGGTCACGGAGGTACCCCATGCCCGCCGCCCTGTCCGACCGGCTCAAGTCACTGCTCGACGGTCCCGTCTTCATCGTCCTCGGCACCATCCAGCCCGACGGCAGCCTGCAGCTGTCCCCGGTGTGGGTGAAGCGGGACGGCGAGGACCTCCTCGTCTCCACCACCGTCGACCGCCGCAAGAAGAAGAACCTCGACCGGGACCCGCGCGTCAGCATCGTCGTCCAGGACCCCCGGTCGCCCTACGAGTACGCCGAGATCCGCGGCACCGCCGAGCTGACCACGGAGGGCGGCCAGGACCTCATCGACGAGCTGAGCCTGAAGTACACCGGCAAGAAGTACGCCGAGTTCAACCCGGCGTCCTCCCAGGACGCGGAGCGGGTGATCGTCCGGGTCTCACCGCGCAAGGTGGTCGGGAGCCTGTGACGCCCCCCGCCGGAGTGGGTGACTGACGTCCTTCGCCGGGGCCGGTCACGGACGCCCCTTCGCCGGGGCGGGTCACAAAAGCGTGGGCTTGTGGGCAAGGGGGCGCGAGGCACTGCCCCCGGCCCACTACTCTGGAGTGGTGACTATTCGCCTGTACGACACCAGCGCCCGGCAGATCCGTGACTTCACCCCGATCAAGCCGGGTTGCGTCTCGATCTACCTGTGTGGCGCCACCGTGCAGGCGGCCCCGCACATCGGGCACATCCGGTCGGGACTGAACTTCGACATCATGCGCCGCTGGTTCGCCTACCGCGGCTACGACGTCACGCTGATCCGCAACGTCACCGACATCGACGACAAGATCATCAACAAGGCCGCCGAGCAGGGCCGCCCCTGGTGGTCCATCGGCTACGACAACGAGCGCGCCTTCGACGACGGCTACACCGCGCTCGGCTGCCTGCCCCCCGCCTACGAGCCCCGCGCCACCGGTCACATCCCCGAGATGATCGAGATGATGCGCGCCCTCATCGAGCGCGGGCACGCCTACGAGGCCGACGGCAGCGTCTACTTCGACGTCCGCTCCTGGCCCTCCTACCTGGAGCTGTCCAAGCAGGACCTGGACGAGCTGCGGCAGCCCCCCGAGGAGGGCATCACCGGCAAGCGCGACTCGCGCGACTTCGCCATGTGGAAGGCCGCCAAGCCCGGCGAGCCCGACTGGGAGACGCCGTGGGGACGCGGGCGCCCCGGCTGGCACCTGGAGTGCTCGGCCATGGCGCACAAGTACCTCGGCTCCGCCTTCGACATCCACGGCGGCGGCCTGGACCTGGTCTTCCCGCACCACGAGAACGAGATCGCCCAGGCCAAGGCCTACGGCGACGACTTCGCCCGGTACTGGGTGCACAACGCCTGGGTCACCATGAGCGGCGAGAAGATGTCCAAGTCGCTGGGCAACTCGGTGCTCGTCTCCGAGATGGTCAAGCAGTGGCGGCCCATCGTGCTCAGGTACTACCTCGGCACGCCCCACTACCGCTCGACCATCGAGTACAGCGAGGACGCGCTGCGCGAGGCCGAGTCCGCGTTCGCCCGGATCGAGGGCTTCATCCAGCGCGTGGTGGAGAAGGCCGGCCCGGTGGAGCCGTCCGCGCAGGTGCCGCCCGCCTTCGCCGAGGCGATGGACGACGACCTGGGCGTGCCGCAGGCGCTCGCGGTCGTCCACACCACCGTCCGGCAGGGCAACAGCGCGCTGGCCGCCGACGACAAGGAGGCCGCCGTGGCCCGGCTCGCCGAGGTGCGGGCCATGCTCGGCGTCCTCGGCCTCGACCCGCTCGACGAGCACTGGGCCGGCGAGGACGGCGACCGCGGCGAGGACCTGCACGGGGTGGTCGACTCCCTGGTCCGCATGGTGCTGGACCAGCGCGAGGCCGCCCGCGCCCGCAAGGACTGGGCGACGGCGGACGCCATCCGCGACCAGCTCAACCAGTCCGGACTGGTCATCGAGGACAGCCCGCAGGGCCCCCGCTGGAGCCTCGGCCCCCGCTGAGCCGGCCGGAGGCCGGTGTGGGGCACCGGCGAAGAGCCGGGGAAGACCGACTGTGCCGCCCGGCCGTCCGGGCGGCACACTTCATAGACGTACGTACGCAAGTTCGACAAGTTCGAAGAGACAGGTAGGTCATGGCCGCGAACAACCGCCGCATGTCCGGCAAGAAGGGCGCGCAGGTCGGCAGCGGCGGCAAGCGGCGCCGGGGCCTGGAGGGCAAGGGCCCCACGCCCCCCGCCGAGATGCGCAAGGGACACGCCAAGCAGCGCGCCGCGCAGTCGAAGGCCCGCCGCACCCAGGGGCGCCCGCAGCGCCGCGGTGCGGGCAAGTCGTCCGCCGAGCTGGTCGTCGGCCGCAACCCGGTCGTCGAGGCGCTGCGCGAGGGCGTGCCCGCCACCACGCTGTACGTCCAGCAGTTCATCGACAACGACGAGCGGGTCCGCGAGGCGCTGCAGCTCGCGGCCGAGCGCGGCGGCATCAACCTCATGGAGGCGCCGCGTCCCGAGCTGGACCGGATGACGAACGGGCTCAACCACCAGGGCCTGGTCCTCCAGGTCCCGCCGTACGACTACGCCCACCCCGAGGACCTGGCCGACGCCGCCGCCGACGCGGGCGAGGACCCGCTGATCGTCGCGCTCGACGGGGTGACCGACCCGCGCAACCTCGGCGCGGTCGTCCGCTCGGTCTCCGCCTTCGGCGGGCACGGCGTGGTCGTCCCGGAGCGGCGCGCGGCCGGCATGACCGCGGGCGCCTGGAAGACCTCCGCCGGTACGGCCGCCCGTACGCCCGTGGCCCGCGCCACCAACCTCACGCGCGCCCTGGAGGCGTACAAGAAGGCGGGCGTCACGGTCGTCGGCCTGGCCGCGGACGGCGAGGCCGAACTGGGCGACCTGGACGCCCTGGAGGGCCCGGTCGTCATCGTCGTCGGCAGCGAGGGCAAGGGCCTGTCCCGGCTCGTCGGCGAGACCTGCGACGTCCGGGTGCGGATCCCGATGCCGGGCGGGGCGGAGTCGCTGAACGCCGGTGTCGCGGCCGGGATCGTGCTCTACGAGGCGGCGCGCCGGCGCGGCTGAGCGAGGGCCGGCCTCCGGCCGGCAGCGGGCTCGAACAAAAGTCCGCGTGTTCACCCGCACGGGTAAAACCGGGCGTTCGGTGCAACCTTGACGCGGCCCGGACAGATCCGACGGGTCAAGGCAGTGTCCTAACTCCTCGTCACTCGGTTAGATGAGTGTGGACACCAGAACACCCCGCACACCCACGGGGGACCGCTCGTCGGGATACGACGACGCTCCCGCGCTGAGCATGGTGAAGGTGCCGAGCGATCCGGCGCAGGTCATCGTCACTCACGCGAGCTTCCGCGTGCAGTTGGGCGCCGCTTCGCGGCGCACCCGGTCCCTGCGGATCGCCCCGCACCTGAGCGCCACCGACAACACCGCCCGTATGCCGGTCGTCGGCGCGGCGGGCCGGGCCCAGGGTGCGCCGCACCGCCGCCCGGTCGTCTGGAGCGGCAAGTCCGCCCCCGACGACACCGGCGCCCACCGGCTGCTCCAGGCCGTGCGCAGCGGCAGCGTGCGGCACGCCGAGGAGCGCTCCGCCGACCCCGGGGCCACACAGGTCATCCCGCGCATCGGCGCACCCGGCCACGGCCCGGGCGCCGCCGCCTACGACGACCTCGACCGGACGGTGGAGACCCCCGTCGTCGGCGCCCAGCGCGGCCCGGAACCCGGCGGGACCCGGCTGCTGCCGCACATGCGGCCCGCAGGCGGCGGGTACGAGGAGCCCGCGTACGGCGAAGCGGCGTACGGCCGCACCGGGTACGCGGAGCCGGGCACCGGCACACCGCCCCACGACCACTCCGCCTACGCCCGGCCGCCGTACGGCCAACCGCCCTACGGCCCCGACGACTTCGCGGACGACGACCCGGACGCCGGCTTCGCGGAGGACGGCCTCGCGGACTTCCGCCCCGGTGACCACGACGCCTACGACGACCACGAGGACCCGGCCGCCGGGGGCGAGCGCCGACACGGCAGACGGCACGGCGACGACCCGGCACGCCACGCCTACTACCCGGGCCGCCGGATGAACCTCGGCGTCGTCCTGCTCCCGCTGCGCATCTTCCTCGGCTTCGTCTCCGTCTACGCCGGCATGGGCAAGCTGTGCGACCCGCTCTACTTCGACGGCGGCAAACGCGGCTCCATGGTCAAGTGGCTCAACGCGCTGCACCCCTGGGACGTCGCCGAGCCGCTGCGCCAGTTCGCGCTCCAGCACCCGGTCGGCTCCGGCCTGGTCATCGCCTTCCTCCAGGTCATCGTCGGCGTCCTGACGGTCCTGGGCTGCTGGCAGCGGGTCGCCGCGGTGGTCGGGGCACTGCTCTCGGCCGCGCTGATCGTCACGGTCAGCTGGCGGACCGTACCCGTCTACGACGCCCCGGACATCATCTACCTCGCCGCCTGGTCCCCGCTGATCATCGCCGGCGCCCCTGTGTACTCCATCGACGGCCGGCTCGCCGCCTCCGCCTGGCGGCGACTCGGCCCGCGCTCCGACATCTGGGCGCTGCGCCGGTTCGTGCTGCGCCGCGGCGCCCTGCTCACGGTGCTCGTCACCGGCCTCACCCTGCTCGTCGGCTCGCTGCTCGGCGGCGCGGTGCGCGACGCCGACCGTGTGGTCGTGCCCGGGCCCGGGGAGGCCCCGCGCAACGAACTGCCCGGCTCGCCGCTCCCCGACCGGTCCGGCGACCGGCAGGGGAACGAGAAGTCCCCGTCGGCCTCGACCTCGCCGAGCCACCGGGGCGCGTCGGCGGGCCCCTCCGGCAGCCCCGCGACGACACCGGGCAGGACCCGGGAGAGCGGTACCGCCACCGGCGGCTCCCCCAGCCAGACCCAGGGCACCGGGCAGGTGCCGCCGCGCCACTCCTCCCCGGTGCAGCAGGCGCCCAGCACCAGCGCGGGCCCGACCTCCGGGGGCACCGCGACCGGCGGCGCGGGATCGGCCGGCGGCTCCGGCTCGGGCGGCTCCGACGGCGGCGGCTCCTCCTCCGGGCAGCCGGGCCTGGTGGGCGGCCTGCTGGGCTGACCCGCGCCCGGACGGACGAGGAGGGCCCCGCACCTGACGGCGGTGCGGGGCCCGCCTCGTGGCTCACGAGGTCACCGTCCCAGCGCGTCCAGCTCCTTCGCGGCCTCCGTCAGGTCCTTCGCGGTGTCGATGGCACGCCAGTAGGCGCCCTGCGGAATCGGGAAGCCGGCCAGCCGGCGCTCGCGGGCCAGCCGCGGGAACGTGGTGCGCTCGTGGTCGCCGCGCTCCGGGAGCAGTCCGGCGAACTCGGGGGAGAAGACGTAGACGCCCGCATTGACCTCGACGGTCGACGGCGGGGCCTCGATGAAGTCCGTGATGTGGCCGAAGCCGTCCGTCTGCACGGCGCCCCACGGAAGGCGCGGGCGGGCCAGCGCGAGGGTCGCGACCGCGTCCCGCTCGGTGTGGAAGTCCGCCATGTCCCGCAGCGAGAAACGGGTCCAGATGTCGCCGTTGGTGGCGTACCAGGGCCTGTCCGGGTGCGGCAGGTGAGCGGCCGCGAACCGCAGACCGCCGCCACGGCCGAGCGGCTCGGACTCCACGACGGTGGTCACGTTGACGGGCAGCGTCGCCGACTTCAGCCACTCCTGAAGAACCTCGGCGAGATGGCCGCAGGAGACCACCACGTCCGTGACGCCCTCCTCGGCGAGCCAGGCGAGCTGGTGGCCGATGATCGGGGTGCCCGTGCCGGGGATCTCGACCATCGGCTTGGGCCGGTCGTCGGTGTAGGGGCGCAGCCGGGACCCCTGGCCACCGGCCAGGACGACGGCTTGAGCGGGGCGGGACGCCGCATTCGGATGGGTCATGCCCGAACTGTACGTCCCACCCCACCGCGCCACGGACCGCCCCGGGACGGAGCGCAGACCGCCGGACGGGCCGAGGGGGAAGGGCCTCGGCCCGTCCGGGGAGCGAGGCGTCCCGTGCGCGGCGGGCCCACGGTGGGTGAGGACCGTACGGGCCCCTGGTGACCCCCTCGGGCATCACCCCGTCGGCAGACGAGGCCCGGACGGCCGGGCCCGGCGCGCAGCGAGGCCTTGAGCGACGCCTCACTCCAGGCTCTGCGAGGCCCTGCGGAGGCGAGCCGGCCCGGGCTCGCCCGGGCCGGGGCCCGGGCGGCGGGACCACCCGGGCCCCGGCCCGGTGCGACCACCCGGGGCCCGTGCGTCGGGACCGGCTGGGGTGGCTGAGGCGACTGGGGCTGCTGGGGCGGCGGAGCCGCCCCGTGCGGTCGCCCCGCGCGGTCGCGCCGGGCTCAGCTGTGGGCTGTCAGGACGCCGGAGGCGAAGGAGGTGTCGCAGACGGGGCGGGCGTAGGACTGGGCGCGGGACGGGCCGTAGATGCGAACCGCCGCGCGGCCGAGGGTGCGCGCGATCGAGGCGCAGTGCCGGGCCAGTGACGGGCGGCCGTTGACCGCCTCCTGGAGGTGGGTCAGCGCGACGCCCGGGTTCTTCTCCTGCAACTCGGTCAGCAGCTGGTCGCGCAGCACGTCCTGCGGGGCGCGGGCGTGGCCGGCGACATCGGCCGCGGACGCGTCGGACGCGGTGAGCACCGAGTTCGAGGGGTTCCCCGACCAGTTGACTCGGGTGACCGCGAGGGTCCCGGAGAGCACCAGGACGACGGGCAGGACGAGGGCGAGGGTGCGGCCGATCCGGCGGGCGGGGCCCCGGCCGCGTCGCGTGGGTTGGGTGGTGGAGTGCTTCACGCGAGGGAGCGTATCGCTCGGTAATGATTTGGCGACATTTAGTCACCTCTTCGGGGGACGGGGGCAGCCCTTTCTCCTGGTGACGTGTTGACGCACACTGCTCGAAATGTCCTGTGCGCCGGGGTATTTCGGGAACGACGAGAAGGGCCCCGCGGCAGGTCGCGGGGCCCTTCTCGGCAACAGTCGTCAACCCGGGTGAATCGCCCGGGGTTGTCCCGGGGTTTCAGCCGGAAGGAGGCAGCTTCGGCGGCGTCAGTCGGAGAGCCGCTCGCCCGTCGAGGTCGAGAACACGTGGGTCTCGCCCGGCCGCGGCACGACGTGCAGCGTGGAGCCCTTCTCCGGGACCGAACGGCTGCTGACGCGGACGACCAGGTCCTTGCGCTCGCCACCGACCTCGACGGTGCCGTAGACGTAGCCGTCGGCGCCGGTCTCCTCGACCACGTTCACGGAGACGGCGAGGCCGGCCGGGGCGTCCGCGCTGTCCTTCGACAGGGAGGCGGCGGCGCCGCCGTTCAGCTCGACCACGTCGAAGTGCTCGGGGCGCACACCCACGGTCACGGTGCGGTCACCCTTGTCGGCGGCGGCCTTGAGCGCGTCCCGGTTGACCGGCACCACGCTGTTGCCGAACTTCACACCGCCGTCGGTGATCGGCACCTCGATCAGGTTCATGGCGGGCGAGCCGATGAAGCCGGCGACGAAGAGGTTGGCCGGCTTGTCGTACATGTTGCGCGGCGAGTCGACCTGCTGGAGCAGACCGTCCTTGAGGACCGCCACCCGGTCGCCCATCGTCATGGCCTCGACCTGGTCGTGGGTGACGTAGACGGTGGTGATGCCGAGACGGCGCTGCAGCGAGGCGATCTGCGTACGGGTCGAGACGCGGAGCTTGGCGTCCAGGTTGGACAGCGGCTCGTCCATGAGGAACACCTGCGGCTCACGCACGATGGCGCGGCCCATGGCGACACGCTGGCGCTGACCACCGGAGAGCGCCTTGGGCTTGCGGTCCAGGTACTCCGTGAGGTCGAGGATCTTCGCGGCCTCCTCGACCTTCTGCCGGATCTCCGCCTTGTTGACGCCGGCGATCTTGAGCGCGAAGCCCATGTTGTCGGCGACCGTCATGTGCGGGTACAGCGCGTAGTTCTGGAACACCATGGCGATGTCCCGGTCCTTCGGCGGCAGGTGGGTGACGTCACGGTCACCGATCCGGATGGCGCCGCCGTTGACGTCCTCCAGGCCCGCGAGCATCCGTAGCGAGGTGGACTTTCCGCAACCGGACGGGCCGACCAGGACGAGGAACTCGCCGTCCGCGATGTCGATGTCGAGGCCGTCGACGGCGGGCTTGTCGGAACCCGGGTAGATCCGGGTCGCCTTGTCGAACGTGACAGTGGCCATGGTGAATGGGCCCCCTTCTACCGGCAGGAACGTGCCGGACGATCCGTTGTAGGAAGGTGGTGCCACTACGGGTGTTTCCGCGTGGTTCCGTTGTGGTGTAGTCCACACAGGTGAACTGGCACAGGACGGTACCTGGCGTTCACCTGGTCTGTCAGCACTTGAGGGCCTGTGAACTTCGCGGAAATTTTCGACGGGCCCGCACCGGTACGTGGGTACACTGCACAGGCACGCACGCGGTACGCGCGTGCAGGCCTCCTTAGCTCAGCTGGTCAGAGCACCGCTCTTGTAAAGCGAAGGTCGTCGGTTCGAATCCGACAGGGGGCTCTGGAAAACCCGCTCTGACTGGGCTTTCTCCCAGGCGAGACGTTCTGTTCGGCCTCGGACTCCTTCGGTCCGGGGCCGTTTGCGTGAGCGGTGCGTGAGTGGATGCGTCGCCATGGCCGGGCTGGGCTGCGGATTCCCCGGCATCATTCGGCATGTCTTCGGCGCCGGATTCCACGCTGTGCGCGGCCTCAGGTTCGGTCTCGGCCGTTTCGGCATCACCCGGCCGGCGGGCGCGCGGGACCAGGCGTGCGGCGGCCTCAGCGATCGCGCGGTCCGCCTCGGGCGGCAGGCTCGTGTACGTGTCCGCCGTGATGGCGATCGAGGAGTGGCCGAGCATCTCCTGGAAGTCCTTCAGGTCGGCCCCGGCCGCGTGGGCGAGCGTCGCCGCGCCGTGGCGGAGGTCGTGGAGCCGGATCGGAGGCAGGCCGATCTCCTCGTACAGCTCCGTGAAGCGGCGGGTGACGTTGGCGGGGTGGAGCATCTCGCCGTTCTCCTCGGTGAAGACACGGCCGGTCTCCACCCAGGCGCTGTCCCACTCCTCGCGGTCCTCGTCCTGCTGGACGCGGTGCCGCGTGAGGGCCTTGACCGTGTCGGAACGCCGAGGGGCGAGCCGCCGTCAAGGCCACCGAGCTGGACACGGCGCTGCTCTCGCTCGTCCTGGAGGGCCTGCGCGCCTCCCTGTAGCACCCACAGAACCCGCCCGGTGAACCGAAGGACATCAAAGAGGCGTGGCCGAAGTGTGCCGGACCGATCCCGTGCAGCCGCCAGGCGACGTCGGGTGAGCGCAGCACGGGGTCCGCACGTACATATTGATCCAGGAGCCGGAAACCCGGAGAGACGACGGTGGTGCGACGACACGTGAACGACGGCAGGCACACGCTCGGCTCGATCCTCGCGTTGATCGCCGTGCTTGTCGGCGTTCTCCTCGCAGGTGCGGCGCCCGCCTCGGCGCACGCGGTGCTGACCGGCAGCGACCCGCGCGACGGCACCGTGGTGAAAAGCGCGCCGAAACAGGTCACAGCGACGTTCGACGAGTCGGTCGCTCTCGTCGAGGACTCCATGCGAGTGCTCGATCCCGACGGCCGTCCGGTCACGGCGGGCGATCCCCACCATGCGGGTGGCAGGAGCAACACTGCCCAAGTGGCGCTGACGAGTGGTCTGGGACAGGGCACGTACACCGTGTCCTGGCGGGTGGTGTCGGCGGACACTCACGCCGTGTCGGGCGCCTTCACGTTCTCCGTCGGCGAACCGTCGGCGACCCGGGCCTCCGCCGCTGCCGCGCCTGCCGTGGATCCTGCTGTCGAGGCGTTGTACGGCGTCGGCCGTTACGTCGCCTACGGCGGTCTGGCGCTGCTGATCGGCATCGGTGTGTTCGTCATGGCCTGCTGGCCCACGGCCACGTCCGTGCGGGTGGTGCGCCGGCCGTTCCTGATCGGATGGTGGGCACTGCTGTTGTCCACGGTCGCGCTGGTGCTGTTGCGCGGGCCCTACGACGGTGACGACGGGCTCACCAGGGTCTTCGACCTGGGGTTGCTGCGGCGGACGGCGGAAAGTCGCCCGGGGATCGCCCTGTTGGCCCGCCTGGTTCTCGTCCTGGCGGTGGCCGCGCTGGTGCGCCACCGGCTGCCGGAGTCGAAGCCCACTCGGCGTGTCGTCGCAGCAGGCGGTGTGCTCTCCCTCGGCCTCGCGTCGACCTGGGCGGCAGCGGAGCACGCATCCGTCGGGATCCAGGTGCCCGTGGCCGTGACCTCGTCCGTACTGCATCTGCTGGCCATGGCCGTGTGGCTGGGCGGCCTGACGGCACTGCTGGTCGTGCTGTACCGGGCACCGGCCGAGGACCCGCTGCCGCCCGTCGCCGTCGCCCGCTTCTCCCGCATCGCCCTGACGGCGGTGGCCGTGCTGGCCGCAACCGGCGTGTACCAGTCGTGGCGTGGGCTGGGCTCCTGGGAGGCGTTCACCACCGTCTACGGCAGGATCCTGGCGTTCAAGGTCTGGGCCGTGATGCTGATGCTGCTGGCGGCGTCGTACTCCCGGCGCTGGACGGCCCGGCTGCTGCACGTGAAAGAGAAGGAACGGGTGCTGGTCGCGGCGGGCGGCGGCGGGACTCCTCTCCCCTCCCCGGCCGACGAGAGCGATACGACGGGGCCCGGTCCGCAGGCGCCCCGGCGCGGGCTGCGCCGCTCCGTGCTGGCCGAGGTGACGGTCGGCGTGGTGGTCCTCGTGCTCACTACCGGACTGACGGGCACCCAGACGGGCCGGGCCGCCGACGAGACCGCCACCACAGCGAGCAAGGTGCCCGGACAGCCCGACGTGAACCTGACCCTGATTCCGTACGACACCGGCAAGAGCACCCTCGCCGGACGCGGCAAGGTCCAGGTCACCCTCGAACCGGGCCGGGCCGGCCGGAACGTGGTCGAGGCGATCGTCTACGGAGCCGACGGCAGCCCCGTCGCCATCCCCGAACTGCGGCTCACCTTCACCGATGCCGACCGGGGGATCGGCCCGCTGGACGCACAACTCGCCGACGAACGTGGCTTTTGGGGCAGCGACACACTCAACCTCCCGGTCGCCGGGACCTGGACGATGAGGGCCACCGTCCGCGTCTCCGACATCGACCAGGTCACCGTGGAGAAGACCGTGACGATCGGGCGATGACCGCCGTGCGCCGCGAGTGGTCGTCGACGGTGCACAGGCGGTGACCGCTCCGGCTGCCTGCAAGACCCTGAGCCTGTCGGCGCCGGCCACGGACACCGGCGCGAGTACGGGCGGCACGATCCTGGGGCTCGGCCGCGGCGCGGCACTGGCCGTAGCAGCGGTTGCCGTCGTCGTGATCGTCGGCGGGGGCTTCCTCGCCGTACGTGTACGGCGCGGGGCACGGCCGACCGGCAGGAGGAGGGCAACCTGGTGAGACGGGAGCCGGTCTCGACACCCACGGCCGGCCGGACGCCGGATTGCTGTTCGTCGCCTGGCAGGCCGACCCCGCCTCCTTCATCAAGGTGCAGACCAAGCTCGACGGGGCCGACCACCTCACCCGCTTCATCCGCCACGAGTCCAGCGCCGTCTTCGCCGTCCCGGGCGGCGCCGCACCGGACCAGTACGTCGGCCAACACCTGCTGGAGGGATGACATGCACGGTATGGATCACACCGGCATGCGCATGCACATGAGCGGGCCGATGTGGATGCCCACCGCACCACCGACCCTGGAACGGCTACTGGCCTGGCATCCCCAGCCACTGCCGGTGGAACCTCTCGCCTGTCTGCTCGCCCTGGCCCTCTACGGTTCGGCCGTATGGCGACTGCGGCGCCGCGGTGACCGGTGGCCGCTCCACCGCACCCTGCTGTGGACGACCGGCGTGCTCACCGTCGCCGAAGTCACCTGCACCGGCGTGGGCGGCTACGGCATGGGCATGCTCAGCGTCCACATGGTGCAACACATGGTGCTCGCCATGCTCTCCCCGATCCTGCTCCTGCTCGGCGCCCCCGTCACCCTCGCCCTGCGGGCCCTGCCCACCGCCGGGCACGGCCGCACCGGCCCCCGGGAGGTACTCACCCGGCTCCTGCACAGCCGTCTGGCGCGGGTGGTCTCCTCCCCGCTGTTCACCCTGCCGCTGTTCATCGCCAGTCTCTACGGCCTGTACTCCACACCGCTGTTCGACCTCCTCATGAGCAGCTGGCTCGGCCACGAGTGGATGCTGGCCCACTTCCTGGTGACCGGCCTGCTGTTCTTCTGGCCCATCCTCGACCCCGCACCCCGCCGCCCCTCCCACCTGCTGCGGTTGCTGGAGCTGTTCATCGGCATGCCCTTCCACGCCTTCTTCGGCATCGCCGTGATGATGTCCAGCACCCTCATCGCCGGTTTCTTCGCCCTCCCCCCGGCCGCCTGGCACCTCAGCCCCCTCGCCGACCAGAACACCGGCGGCGGCATCGCCTGGGCCTTCAGCGAGATCCCCACCCTGCTCGTGCTGATGGCCCTGCTCGTCCAGTGGGCCGGCAGCGACCGCCGCACCGCCGCCCGCACCGACCGCCAGGCCGACCGCGACCACGACGCAGAACTCACCGCCTACAACGCCTACCTCACCCGCCTCGCCACCCGCGACAACTAATCCCCGAACGGCCAGGCCTGGCCACTGTCAGCGCCAACCGCCAGACCAGGCACAAGAAACAGATGGTCGTCGCCGAGTGAAAACGGAGAAGCGGGCGATGAGAATCGCCGACCGCATGGGGGACGCCGCGGTGGCCAGTCGCCGACTCAAACCGTCCACACGGTTCCCGGTCGCGGACAGCCGGGCCACGCGACAGGCTCGCATCCGAAGTGCCCCCAGTCGTGCGCCGACCAGCGTCTGCACCCGTCGCGCACTGGCCGGCCACCGTAGGCCGTCCAGTCGCGCCACCACCATCTGCGCGTCCGCTACGCCGTGCGGCCCAGGCGTCTGCCGATGGACACAGGTGCGTCCGGGGTGCCCACCGTCTTCTCCTCAGGCGGGTGCGGTCCGGCTGCTCGGCCGAACTGCTCACATCGCCAACACCATCGCGAGCATGCCGATGGCCAGCGACAGACGGCATGCCGTGCCAACCACCGGCGCCTGCCAGACGCTGGACGAAGCACGGACCGGCCCACCCGGCACCGACGACGTGGTGGCGCATTCGACGGCCGACGCGGGCGCGAGCCGAGTCCCGACCCGCATCACGTAGGGGACGTAGTAGCCCAGCAACGCCAGGTTCACCGGGGGCGGACCCATCGTGGCACGGCCGTGGTCCATGCCCGCCATCGCTCCGGTGGCGCCGCCGGCTGCGACCGCCATCAGAACCGCCATGTAGGCCATGGCCGCCGCATCGAGCGTGGGGCGCGCCGGTAGCGCCCGACCACCGCAGAGCATTCCCGGGCCGTGCGGCAGTGCCTGAGGTCAGCTGGCAGCGGGATAGGTCCGGACGGGAGTCGCTTCACAGTGTGGCGGGGAACCTGTGGGTGCCTGTGGGGTGCCATTCGAAGAGCAGGATGGTGGCGTCGTCTGTGAGGTGCTGCTGCTGGTGGTCGAGGATGGCGTGCACGAGACGGCGCAGGACTTCGAATGCGGGTTCGCCGGCTGCGGTGGCGCGGAGGATGAAGTCGACGAAGCGCTTTTCTCCGAAAGGTTCGCCGGCTGAAGACCGGGCGTCGACGACGCCGTCGGTGTAGCACAGAACGCGGTCTCCGGGTTCCAGCTGCATGGAGTGGACGCGCCGAGGAACGTCCGGATGCAGCGGGCCCCACCCGAGAGGCAGCTCGGCAGGGCTGTCAAAAGCAGCAGGGACGACCTCTTGGCGGCGGAGCAGGAGTGGCTGGGGGTGGCCGCAATTGGCCCAGCTGAGCTGTCCTGTAGTTCGCTGGACGTGCAGGAATACACCGGTTGCAAAGCGGTTGGGAAACGCCTCGTGTATTGATGCATCGATAGTGCCAATGATGCTGGAAAGTTCCGCACCACTACGGCGGGCGTTGCGGCAGGCGGCCAGTGCAACGGAGGAGGTCAGTCCTGCGTACAGGTCGTGCCCCATGGCATCGACGATCGCCGCATGCAGGACGTCGCCCTGCAGAGCATGGTCGAAGGCGTCACCCCCCAGGTTGTAGGCCGGTTCCAGGATGGCAGTGGAGGTGACATAAGGCGTGCCTATGCTCTTGGGCGGGAGGAAGGCCCAGACCATCTCCGCCGGCAGCTCCATCTGCTGCCTGCGCTGCAGATTGGCGTAGCCGTCGCTGTGAGTTCCCTTGCTGATCAGGACGAACGCGATAAGAGAGGCCAGGGCCCTGCAACGCTCCAGGACGTCAGCGTTGAGGTTCGCCACCTCCACACCCAGAACGCCGATTCGTTCGATGCCGTCGATCACGGGCAGCCACAGAGCCAGCTTGCCGTTGCCGCTCTCGGCGATACGCAGCGAGACGGTTCGGTACGCCCAGCCTCCCAAGCTGGAGTCGATGGGTAGCGGGGTGGTGTCTCCCCGGCTGCCCGGGAGAGCGATCAGGTACTCCTGCCGCAGGTCGGCGCAGTAGGCGGTCAGCCCAGTGATCCCCAGTGCCTCGTAGTGCCGCTGCAACAGTTCCGGTAGATCTTCGGGAGCCAGCTCATGAAAGGCTTGCACCAGCTCGCTCATGACCTTGTCGGTACTGGGGGCTTTGGGATCGGTCAAGGCCACTCACCTGCTGTCCTGCGCCGGCCTTTCGTGCGTGCCCCTTCCACCGTAGAAGACCACGATCGATCCTGCTCGGCGCCGCTCGGCTAAGCCCAGTGTGGCTCTCACCTGGTGACGTGGACGTGTGCGGCTCCATCGGCCAAGTCCGCTGGCCTGCCAGGTCGCCCTTCTCGTTCGGCCAGGTGGCCGCAACTCAAGGTGACAGCGGGTCTGATCGCGTTCGGCACGAAGACGTCGTGGCCTCGTCGAAGTCCGTCGCTCCCTCTGACCAGGGGCGTAGGTAGCGCGGCGAATGACGGTGGACGTTTCCGGAACAAGATCGGACAACTCGTAATGCGCACGCCTTGGGTCCCCATGAAGCCTGACGGCAGCCGTTGACGGCAACGCAACTGCACGTTGCCGTCCATCGAGACGCATCTCTGCACCTCGCAGGCCACGTCCGAGCTCCGAGGGCGTGGCCTGCGAGGTACAGGGAGGATCTTGTAAAGCGAAGGTCGTCGGTTCGAATCCGACAGGGGGCTCTGGAACATCGGCCCTGAACTGGGGCTTCTCCCGCCGCATGCGGTGCCGTGCGGAGGGGGGCTGAGTACGGGTGCTCATGCGCGTCGGCACCGGCCGCGGCACTCTGCGTCCATGACCGACACGCTTTCCGCCCCGGGGCGCCGGTGGCCCTGGTCGCGCAGGACACGCCTGGGGCTGGATCTCGGCCTCGCGATCCCGCTGTTCTTGTTGGAGACGGCGTGGCTGGTGCTGGACTGGATCTACGGCTTCGGCCTGGAGGTATGGGCAGCGCAGGGCGACCGGGCGCGGATCGACGCGGCCGGCCTCGCGCACATCGAGCGGGTGCGGACGCTGCTGATCGTCGTACTCGGGCTGGCGGCTCTCGCGGGAGTCTTCCGCGCCCGCTGGACGGTGATCGCGCATTTGCTGGTGGCCCTTCTGGCGGGCGGGGCGCTGACGGCCGCGCAGCAGGAGTGGGACCACAGCCACTCCCCCTCACCCGGTTGTGTCCGCTACAGCGCGAACTGCTGAGACAGCGGGGCGAGGGGCCTGTCACTCTTCGGTGCCCGTCGACCGCAGTACCAGACAGCTCCACCGGACGCCGGGGCGCCCGTGCAGGTCGGCGCGTTCGCCGAGGTGGGCCGTCCGGAGCCCGTGGGCGTTGCCGAACTCGGCTGTCTCGGAGGCGGAGACGTCGAACATGTGACGGCCCTCCGGCACGGGGCCGTGACGGAGGCTCACGAAAAAGAGGCCGCCGGGTATCACGAGAGCGGCGATCCTGGCCATCGCCCGGCGGCGTTCCTCGGCGTCCAGGTGCATCCACACGGCGGTGGCGAAGACCGCGTCGAACCGGCCCTGGTTCAGCACCAGCTCCGGAAGAGTGTCGTCGACCCAGTCGATGGTGCTGTCCGGATGAATCCGCTGTCCATGCTCCCGCAGTTCCGCAGTCGGCTCGACGGCGACGACGTGGTGTCCGCGGGCCGCCAACGCTGCGGCATCGCGCCCCGTTCCCGCGCCCACGTCCAGGATGCGGCCGGGCTCGGCAGGGACCAAGTGCAGCACGGCGCTGTGCACCGCCTCGAAGGTGACCTCCTCGTACTGAACGGCCAGCGCGTCCGCCGACTCCGCATAGCCGGCGGTTCCCCTGGCCGGACGGCGGTTCTCGGAGTTCGGGGTCACCTGATCGTCCATGGCCGAAGATTACCGGCGGGGGGCTCCCGGGCCGCCCGTGTGCTCTCCAAGTGCCGCAGGACCGCCGGGACGCGCCGGTGTGCGGGCACGGGTTCGGTTCAAGGGGTGGCGTCACGGCTGCCCTGCCGTGCCAGCAGGTCCGCGGCCAGGGCGGCGAGGGTGTCGGGAGGCGGTGTCGTGTCGAGTTCGGTTCCCCGCTCGTCCGGTTCCAGGGGTTCGAGCGCGGCGAGCTGTGATTCGAGGAGCGATGGCGGCATGAAGTGGCCGGTGCGCCGGCCGAGGCGGTCCGCCAGCAGCTCGCGGGTGGCCGTCAGGTGCAGGAAGAAGGCGCTCGGGCAGGCCGCCCGCAGGATGTCCCGGTAGCGCCGCTTGAGTGCGGAGCAGGCGACCACCGCGCCGGTGCCCGCCGCGTCACGCTCGTGCAGCCAGCGGCCGATGGACTCCAGCCAGGTCCAGCGGTCGGCATCGTCGAGCGGTGTACCGGCGGACATCTTGGCGATGCCGGCCGGGGAGTGGAAGTCGTCGCCGTCCGCGAACGGGACGTTCAGCCTCTTGGCGAGCAGACGGGCCACCGTCGTCTTGCCGACGCCGGCGACGCCCGTGACCACGACGCACGGGGACCGACGACGCTCGGCGCCGAAGGCCGTCTCGCTGCTGCCATGGCTGTACGGCCCCGCAGGGCGGTGAGGGCTGTCAGGCCGCATCGTCCGGTGTCGCTTCGGGATGCAACAGGGCGCCGCGCGGCCGTTGTTCGCCTTCGAGAGGCCGGGGAGGCGGACCGTCGGAGCCGGCCGGGTACTCCCGCAGCGGGACGAGGTCCCTTTCCCAGGCGTCCAGGACCGGCGTCAGGACCCGCCATGCCTCCTCGGCCTCGTCACCACGGATGGACAGGGCCGGATCGCCTCTCATGACGTCCAGGAGGAGCCGGCCGTAGGCGGGCAGAGCGGGCGGTTCCATCTGCGCGGTCAGCGAGAGCGGGGTGAGGGCCTGGGCGCGTGAGCCGATGCCCGTCATGTCGAGGGTCATGTCTTCCGGCTCCAGCCCGAAGCGCAGCACGTTGGGCAGGGCCTCTCCTTCGTGGCCGAAGGGCAGGTGGGGGACGGAGCGGAAGCGCACCGCGACCTCTTTGCGGTCCTGTCCGAGCGCCTTGCCGCTGCGCAGCCGGAACGTCGTCCCGGACCAGCGCCAGCTGTCGAGTTCCAGTTCGACCTCCGCGAAGGTCTCGGTGTGCCGCCGGGGGTTCACGCCCTCCTCGTCGACGTACGCGGGGACGGTGTGGTCGCCGGGCCGGCCGGACAGGTAGCGCGCGCGGCGGGTGCGGTGCGCGATGTCGTAGTCGGTGAGGAGCCGTACGGACCGCAGGACGTCGACCTTCCGGTCGCGCAGGTCCCGCTCGCCGAGGGTGATCGGGGGTTCCATGGCCACGAGGCACAGCAGTTGCAGCAGGTGGTTCTGCACCATGTCCTTCAGCGCGCCGACGCCGTCGTAGTAGCCGGCCCGGCCTTCCAGGGCGAGGGTCTCGTCCCAGACGATCTCCACTTCCGCGATGTGGGTGCTGTTCCAGAGGGGTTCCAGGACGCGGTTGGCGAGCCGGCTTCCGAGCACGTTCTGGACGGTGGTCATGGCGAGGAAGTGGTCGACCCGGAACACCGCCTGTTCGGGGACGAGTCCGGCGAGCAGCAGGTTGAGTTCCCGCGCGCTCGCCAGGTCTTCGCCGAACGGTTTCTCCAGGACGATCCGGCTGCCCAGTGGCAGACCCGCGTCATGCAGGGCGGTGACCATGTGGGGGAAGAGCGCGGGGGGCAGCGCGAGGTAGACGGCGACCGGGTCGTCGCCGGCGACGACCGCGGCGACGTCCGAGGGGTCGGTGACGTCGGCCTGCCGGTAGTGGGCCGAGGCGGCGACGGCCCTTCTGGCGTCGGCGCGGCAGAAGGCGCCGTGACGGTCGAGTTGCTCGGTGACCCACGCGCGGTACTGGTTGCCGTCCCAGTCCTCCCTGCTCGCGCCGGTGAGCCGGAAGCCGCCGTGGAGGTGTCCCGCGGCCCGCAGCGCGGCCAGGGCGGGCAGGAGGTAGCGAGCGGTGAGGTCTCCCGTCGCGCCGAAGACGGCAAGCCGGTCGATCATGTCAGGGCGCCTGCCGTTGCCAGGGCTCCTGCCCTCGCCCGGGCGAGGTTCACGCCGCTGGCGATGACACCGATGTGGCTGAATGCCTGGGGGAAGTTGCCCATGAACTCTCCGGAGACGGGGTCGATCTGTTCCGGCAGCAGCCCGAGCGGGCTGGCGCGGGCGCACAGCGAGGTGTAGAGCTCCTCGGCCTCGTCGATCCGGCCCTGGGCGGTGAGGTTGTCGGCCAGCCAGAAGCTGCACAGGACGAAGGCGCCCTCGTCGCCCGGGATGCCGTCGGGCGACTCCTGGTGCAGGTAGCGGTGGAGCAGGCCGTCACCGGCCGACAGGCGCTCGGCGACGGCGGTGGTGGTCGCCGCCATCCGCGGGTGGTGGGCGGGCACCACGTGGCGCATGGGGAGTGCGAGCAGGCTGGCGTCCAGGACGCCGCCGCCGTCCAGGTGCGCGCTGAGCGTCTGGGCGTCCTCGTCCCAGGACTCCTCGAGGATGACCTGGCGCAGCCGGTCGGCCGAGGCCCGCCAGGCCGCGGTCCGCCCGGGCAGGCCGAGCCGTTCACCGATGGCGGCGGCCCGGTCCAGGGCCACCTGGCACATTCCGGCCGAGTAGGTGAACGCCCGGCCCTCGTTGCGCATCTCCCAGATGCCCTGGTCCGGTTGGCGCCAGGCCTGCTCCGCGGTGTCGGCCAGCCCCGCCAGGCCCGCCCACAGCGCGGGCTGTACCTGTCTGCCCTCGCGCAGCCACTGGTCGGTGCGCAGCCACTGGTCGGCGCAGTCGAGGATCTCGCCGTAGACGTCGTGCTGGCGCTGGTCGGCGGCTCCGTTGCCCCAGCGCACGGGGGCGGAGCGCCGGTATCCCTCCAACTCGCTGTCCTCGATCTCGTCGGGTACGAGGCCGCCGTCGAGGGTGTACATGATGCGCGGGCTGCGGCTCTGCTCGACGGCGTCGAGGACCCAGCCCAGGAAGGCGTCCGCCTCGCCGGTGAAGCCGATACGCCGCAGGGCGAACACGGCGTAGGCGGCGTCCCGGATCCAGGCGTAGCGGTAGTCCCAGTTGCGGATTCCGCCGAGCGGTGCGGGCAGGGAGGAGGTGGGCGCCGCGACCAGGGCGCCGTTGGCCCAGTCGTCGCAGAGCTTCAGGGTGATGGCGGCGCGTCGGACCAGTGCCTCCTGCGGCCCGGAGTAGGCGAAGTGCTTCATCCATCGCCGCCATGCGTCGGCGGTGTCCGCCAGCATCGCGTCGGCTTCGTATCGGTGGTGGCGGTGGAAGCGGCCCCAGGACAGAAGGAGGTCGAGGTGTTCGCCCTGGCTCAGGTCGTGGGTGGTGCTCAGGCCGGTCAGGGGGCGGTTGGAGCGCAGGTGCAGGCGCAGGTCGGGCCGCCGTGAGGATCTGACTTCGAGACCGCTGAACAAGGCCTGCGCCGTGCCGCCGCCGCGGGGCTCCACAGCGACGTGCAGGCGGACGTGCCCGGACAGGACCACGGCTGAGCGGACGAGCTGGCACCGGCCGGCAGACAGGTCGTCGGTGAGGTCGGCGCCGGGGCGCAGGGGCAGCGCGTCGGTGATGCGCACAAGGCCGGTGGTACTGCGCAGCTCGGTCGTCAGTACGCCGGTGTCGGGCTCGTAGCGCTGCCGGGCCTCCACCAGGTCCTCCGGCGCGAGGGTGAAGTGCCCGCCGTGTGCGTGGTCGAGCAGGCCGCAGAACAAGGGGTCGGAGTCGAACCGGGGGAGGCACATCCACGGGATCGAGCCGTCCAGGCCGACGAGCGCGGCCGTCGTACCGTCTCCGACGAGGCCGAGGTCCTCCAGCGGCAGATGGCCTTCCCGCTTGCGGACCGGCCGGAACGGGGGGTCGGGATCGTGCATGGCTCCTCGCTTCCGCAGAGCCGGCAGTACCGCCCGGCACGCCGCGCGGGTCCGGACGGGCTTCGGCTGTCGGCTCTGGCGTCCGGCGCAGCCCTCACTTCTGCCACTGTCTCAAGGTCCGGGCCCGCTCGCGACCCGGCCGATCCGGAGGCGGCGCGTCACCCGGCCGGCTCGTGATCACGCCTTGCCGCGGACGACGGCGACCGGGCAGTGCGCGTGGTGCAGCAGTGCCTGGCTCACCGAACCCAGGAGCAGGCCGGAAAATCCGCCGCGCCCCCTGGCTCCGACGACGATCAGCTGGGCGGTCCTGCTCGCCTCGATCAGGACCTCGCGGGTTTCGCCGCTCACCACGTCCTGTCCGACCGTGACGTCCGGATACCTCTCCCCGCGGCCGGCGAGTGCCAGAGCGGGCAGACGCTCCGCGCTCTCCATGCCCGTTCCGGCCGGCACGTGGTCCGGCAGCCATGCGTGCATGGCGACGAGCTCGGTCTTGCGCAGGGCCGCCTCGGCGAAGGCGAACCCGATCGCTTCCTCACCGTGCGGGGAGCCGTCGACACCCAGCACGACCGGCCCGGTGCGATCCGATTCCTCGCGGACCACCATCACCGGGCACTCGCCATGGGCGGCCAGGGACACCGCCGTCGAGCCCAGCAGCATGCCGATGAAGCCCCCCGTGCCCCGGCTGCCGACGACCACCAGGTCCGCGGCTCGCGACTCGGCCGTCAGCACCGGCACCGCACCGCCGATCATCACGGTCCCGGTGACCTCCACTCCGGGCGCCACACTCCGGGCGAGCTGCTCGGCGTCGTGCGCCAGGTGATTGAGCGGCGACGGGTCCAGCGGCGCGTACATGGGCCCCACCGGCCAGCTGAAGGCGTGCACCACCCGGAGCTTCGCGGAACGCCGCTGGGCTTCCCGGGCGGCCTGTACCACCGCGGCATTGCTCGACGACGAGCCGTCCACTCCTACGACGACCAGGCTGCCCACGGCTCCTCCACTCCTCGCGAACGTCTGGGTCAGCGACCGCCCGCACCCCCGGGGCGCGGGCGGTCCTCGGTGTCCCGTGAGGTCAGGCGGTTCGCAGCAGCGTCACCAGCACCTCCCGCAGCGCCCCCTCCGGGTCGGGTACGGCGCCCGCCGTCCGCCAGGCCACGAAGCCGTCCGGGCGGACCAGGACCGCGCCGTCGGCCGTGGTGCCGTGGGTGCGCGCCCAGTCGGGTGCCTCCTCGCCCTCGGCGCCCCGGCCGTCGTACACCAGATCGGCGCCGGCGTCCGCCCCGATGCGGTACGAGGCCAGGCGTACGCCCGTGTCCTCCGCGATCCGCTGGGCCGCCGCGTGCCATCCCGCTGCCGAGCGGGCGTCGCTGAGGAGGACCAGGGAGCGTTCGTACAGGTCGAGGGTCGAGATCCGCTCGCCGTCGCGGCGCAGCCACATGTGGGGTGCGCGGCTGCCCGGTTCGCCGGTCAGGCGCATGCCCTCGGGGACGACCTCCTGGCCGGGCGCGGCGCCGATGACGGCGCCGTGCGGGTAGCGGTAGCCGAGGACGACGCCCAGGATGCCGCCGCGCTTGCCGCCGCCGACGC
Organism: Streptomyces sp. MK7; assembly: GCF_032658145.1. Classification (NCBI taxonomy): domain Bacteria; kingdom Bacillati; phylum Actinomycetota; class Actinomycetes; order Kitasatosporales; family Streptomycetaceae; genus Streptomyces; species Streptomyces sp. MK7. Next base: position 50,796 of record NZ_JAVACL010000013.1, read on the forward strand.
CGGGGGCCGGGGCGAAGCCGGGGTGGCTGTGCTCGACGGAGCGGGCGGAGGCGCGGGCGCTGGTCGCCAGGGCCACCGGGCGGCGTTCGGTGTCGTAGGTGTCCAGCAGGCCGGGACCGGCCCAGCCGTCGAGGACGGCGGCGAGCTTCCAGGCGAGGTTGTGGGCGTCCTGGATGCCGGTGTTGGAGCCGAAGGCGCCGGTGGGGGACATCTCGTGCGCGGAGTCCCCGGCGAGGAGGACACGACCGGCGCAGTAGCGGTCGGCGACGCGTTCGGCGGCGCGCCAGGAGGCCTTGCCGGTGATCTCGACGTCGAGGTCTGGGGCGCCGATGGCGCGGCGGATGTGGCGCTGGAGGCGTTCCTCGGTGAACTCGTCGAGCGTTTCGCCGCGCTCGGGGTGCCAGGGCGCGTGGAAGACCCAGTGCTCCTTGTTGTCGACGGGGAGCAGGGCGCCGTCGGCGTCCGGATGGGTGAGGTAGCAGCAGATGAAGCGGCGCTCGCCCACGACGTCGGCGAGGAGTTTGGAGCGGAAGGTGACGCTGACGTTGGCGAACAGGTCGCCGGGGCCGGTCTGGCCGATGCCGAGGGCGCGGCGGACCGGGCTGCGCGGGCCGTCGGCGGCGACGAGGTAGTCGGCGCGGACGGTGTGGCGTTCGTCGGTGGCGCGGTCGCGTACGACCGCGGTGACCGCTTCGCCGTCCTGTTCGAAACTCTCCAGCTCGTGGGAGTAGCGCAGATCGCCGCCGAGGGCGCGGGCGCTCTCCAGCAGGACGGGTTCCAGGTCGTTCTGGCTGCACAGGCACCAGCCGGTGGGGCTGAAGCGCGCGAGGCCGCCGCCGGGGTCGATGTGCTTGAACAGCCATTCGCCGGCGTCCCCGACGAGTGTCGGGGTCTGCAGGATGCCGTGGTTGTCGGCGAGGAGCGATGCCGCGGTCTTGACGGCCCCCTCGATGCCGGCGACCCGGAACAGCTCCATCGTCCGTACGTTGTTGCCGCGTCCGCGCGGGTGGATGGAGGTTCCGGAGTGCCGTTCGACCAGCATGTGCGGCACGCCGAGGCGGCCGAGGAACAGCGAGGTGGACAGGCCCACCAGGGAGCCGCCGACGATGAGGACGGGTACCCGGTGGTCGGCTTCTTGGCGCATCGATGCCTCCAGGGCGGGGGGTGCGGGATGTGGGCGGGCGGGATGCGGGGTCCGCGTCCGCGGGCGCGTCGGAAGTTCCATGCCCGGCGCGGCACCGGTCCGCGTGCGTTCGCGGGCTCAATCACCCGTGTGATCACCCACGTGGTGCACACGAGTCGCGCACGGATCGCACCCGGCACAGGATCGAGATCACGCTGACGTCGCGTCATTCGCGGCCCGGCGTTCGCCTTCCCTCCGACTCTCCGTCCCTCCGTCGCAGTTCGCCGAGCCCCGTCAAGGAGACGTACGCAGATGACCGCCACCTCTGAGCGAGTTTCAGATCCGGCCGAGCAGCAGGCCCCGAAACGTGTGTCCCAGTCCGTCTTCGACGGCTCCCGGCTCCGGGTCGTGCTGCTGGTGGACGTCTACGACGGCGCCCAGCAGCAGTTCCTGGAGGCGTACGAGGAGATGGGCAAGCAGGTCGCGTCCGTACCCGGGCATGTCAGCGACCAGCTGTGCCAGTCGATCGAGAACCCCTCCCAGTGGCTCATCACCAGCGAGTGGGAGAGCGCGCCGCCGTTCCTCGCCTGGGTGAACAGCGAGGAGCACGTGCGGATGGTGGAGCCGATGCACAGCTGCATCCGGGACACCCGGTCGCTGCGCTTCCACATCGTGCGGGAGACCGGCGGCGAGGCGGGGCGGTCCGCGTCCGGCGAGCGGCGGCTGCAGGCCTCCCCGCGGATCGGTGACGGGATGATCCGGCACGCGCTCACCTTCACCGTGAAGCCGGGCAGCGAGCGGAAGGTCGCCGAGCTGCTCGCGAACTACAAGTCGCCCGAGGCGCGGGTCGACGACACCACCCGGCTGTGCCGCACCTCGCTGTTCATGCACGGCAACCGGATCGTGCGCGCCATCGAGGTGCGCGGCGACCTGCTGGCGGCGCTGCGGCACGTGGCCCGGCAGCCGGAGATCCGGGCGGTCGAGGAGGCCATCAACCCGTATCTGGAGCAGCACCGGGACTTCCACGACCAGGAGTCCGTACGGGTGTTCTTCACCCGGGCGGCGCTGCCGGCCGTGCATCACGTGACGAGCGGTCAGGACGTCGAGCAGGCCCAGCGGCACGCCCTGTACTACCCGGCCCGGACGGGCATGGGCATGCGGCTGGCCGAGCTGCTGGCGCGGCAGGACGAGCGGGCCGCGGACGACCCGCGCAGCCCGGTGCTGCAGAGCACGGTCTACGAGCGGGACGACGTGGTCGTGCGGCTCATCGACGTCCGGGGCGGTCTGGACGCCGACCCGGCGGCCGCGCTGGGGCTGCCGGACGCCGCGCAGGTGGCGGAGCTGACGACGCTGCTCGACGAGGGCGCCGCGAAGAAGGAGGGCGACCTGGCCCGGCTGCTCACCCTCGCCCGTATGGACCTCATCACCGACCGCCGGTCCGCGCCGGACGCCTGAGTCCGCGCGTGCCGACGCGAGCCGGCACCCGACGCCGACGCAAGCCGACGCCGACGCAAGCCGACGTACCACACCACCGGAGGACGACGTGATCAAACCCCGACCCAGAATCGTGGATCTCAGCGAGGTCGAGCCCAACGTCAGGCGCGGAGGCGATCTGCGCGCCATGCTCACCCCGGCCACGGTCGGCTCCACCAGCGGCTTCATGGGCGTGGCCATCGTGCAGCCCGGCGACCGCATCGGTGAGCACTACCACCCCTACTCCGAGGAGTTCGTGTACGTCGTCTGCGGCGATCTGGAGGTGGACCTGGACGGCGACCCGCATCCGCTGCGGCCGGAACAGGGCCTGATGATCCCGGCGTACATGCGGCACCGGTTCCGCAACGTGGGCAAGGTGGAGGCGCGGATCGTCTTCCACCTCGGGCCGCTCGCGCCGCGCCCGCAGCTGGGCCATGTGGACACCGAGGGCACGGAGACGGTTCCGGTCGCGGCCGGGGCCGGACGGGCCGAGGCGGCCGGTCAGGAGCCCGAGACGGCAGAGGTCCGCTCATGACCAGGCGGGTCGCGGTCACGGGCATAGGCATCGTGGCGCCGGGCGGGATCGGCGCCCCCGCGTTCTGGGACCTGCTGGCGAACGGGCGCACCGCGACGCGCGGCATCACCTTCTTCGACCCGGCCGGTCTGCGGTCCCGGATAGCCGCCGAGTGCGACTTCGACCCGGTGGCCCTGGGGCTGGACGGGGAGCAGGCGGCGCGCTGCGACCGCTACATACAGTTCGCGCTGGTCGCCGGGGCGGAGGCGGTACGGGACTCGGGGCTGGACCTCGCCGGGGAGAATCCCTGGCGGATCGGGGTCTCCCTGGGCACCGCGGTGGGCGGTACGACCCGGCTGGAGAACGACTACGTGCTGGTCAGCCACGGCGGTGAGCGCTGGGACGTGGACCATGAGCGGGCCCGGCCCCATCTGGAGCGGGCGTTCACGCCGAGCACGCTGGCCTCGACGGTGGCCGAGCGGTTCGGGGTGCGCGGGCCGGTGCAGACGGTCTCCACGGGCTGCACCTCCGGTCTGGACGCCGTCGGGTACGCCCTGCACACCGTGGAGGAGGGCCGGGCCGACATCTGCATAGCCGGTGCGTCGGACTCGCCGATATCCCCGATCACGATGGCGTGCTTCGACGCGATCAAAGCAACGTCCCCCAACAACGACGACCCGGCGCACGCCTCCCGGCCCTTCGACAACGACCGTGACGGGTTCGTCATGGGCGAGGGCGGCGCGGTGCTGGTGCTGGAGGAGCTGGAGCACGCCAGGGCCCGGGGCGCCCATGTCTACTGCGAGTTGAGCGGCTACGCCACCTTCGGCAACGCCTACCACATGACCGGTCTGACCAGTGAGGGCCTGGAGATGGCGCGGGCGATCGAAGCCGCCCTCGACCACGCCCGGCTGGACGGCACCGCGATCGACTACGTCAACGCGCACGGCTCCGGTACCCGTCAGAACGACCGGCACGAGACGGCCGCGGTGAAGCGGGCACTGGGCCGGCACGCCTACGACACGCCCATGAGCTCCATCAAGTCGATGGTGGGGCACTCACTGGGGGCGATCGGGGCGATCGAGGTGGTGGCGTGCGTGCTGGCGCTGGCCCACCAGGTGGTCCCGCCGACCGCGAACTACGAGACGCCCGACCCCGAGTGCGACCTGGACTACGTCCCGCGGGTGGCGCGTGAGCGGAAGCTGGACGCGGTGCTCTCCGTGGGCAGCGGGTTCGGCGGTTTCCAGTCCGCGGTCATCCTGACCCGGCCGAGGGAGAAGGCACGATGAGCGCATCCCGTCAACGGCGGGCGGCCGTCACCGGTATCGGTGTCGTGGCGCCCAACGGAACGAGTACCGAGACCTTCTGGAAGGCCACTCAGGAGGGCGTGAGCGTCCTGGACCGGGTGACCCGGGAGGGCTGTGAGCAGCTGCCGCTGAAGGTGGCCGGAGAGGTGCGGTCCTTCGATCCGGCGGCGGCGGTCGAGGAGCGCCTGCTCGTTCAGACCGACCGGTTCACGCACTTCGCGATGGCCGCGGCCGACGCGGCCCTGGAGGACGCCGGGCTGGGCCGGTCGGACACCGAGGCGGCGCCGTACGCGGCGGGCGTGGTGACGGCGGCCGGGTCCGGTGGCGGCGAGTTCGGCCAGCGGGAGCTGCAGAAGCTGTGGGGCAAGGGCCGCCGCTATGTGGGTCCGTGGCAGTCGATCGCCTGGTTCTACGCGGCCAGCACCGGTCAGATCTCCATCCGACGGGGCTTCAAGGGGCCTTGCTCGGTGGTGGCCGCCGACGAGGCGGGCGGTGTGGACGCCCTGGCGCACGCGGCGCGGGCGGTGCGGCGCGGCACGGACGTGATCGTGGCCGGTGCGACCGAGGCGCCGCTGGCCCCGTACTCGATGGTGTGCCAGCTCGGTTATCCGGAGCTGAGCGCGGTGACGGACCCGAAGCGCGCGTACCGGCCGTTCACCGAGGCGGCGTGCGGGTTCGTGCCCGCCGAGGGCGGCGCGATGCTCGTGGTGGAGGAGGCGGGTGCGGCCCGGGAGCGGGGTGTCCCCGTGCGGGCCGTCGTCGCCGGGCACGCCGCGACCTTCACCGGCGCGTCCCGGTGGGAGCTGTCCCGGCAGGGGCTGGCGGAGGCGATCCGCGGGGCTCTGGCGGAGGCCGGCTGCGCACCGGAGGAGGTCGACGTCGTCTTCGCCGACGCCCTCGGTGTGCCCGCGGCCGACCGGGCGGAGGCCCAGGCCATCGCCGACGCGCTGGGTGCCCACGGCCGGCGGGTGCCGGTGACGGCGCCCAAGGCGGGCACGGGCCGGGCGTACTGCGCGGCACCCGTGCTGGACACGGCGGCGGCCGTGCTCGCGATGGAGCACGGCCTGATCCCGCCCACCCCGAATGTCGCTGACATCTGCCATGACCTCGACCTGGTGACCGGCGCTGCCCGAGCCGCGCGGGTGCGTACGGCGCTGGTTCTCAGCCGGGGACTCATGGGCTCGAACTCGGCGCTGGTGCTGCGGCACGGCGCCGCGGACGAGTGAGCCTGACGACCGCCGTCCCGTAGCGGGGCGGCGGGGGAGACCGGACGCCGCCGAACCGATCGCGGGCGGCCGGGAGCAACAAGGAGAGGAACCGCATGAGTGACCGAATCACCGTGGAAGAACTGTCCGAACTCATGAAGAAGGCGGCCGGTATCACCGTCAGCCCGCAGGAGCTGGCGGACCGGCCCGACACCGGCTTCGAGGAGCTCGGCATCGACTCGCTCGGGCTGCTCGGCATCGTGGGCGAACTGGAGAACCGGCACGGCCTGCCGATGCCGCCCGACGCGGAGCGCTGCAAGACGCCCCGGAAGTTCCTCGACCTCGTCAACAGCACTCTTCTGGCAGGAGCGTAGAGATGGCCGGACACACCGAGAACGAGATCACCATCGCGGCGCCGGTGGACCTGGTCTGGGACATGACCAACGACGTGGAGAGGTGGCCACAGCTGTTCAGCGAGTACGCCTCCGCCGAGATCCTGTCCCGGGAAGGGAACAAGTGCACCTTCCGGCTGACCATGCATCCCGACGAGAACGGCACGGTCTGGAGCTGGGTCTCCGAGCGTGAGCCTGACCGGGACACGCTGACCGTCACCGCCCGGCGGGTGGAGACCGGTCCCTTCGAGTACATGAACATCCGGTGGCGGTACGAGGAGGTGCCCGCCGGCACCCGGATGGTGTGGACCCAGGACTTCGCGATGAAGCCTCAGGCGCCGGTCGACGACGACTGGATGACCGACAACATCAACAAGAACTCCAAGGTCCAGATGGCCCTCATCCGCGACAAGATCGAGAAGGCCGCCGCGGGACGCCGGCCCGAGCCGGCCCTGACCACCGACTGAGCCGCGCCGGACGACGACCGAACCGCACCGGACGACAGGAGAAACGTTCATGCACCAGGCCCTGATCGTGGCCCGGATGGCCCCGGGGTCGGCCCCGGACATCGCGAAGATCTTCGAGGAGTCCGACCGGGGGGAGCTGCCGCACCTGGTCGGCGTCACCCGGCGCAGCCTCTTCCAGTTCGGCGATGTGTACATGCACCTCGTCGAGGCCGACCGGGACCCGGGCCCGGCCATCGCCAAGGTGGCGGACCACCCCGAGTTCCGGGGCATCAGCGAGCGGCTCTCGGCGTACGTCAGCGCGTACGACCCCGAGACATGGCGCTCGCCGAAGGACGCCATGGCGCATCGCTTCTACGTCTGGGAGCGCGACGGCCACGGCTGACGCCGTCGTACGACGGACGGACAACGGCCGCCGGACCCGCGATGCCGCGGGCCCGGCGGCCGTCGCCGGGAGTACCGCCGCCGGTCAGGCGGGGACGGTGCAGTCGAAGGCGTGCAGGTAGGGGTTGACGGGGCTGATGTCGTCGATGACCAGGCCCGCCGCCTCCAGCCGGCTCACCATGGAGTCGGTGGTGTGCTTGGCGCCGCCGACGTTGAGCAGCAGCAGCAGGTCCATGGCGGTGCTGAACCGCATCGAGGGGGTGTCGTCGACGAGGTTCTCGATGACCACGACCCGCGCCTTCGGGCCGCCCGCCTCCATGACGTTGCGCAGACAGCGGGCGGTGGAGGCGTCGTCCCACTCCAGGATGTTCTTGATGATGTAGGCGTCGGCCCGGACCGGGACGGCCTCGCGGCAGTCGCCGGCCACGATGCTCACCCGGTCGGCGAGGGCGCCGCCCGGCAGCAGCCGCGGGTCGGCGTGGTCCACCACACGCGGCAGGTCCATCAGGGTGCCGCGCATGTGCGGGTACTTCTCCAGCAGACAGGCCACCACGTGCCCCTGGCCGCCGCCGATGTCGGCGACCGAGGCGGCCCCGGACAGGTCCAGGAGTTCGGCCACGTCCCGGGCGGACTGCTTGCTGGAGGTGGTCATGGCCCGGTTGAAGACGTCCGCCGACTCGGGGGCGTCCTCGTTGAGGTAGACGAAGAACTCCTTGCCGTACAGCTCCTCGACCACGTTGCGGCCGGTGCGGACCGCCTCGTCCAGCTTCGGCCAGGCGTCCCAGGTCCACGGCTCGGTGCACCACAGGCAGATGTTCCGCAGGCTGTGGGGGTCGTCCTCGCGCAGCAGCCGGGACATGTCGGTGTGCGCGAAGGTGCCGTCCGGACGCTCGGTGAAGACGCCGTAGCAGGTCAGCGCCCGCAGCAGCCGGCGCAGCGGCTTGGGTTCGGTCTTCACCGCGGCGGCGAGGTCCTCCACAGCGGCGGGGGTGTCCCCGAGGGCGTCGGCGACGCCCAGCCGGGCGGCGGCGCGGAGGGCGGCGGCGCAGGCCGCCCCGAACGCGAGCTCCCTGAGCCGCATGGACGGCGGTGGGGCGGTGTGAGCGGTCGTCATGCCGCCTTCCTTCCTTCTGGCTTCTCGGTCCCGCGAAGGGTGTGCGGGGGGCTACGGGTGACGGCGCGGGACCCGCGGGTTGCGGCGCGGGCCTACGGGTCAGGGCTCGATGCCTGCGGGGTGCGGCTCAGCACAGCCCGGCCGGCTCGGACGCACGGCAGAAGTTGTGGGCGAAGGTGTTGCCGCGCTTGGCGGTCTCCTGGTCGACCAGGTCGGCGGGGGAGTTGTCGCGCAGCGAGTTGTCCCGGATCCGGTTGTTGTCGCTGGTGGCCCCGACGAAGCTCTTGAAGAGCACGATGCCGCCCGACAGCGGGGAGGTGCCGGAGTTCCCGGTCACCGCGTTGCCGGTGACGTCGGTCTTCTCCACACCGGTCAGGACGATGCCCGAGCCCTGGAGGAAGGGCAGCCGCTCGGTCTTGGCGCAGTACTTGTTGTTCTTCACGACCTGGTTGCCGCGCACGGTCAGCGCGCCCGCCTTCGGCTTGTTCTCGTCGCCGACGAGGAAGACGCCCGCGCAGTTGCCGGTGACGTTGTTGGCGGTGACGGTCAGGTTCCGCAGCCGGCGGACGGTGACGCCGATCCGGTTGTCCTCCATGCGGTTGCCGGTGATCACCGTGCCCTTGGTGTCGGGGGCGCCCTCTTCGGCGCTGATCGTGTTGGCCAGGAAGATGCCCGCGTCCCCGTTGTTCCGGAGGGTGTTCTGCCGGTACGCGCTGTGCTCGGAGCGCTCCTCGGCGAGGCCCCACACGCCGTTCTTCTCCGCGGTGACGCGCCGTACGGTCAGCCCGTCGGCGGCCACGGCGATCACTCCGGCGTGGGAGAACCCGGTCACCTTCAGGTCGGAGACGGTGACACCCTTGAGCCGCTTGGTCTTGGTGCCGGCCACGCAGATGCCGTTGCCGCGCTTGCCGCAGTCGTCCGTGGCCTTCGGCGCCGGCTCGAGGACGGTGGCGCTGCCCATGCCGCGCAGGATCAGGCCGGGCGTCGTCACCTTGACGCTCTGGTGGTAGGTGCCGGGCAGCACGAGCACGGTGTCGCCCGCCTTGGCGGAGTCCACCGCCTTCTGAATCGATTCTCCCGGGTGCACCGTGTGCGTCCGCTGCCCCCCCGGCTCCGGAGACGCGGCGGCGACGCAGGAGGCGACGAGCGCTGCCGAGCCCACGAGCACGGCGATATGGCGTTTCTTCATATTCTGTACGCTATGACCGGATAAGCCGCTGGACTGGGGGGTGGGCCGTCCGAGGGCGTGTCGCAGGCGCGGTCAGGCGCGGTCAGGCGCCGGCGGGCGCGGTCAGGCGCGCAGGGCGCGGCCGATCTCCAGGTCCGTGGCCGGCAGGGGCCGGCCGTCCCCGAGCTCCCACAGGAAGTTCTGGAGCACCCGGCCCAGCGTCCAGGCACGGGCCCGCTCCCGGTCCAGCCCCAGCGAGCCGGTCAGCGCGTCGAAGCGCCGGACGGTCCCGGCGGGGTCGTAGCGGTTCCACAGTGCCGGGAACAGTTCGAATCCGGGGTCGCCGGCCAGCGGCTTGGGGTCGATGGCCAGCCAGGGCTCGCGCCGGCCGCCCCCGGCCGCGCGCCCGGCGGCGAGGACGTTGTCGTAGTGCAGGTCCCAGTGCAGCAGCCGGTCGCCCGGTTCCGGGGCGACCTCCCGTACCGCGGCCGCGCAGTCCGCGAGCAGCCGGCGGTCCGCGGGGTCCGGGACGCGTTCCAGGGCGGGTGGTGTCCGCTCCAGCATGCCCCGCGCGATGTCGCCCAGCCGCCGCATCCCCGCCGGGGCGGCCACGGAGGTCAGCCGGGCCAGCAGATCGCCGATGACCGAGACGGCCTCACGGATGTCCGGCACATGCGCCAGCGTGCGGGAGGAGTCCAGCCGCTCCAGCAGCAGCGTGCCGGTGGACTCGTCGTGCTCCAGCAGCCGTACGGCCCCGTCGCCGTCCCACACCCGCAGCGCGACCGGCTCACCCGCGCTCTCCTCGTCCAGGAGCTGGAGCTTGAGCGCGGCCGGTGTGCGGTCGGCGCGGACCACCGGAAGGACCAGCGCGCACACCCCGTACATCGGCGGGCCGTCGACGCGCAGCTCCCACCGCTGCAGGAAACCGGCCGCCTGCCGCGGCAGGCCGGCGACGAACGCCCTGCCCGCCGCCCCGTTGAATTTCTCCTGAGAAGCGGCCAGCTCGGCGGGCACCTCGATCACGTTCCCGACCATACTGGCGCGTGTGAACGGGGTCATCCGGTTTCGGCGCGGGTTCCGGGCGGTGGCGGGGTACGTCCGCAGCGCCCCGGGGACGTACGTCTGGCTGCTGATCCTGTTCCTCACCACTGTCGCGCTGCACCACATGTCGCCGGAGTTCGAGGAGGACTTCCTGCGGCAGCGTTCGACGAACCTCCATGAGCTGTCGGACAACCCGGTGCGGGTGCTGTTCGCCAGCGCGATGTGGATCCCGAGCGGCCGGTGGGTGCCGTACGTGGCGCTGTACACGGTCTTCCACGCGCAGGTCGAGCGCTGGCTGGGCACGCTGCGCTGGCTGCTGGTGTGCGCGGCGGCGCATGTGCTGGCCACGCTGATCAGCGAGGGCGCGCTGCTGTGGGCGATCCGGCGCGGCATGGCCCCGGAGTCGGCCGTGAACACGCTCGACGTGGGCGTGAGTTACGCGTTCGCGGGGGTGGTGGGGGTGCTGACCTACCGGTACCCGCGTCCCTGGCGGTACCTGTACGCCGGCGCCGTGCTCGCCTACTTCGGGGTGCCGCTGCTGACCGGGCGCACCTTCACCGACCTCGGGCACTTCACCGCCGTACTGATCGGACTGGCCTGCTTCCCGCTGGTCCCGGGCCGTGGACGAGCGCGGAAAAGCACGGAATCCGAAGGAGACACCGGCGGCTCGCAGAGGTTAACGTCGCGCCCATGACAGCTCGGCAGGCGCCGCGGGCGGCGGCATCGTGAACGGCGGCACGGTGAACGGCGGTATCTCCTTCTGGTTCGCGGACGACGGTCTCCCGGCGGTGCGGGAGCCGCTGACCGGGGACGCGAGCGCCGACGTGGTGATCGTCGGAGGCGGGTACACAGGGCTGTGGACGGCCTACTACCTGAAGAAGGCGGCGCCCTTCCTGCGGATCACCGTCCTGGAGCAGAAGTTCTGCGGCTACGGCGCCTCCGGCCGCAACGGCGGCTGGCTCTACAACGGCGTCGCCGGCCGCGACCGGTACGCGAGGCTGCACGGCCACGAGGCCGCCGTACGCCTCCAGCGGGCGATGAACGACACCGTCGACGAGGTGATCCGCGTCGCCGCCGAGGAGGGCGTCGAGGCGGACGTCCACAAGGGCGGCGTGCTGGAAGTGGCCCGCACCCCCGCCCAGCTGGCCCGTCTGAAGGCCTTCCACGAGCACGAACTGGGCTACGGCGAGAAGGACCGCGAGCTGTACGGCGCCCGGGAGACCGCCCGGCGGATCCGGATCGCCGACGCGGTGGGCTCCACCTGGACCCCGCACGGCGCCCGGCTGAACCCGGCGAAGCTGGTCAAGGGCCTCGCGGCGGCCGTGGAGGCGCTCGGGGTGACCGTCCACGAGGCGACACCGGTCACGGAGATCCGCCCCAAGCACGCGGTCACCCCCTACGGCACCGTCCGCGCCCCCTATGTGCTGCGCTGCACCGAGGGCTTCACGGCCTCCCTCAAGGGCCAGCGGCGCACCTGGCTGCCCATGAACTCCTCGATGATCGCCACCGAGCCGCTGAGCGACGAGCAGTGGGAGGCGATCGGCTGGTCGGGCCGCGAGACGCTCGGCGACATGGCGCACGCCTACATGTACGCCCAGCGCACCGCCGACGGCCGGATCGCGCTCGGCGGGCGCGGGGTGCCGTACCGTTTCGGCTCGCGTACCGACAACGACGGCCGCACCCAGCGGGAGACGGTGGAGGCGCTGCGGGACATCCTCGTCGGTCTCTTCCCCGCCCTGGCCGGGGTGCGGGTCGCGCACGCCTGGTCCGGGGTCCTCGGGGTGCCGCGCGACTGGTGCGCGACCGTCACGCTGGACCGTACGACGGGCCTGGGCTGGGCGGGCGGCTACGTCGGCTCGGGCGTGGCCACCACCAACCTCGCCGCCCGCACCCTGCGCGACCTGGTCCAGCAGGACTCCGGGCAGGGCGGCCGCACCGAGCTGACCGACCTGCCCTGGGTGAACCACAAGGTGCGCAGGTGGGAGCCGGAGCCGCTGCGCTGGCTGGGCGTGCAAGGCATGTACGCCACCTACCGCACGGCCGACCGCCGCGAGACGCTCACCCACAGCGCCCGCTCCTCCCGGCTGGCCCGGATCGCCGACCGCGTGGCCGGACGACACTGACGGCCCGTCAACTCCGTGTCCTGAGCGGCTCGGTCGGCTCGGTCGGCACGGTCGAAATCTTTACGCCTTGATTGCCGTCACGAGCACCTCCTGTCGCTGCCGTCCCTAAGAAGCTGTGTGCCGTATGTGTGTCATGTACGCCACGGCTCCAGGGGAGGGCACTTCATGGCGGCCACAAGCCGGCACAGAAGACGCACGGCGGCGGTACTCATCACCACCGCCGCACTAGGACTGACCATCACTCAGGCCCAGGCGGTGGGACGCGGCACCGATCCCTTCGGTGTCCGCGCCCTGCGCCACCAGGCCCAGCTGCACGAGCGGCACCAGGGGCTGTCACCCTTCGCCGAGGACGGCGACGACGACGGCGGCGAGGGCGCGGAGATCGCCGAACAGGCCGACCAGTACGCCGAGGCCCGCACCTCGCCCGGCATCGTGGCGCCGGGCGCCTACGGAGCGGCCTACGAGTCGCTGCGGAACCTGCCGCGAACCAAAGGAAGATGGCGGGACGTCACCCGGCGGCCCTACGACTCCGACGACCCCCGCTACCGGGACGTCAACTCCAACTCCAGCGGCGGTGCGGGCCGGGTCACCGGCCGGGTCACCGGGCTGGCCGCCGACGACCACGGCTATGTGTACGCCGGTTCCGCCAACGGCGGCGTCTTCCGCTCCCGCACCGGCGGCGGCCACTGGACCGAGATCTCCGACCGGCTCCCGGCGCTGTCCACCGGCGACCTGGAGCTCGACGGACGCGGCCGGCTCTGGTACGCCACCGGTGAGGCGAACACCAGCGCCACCGCGTTCCTCGGCACCGGCGTCTACGTCCTGGACAACCCGCGGCACGGCAGCTTCAGCCGGCGCGACCGGGTCGGCGGCGACGAGCTGGAGTCGACGTCGATCCACGCGCTGCGGTTCGCCGGCGACAAGGTGTGGGCGGCGACCACGCGGGGCGTGTGGAGCCACTCGACGCGGACGCTGAAGGGCCCGTGGAAGCTGGAGTTCGCCCCCGACCCGGACTATCTGCCCGGCGGTCCGAAGGCCGCCGACCCGGACGCCGCGTACAAGAACATCGCCAACGACATCGCCGTCGACCCGAAGGACCCGGACAAGGTCGTCCTCGCGGTCGGCTGGCGCGGCGGCGACGACTACAACGGCTTCTACACCAAGGGCAAGAACGGCTGGCAGCGCCTGACCGGGCTCGGTGACCTGCCCAGCGACAGCGGGGACGTCGGCAACGTCACCTTCGCGCGCAGCGCGGACGGCTCCCGCTACTACGCCATCGACCAGTCGCCGGAGCAGACCAGCGAGAACCCCGACAGCGGCCTGGAGGGCGTCTTCGTCTCCAGGTCCGGTTCGCCGACCGGCCCGTGGACGAGGATCGCCGACTACAAACAGCTGCGCGACTCCGGCTCGGCGCTCACCGGCGCCGGATACCAGCCGGGCATCCAGGCCTGGTACAACGAGTTCCTCGCCGTCGACCCGAAGAACCCCGACCACGTCTACGCGGGTCTGGAGGAGGTCTTCGAGACGAAGGACGGCGGTACGTCCTGGACCGTCCCCGGACCGTACTGGAACTTCGGCTTCCAGTGCTGGTCCATCGACCCGTCCAAGCAGTCCGGCTCCTGCCCGCCCACCGTCCACGCCGACCAGCACGCCGTGGCGATCGGCAGCGACCACGGCCGCTCCTACGTCGTCGTCGGCGACGACGGCGGCGCCTACCGCCGCCCGCTGAACGGCAGCGCCGACGCCGCCGGCCACGCCACCGACTGGACCTCGCTCAACGACGGCACGATGGACGCCCTTCAGTACTACTCGGTCGGTGTCGGCACCGACCCGGCCGGCCGGGGCGTCGACGTCACCGGCGGCCTCCAGGACAACGGGCAGTCGATCCTGCGCCCGCACGACCGCGTGATGGGCTCGAACTTCGGCGGCGACGGCGGCGACACGATCACCGACCCGGCCAACGGCTGCAACACCGCGCAGGAGTACGTCTATCTCGCGGTGTCGGTCACGCAGAACTGCGCGGTGAACGACGGCTCCTGGACCACCGACCCGGCCAAGGCGACCACCTGGTCCGTCGCCCCGCCCGACAACGCGACCGGCGAGGCCCGCTTCATCGCCCCGCTGAACGCCGACATCAAGGACAAGAACACCTGGGTCGCGGGCGGCCGGCACGTGTGGGTCAACACCAAGGGCTGGGCGATCCGCAGCGGCAGCGAGTGGTCCGGGGCGTACGACCTCGGTGAGGGCCGTACCGCCACGGCCGTCGCCTCCTCCGGGGGCAAGGTGTACGCGGCCTGGTGCGGCCCCTGCAACAACCAGGGCTTCGCCCGGGGCATCGCGGTCGGCAACGCCGACGGCACCGGCTGGCACGAGCTGACCCTGCCGGTGGACGGGACCGTCCCGAACCGGTACCTGTCGGGGCTGGCGATCGACCCGGCCGACGCGAACCACGTGCTCCTCGCCGTCAACGGCTTCTCCCGCAAGTGGACCGAGGGCCCCGGCGCGGGAGTCGGCCACCTGTTCGAGACCCGGGACGGCGGAGTGACCTGGAAGGACGTCTCCGGGAACCTGCCGGACGTCCCGGCGAACTCGGTGGCGCTGCTGCCGGGCGGGACGGTCGTGCTGGGCACCGACCTCGGTGTCCTGGTCCGTACGCCGAGGTCGCACGGCTGGCAGGTGGCGGGCGGCGGCCTGCCGACGACCGCGGTCATGCAGCTGCGCACCGGGCCGGACGGCCTGCTGTACGCGGCCACGCACGGGCGGGGCATCTGGGCGATCGATTCGCGGCGCCTGCGCTGATCGCGGCGTCCGCCGGTCGTACGGTGCCGGTCGTGCGGCAGGAGGGTCCCGAGTACGGCTCGGGACCCTCCTTCGCCCCTCGCGGGCCTTCAGCCTGCTCTTGCGAGGAAGCGTCCGGTAGCTGGGTCGGGGGCTTTGCCGTGTTGGAATGCGTGGGCCCGGAGGGCCGGGTAGCGTCGCGGCTGTGAAGCCGCGGTGCGGGTGAAGCTGCTGCCGACACCCGCGCAGGCGGCGCCCTCCGCCGTCCGCGCCCGTCCGCCGAGCCTGTGGTGGGCCTCGTACACGGTGACCTTGGCGCCCGCTTCGGCGGCGGAGACGGCCGCGGTCAGCCCGGCGAGGCCGCCGCCGATGACGGGGATGCGCCGCATGGGTGGGTCTCCCTCTGGTCGGGTTCCGGTCGCTTGCGCCTTCGCCGGTTACGACTCCCCGCGGACCCGGTTTGTGACATCGCGGGTGTTCGCGCAGGTCAGTCGCTTTGTCAGTGGTGGGGTGCAGCATGAGGCCATGGCGAGGAGAGCGAACGGCGGGGCGGGCGGGCGCGGTGCGGTGAGGGCCGCGCGGCGGCCGGAGGTGCGGCTGCCCGCGCTGGAGGAGTACGGCGGCGGGGCGCTGTCACCGGACGGGGACTACGACGGGCTGGAGTTCCGGGACGCGGACTTCGCCGGGCAGGGCGGCGCGGGCGCCCGCTTCATGGACTGCGCGCTGCGGGACTGCGCGCTGGACGACACGTCACTGCGTCACGCGCGCCTGCTCGACTCGGTCCTCACCGGCGTGCGGGGCGTGGGCACCGACCTCGCGGAGTCCACGCTGCGCGACGTGGAGCTGGCCGACGCCCGCCTCGGCGGGACGCAGCTGCACGGCGCGGTGCTGGAGCGGGTGTGGATCCGGGGCGGCAAGATCGACTACCTGAATCTGCGTAAGGCGAAGCTGCGGGACGTCGTCTTCGAGGGCTGCGTCCTCGTCGAGCCGGACTTCGCGGGAGCCCGGCTGGAGCGGGTCGAGTTCCTGGACTGCGCGCTGAAGGGCGCGGACCTCAGCGCGGTGACGCTCACGGACGTGGACCTGCGCGGGGCCGCGCCGCTGGAGATCGCGGCAGGCGTGGACCGGCTGGCGGGAGCGGTGATCAGCACCGGCCAGCTGCTCGACCTGGCGCCGGTCCTGGCGGCGGAGCTGGGGCTCCGGGTGGAGGGGTGACGAAAATGGGTTCATTCTACGGGAACGTGCTGGTGGCGCGGGCGTGCGAGGTGGTCGTGCCGGTCCTGGACGGCCAGGGCGTCAGGGGATTCGCGCTGCCGGCGGGACCGGAGCACACGGTGATCTACCCGGATCCGGAAACCTCGGGGCTCGAACTAGCCGGGCCGCTGAGCACGCTGCTCGCGGCGCCCGCGCTGGGCATGTACCTCTGCGACTCCGACGTCCTCGTGATGACGCTGTATGAGAACGGCGATCTGCGCCACTCCTACGACTCCTTCCCCGGCTACTTCGACGAGCCGGAGGCCGACGGAGAGGATCCGCCGAGCGTCGAGGAGCCGTTCGAGTGGCCCGAGCCGACGGGCGCCGACCCGGACGCCTTCCTGCCGCTCGCCGCCGGCCCCGTGGACCGGACGGCGCTGGAGTCGGTCCTGCGGTGCATACCGATCGACCCGGAGGACGGGGAGGACGGACGGTATGTGTTCGCCGACGCGCAGCACTTCGACGCGATGGACTGCCTGCGCCTGAACGCCCCGCGCCTGACCACCGGCTACCGCTACCTCGCACAGGGCGATCTGCCGTACCAGACGACGGCCGACGACCTGGTCCTCCTCGGCGGAGCCCAGCGGCCCACCGCGCGTACCTGACGGCCGGCGGACCGGCCGCCCGGGCCGGTGTCCCGGCTCACGGAGGGCGTCCGGCTCACGGCAGGCGGGGGAAGCGGGCCTGGAGGGTCCAGATCGCCGGGTTCTCGGCCAGGTCGTCGTGCATGTCCGTCAGGTCGGCGATCAGGTCGTGCAGGAAGTCCCGGGCCTCGCGGCGCAGTTCGGAGTGGGAGAAGGTGAGCGGGGGCTCCTCGGCCGGCATCCAGTCGGCCTCGATGTCCACCCAGCCGAAGCGGCGCTCGAAGAGCATCCGGTCGGGCGACTCGGTGAAGTCCAGCTCCGCCCGCTGCGGCCGCGCCGCCCGCGAGCCGGCCGGGTCCCGGTCCAGCCGCTCCACGATGTCGCACAGCGCCCAGGCGAAGTCGAGCACGGGCACCCAGCCCCAGGCCGTGGCGACCTCCCGGTCCGCCTCGGTGTCGGCCAGGTACACATCGCCGCAGAACAGGTCGTGGCGCAGGGCGTGGACGTCCACGCGGCGGTAGTCCGTCTGCGGCGGGTCCGGGAAGCGGTTGGAGAGGGCGTAGCCGATGTCGAGCACGTAGCAGATGGTGTCACGCCCACCGCATAAGATCGCACATGTGTACCGTTCCGCACCGGTTGTCCGGGCCGCCGTCGCCACCACGGCCGTCCTCGCCCTCGCCCTGACCGCCTGCGACGGCGGTGTCCACGGCGCCCCGGGCGGCTCGGGCCTGCGCGACGCCTACTTCCCCAAGGCGGGCAACGGCGGGTACGACGTCACCCACTACGGCCTCACCCTCGCCTACGACCCGGACCACCGCCGGCTCACCGGCACGGCTCGGATCACGGCCCGGGCCACCAAGGACCTCTCCGCCTTCGACCTCGACCTCAAGGGGCTGACGGTGCGGGACGTGACCGTCGAGGGACAGCGCGCCCGCTTCCAGCGGGCGGGCCAGGAGCTGACCGTCCGTCCGCACGGCGAACTGGACGAGGGCGAGACGTTCGGTGTGACAGTCCGCTACTCCGGCACCCCGCAGACCCTCACCGACCCCGACGGCTCCGAGGAGGGCTGGCTCTACACCGCCGACGGCGCGCTGGCCCTCGGCGAACCGGTCGGGTCGATGGCGTGGTTCCCCGGCAACGACCACCCATCGGACAAGGCCGCGTACGACATCGCCGTCACCGTGCCCAAGGGGCTTCAGGCCGTCTCCAACGGCGAGTTGAGGTCCACGACGACCAGCGGGGACCGGACGACGTACCGCTGGCACACCGCCGAGCCGATGGCGAGCTACCTCGCCATGGTCGGGATCGGCCACTACAAGATCACTCGCTCGGTGCTGAAGAACCACCTGCCGGTGTACGCCGCCGTGGACCCCGCTCAGGAGGCGGCGAGCCGCGCGGTGCTCGCGAAGCTGCCCGAGATCATCGAGTGGGAGGAGTACAACTTCGGTCCGTACCCCTTCTCCTCCACCGGCGTGGTCGTCGAGCGCGGCGGGGACGCCGGCTACGCCCTGGAGACCCAGAACCGGCCCGTCTTCCCCGGCGCCCCCGGCACCCGCACCCTCGTGCACGAACTCGCTCACCAGTGGTTCGGCGACTCCGTCACCCCGGCGTCGTGGCGGGACATGTGGCTCAACGAGGGCTTCGCGACGTACGCGGAGTGGCTGTGGGAGGAGGACCACGGCGGCCCCAGCGTGCAGGAGACCTTCGACGCGCTCTACCGGGGCGAGGACGAGAACGTCGACCCCGAGGAGCTCTGGGCCTTCCCGCCGGTCAGACCGAGCGACGCCGCGCACATCTCCGCCCACCCCGTCTACGAACGCGGCGCGATGGTCCTGCACAAGATCCGCCAGAAGGTCGGCGACGACGCCTTCTACGACATCGTCCAGGGCTGGGCCGCCGCGCACCGCCACGGCAACGCCACCACCGCCGACTTCACCGCCTACGTCGAGAAGAAGGCGCCGGACAAGGACTTCAGCGAGATCTGGAAGGACTGGCTGTACGGCGACGGCAAGCCGGCGCATCCCTGAGCCGGCCCCGCAGCGGTCACACCCGCCGCCGCAGATCCCGCCGCATCGCCGCACGGGCGGCCCACACGGCCCGTGCGTGCTTCAGCCGCTGCTCCTGGAACTCGGCGGAGTCCAACGGCGGGCTGCCGGCGGCGAACGCCTCCAACAGGTCCCGCACGGTCGTGCAGACGGCCTCGATGACATCCGCCATGGCCTCCGGCGCGCAGATCAGCGCCGACTCGCGCACCTCGTCGCACCCGGAGGCCCGGAACGCCTCCCGCACGGCCGATTCCAGGTCCGGCCCCGGCTGTCGGCGGTGCGTGACGGCGGCCGTGTGCATGGCCTCGTAGGCCTGCCGGGACTTCGTCAGGCAGGTCACGTATATCTCCTTGCGCTCCTGCCGGGTGCGTTCGGCAAGGTCGCGCCGCCAGCGCACGCGGTCGGCGAGGAGCGTGGAGGTGACACCGACGAGCGCGCCGAGTCCCGTACCGGCCAGGGTCGTCCAGTCCATCAGGGAATGGTGCCTGGCCGCGGCGCGGTCATGCCGACGGGAGCCGGCCCAGTTCCTTGCGCAACACCGCGCAGGGACGGTGGAGTTCCCGGTCCGGGCGGTGGTCGATGACCTCGTAGCCGAGGGCGGTCCAGAAGGCGAGGCCGCGCGGGTTGTTCTCCAGCACGGCCAGGCGGACGGCGGTGCGGCCCGCGGCTCGGAAGCGGTCCTCGACCAGGCCCGCCAACCGCCTTCCGTGGCCCCGACGCCGAGCGTCCGCGTCCACCATCAGCAGACCGATCCACGGGTCCGGGTCGGCCGGGTCGGGGTGGTGGGCGAGGGTGATCGCGATGCCCACCAGGCGGCCCTCGCTACGGGCGAGCAGCACCTCGGCGTCCGGATTGGCCAGATCGTCCGCCAGGGCGGTCGCCACCTGTTCCGGACGGATGTCGTCCGGGTCGGGGAACTCGCCGCTGAGGGCGTGGAAGTCGCGGTTGGAGGCGTAGAGCGCGGTGAGTTCGGTCAGCAGCTCGCCGGGCAGGCCGTGGTCCGGGGAGAGGGGCAGGGACTCGATGATCACCCGAGCAACGTATCGCGGACGGCGCGGACGGGGCGAGGCAGTCGCACCACCCAGGGGACGGGACGGGCGCGGGCACGGGAGCGGGGCCCCGCCCGTTCGAAGGCCGGGGCCCCGCCGCCGCACATGGCTGCCGTCAGACGTTGACGCCGAAGTCCTGGGCGATGCCCACCAGGCCCGAGGCGTAGCCCTGGCCGACCGCGCGGAACTTCCACTCCGCGCCGTTGCGGTACAGCTCGCCGAAGACCATGGCCGTCTCGGTGGCCGCGTCCTCGGAGAGGTCGTAGCGGGCGATCTCCGCGCCGCCGGCCTGGTTGACGATGCGGATGTAGGCGTTGCGGACCTGGCCGAAGTTCTGGCTGCGGCTCTCGGCGTCGTAGATCGAGACCGGGAAGACGACCTTGTCGATGTCGGCCGGGAGCGCGGCGAGGTTGACGTTGATCGCCTCGTCGTCGCCGGAACCCTCGCCGGTGCGGTTGTCACCGGTGTGGACGATGGTGTTGTCCGGGGTCTGCTTGTTGTTGAAGAACACGAAGTGGGCGTCGGAGTACACCTTGCCCTGCGCGTTCACCGCGATCGCGGAGGCGTCCAGGTCGAAGTCCGTGCCGGTGGTCGTGCGGACGTCCCAGCCGAGGCCCACGGTGACGGCGGTCAGGCCCGGGGCCTCCTTGGTGAGCGAAACATTGCCGCCCTTGGACAGGCTTACAGCCATGGTGGGGGAGTCCCTTCCCTCGTTGCGTGTGCGGACGAAGCTACCGCCACCCTTATGAACGCCGTGGGGGGTCCCCATGGTTCCGGATGCCTTTACCTTTTTTACCAACCCGGCTTCGAACGCCCCCGGAGCGGCCCCTCGAAAATCCGGTGACGTGACCCGGACAGGCGCGGGAACATGGACGGCATGTCCGGTCCCTATGTCATCCGCGGCTCCGTCGCGCTCCCCGAGGCCGAACTGGCCTGGCGCTTCTCGCGGTCCTCGGGGCCCGGCGGACAGCACGTCAACACCAGCGACACCCAGGTCGAACTGCGCTTCGACCTGGCGAACACCGAGTCCCTGCCCGAGGTGTGGAAGCAGCGCGCCCTGAAGCGGCTGGCGGGCCGGCTCGTCGGCGGGGTGATCACCGTCCGCGCTTCCGAGCACCGCTCCCAGTGGCGCAACCGCGAGGCCGCCGCCGTGCGGCTCGCCGCCCTGCTCGCCGAGGCGACGGCGCCCCCGCCCAAGACCCGCAGACCGACCCGTATCCCGCGCGGCATCAACGAGCGCCGTCTGCGGGAGAAGAAGCAGCGCTCGGAGAGGAAGCGCGGCCGCTCCGGACGGGACTGGACGTAACGTCCGCCGCGGCCCCGCTCACCCGGCGGCGTCGCTCACGAGCTCCCGTACGCCCACCGTCTGCCCCCCGCTCGTCTCGCCGTTCGTACGAAAGCCCAGCCCCAGGTAGAAGCCCTCCGGACCGTCCGGTCCGGGATGCCAGGTCACGTACATCCGCGTGCCGCCCCGGCGGCGGATCTCGGCTGCGACCGCCTCGACGGCGAACCGGCCGTAGCCGCGGCCCTGTGCCCCGGCGTCGATGTTCAGCCGCCACAGTCCCGAGCGGATCGTGCTGCCGTCCAGGTGCCAGTCGATGTCGAAGAACGCCATGAGGAAGCCCACCGGGCGGTCGCCGTCGACGATCAGACGCGGCCAGGCGACGCCCGGATGGACGTAGGCCTCCGCCAGGGACTTCACGACCGGAGCCACCGTGTGCTCCTGGTCGGGGCGGACCCGGATGCCGAGCGCGGCATCGAGGTTGCCCACGGTGATCTCTTCGAGGCGGGGCACGGACACGGCGGAACCGGCGTCCACGGCGGCGTCAGAGGTCGTCACCCGCGCACCGTAGGCCGGACACCCGGCACACGACCACCGAAATACCGGCCCACATGCTCCGGGTCGTCCGGCACACCGGCACACCGGCTCATCGGCTCAGCGGAGTTCCGGGCCGCCGGCCGCCGGGCCGCCGGCACACCGAGATGTCGGGCCCACCGGGGTATCCGGCCCGCCGGCCCACCGGAGTGTCCGGGCCGTCCGCGTATCCGGCTCACCGGCCTGTCCGCTGTACCGGCCTGTCCGCTGCACCGGCGTGTCCGGCCCGCCGCGTCACCCAAGGCGCCGGCTCGCCCGAGGCATCGCCGGTCCGAAGCGCCGGATCTTCCACTGTGGGCTCGCCCGGGCCATCGGCTCGCCCTCCGCGGGATCGCCGCGCGCCCCGCCGGCTCACCTCAGTTGGCGGTACCTTCCCCGGAAGTGCAGCAGCGGGCCGCCGTCCGCGCTGGGGAGATGGGCGGTCAGGACGCGGCCGACGACCAGGACGTGGTCACCGGCCGGGACCCGCTGCTCGGTGCGGAGTTCCAACGTGGCCAGGGCGCCGCCGACCAGCGGGGCACCGGAGACCTCGCCACGGACATAGGGGATGTCGTCGAACAGCAGACGGTCGCTGATGCGGCCCTTCATGGCGAAGCGGCCGGCGATGTGGCGCTGGCTCTCCGTCAGCACGGACACGGCCCACAGGGGCTGCTCGGCGAGCAGATCGTCCATGCGGGAGCCCTCGCGCAGGCTGACCAGGACCAGCGGCGGGTCCAGCGACACCGAGACGAACGCCGTGGCGGTCATGCCCACGTCCTCGCCCCCCGGCGCCAGCGGGTCGTCCGGGTCCAGCGGCGGTTCCTGCGCGGTCACCAGGACCACGCCCGCGGCCAGCCGGGACATCGCGGCCCGGAACTCGTCGTTGCTCACCCCCTCAGCATGCCCAACGGCGGCGGTGGCCGTGGGCGAGGCGGACGGGGAGGGGGACGGCGAGGGGGAAGTGTTCAGCACACACTCCACGCTAATCACCCGCTCACGGCCCCCGCATCGGGCCTTGGCCCGAACCCGGACCTAGGACCCGAGGACCAGCGGAACCGAGGACTCCGGCCCGCTGCGCAGAGCGGAACCCCGGATTCCAGCCCGCTCGGCGGGGCGCTGGTGCATCATGTCCACACACCCACAAAGTTTGCGTTCGGTAAACGTGCAGGGAAAACGCGGAAACCCCACTCAATTGCTCACGTTCGGCTGTGACTTGAGTCACAAGAGGCTCTAATTGTTGACCCTGTGTACCGAGTGGGCTTCGCGCTGTGATTCAGTGGCGGAGACCGCACGGAACGATACGCCGAAGAGAACCCTTTGACGCACTGCGAGGTCTCGGGGGGAGGGCGAGCATGGAGACCGAGTCGGAGCCCTACGTCCGTCTTGCGACCCTGCGACAACTGCACCAGGTCATGGCGGACATGAACACCGCGCGGAGCCTGGCGGACACGCTGCAGACCGTCGCCGACGGCGTCGTGACGGGCCTCGGCTACGAGCTGGCGTGCGTCAACCTCGTGCGCCCCGACGGCGACCTCGTGGTGGCCGCGTTCTCCGGCAATCCCGCCGCCGAGGCCCTGATCACCGGCCGGGTCGGCTCCCGCGCGTCCTGGGAGCGCCGGCTGACCATGGGCGAGCAGTGGGGCGACCTGGTCTTCATACCCCATACCGAGGGCTGGGTCCTCGACGACGACGACGTCCCGCAGTGGTACACCGACGGGCCCGCCCCCCGCTTCGAGGACGAGTGGCACCCCTCCGACCGGCTCTTCGCGCCCATGTACTCGCCCGGCGGCCCCGGCGGCTCGGGCGAGCTGCTCGGCGTGCTCTCCGTGGACCGCCCGCGCAACGGCCGCCGCCCCGGCGCCTGGGGCCGCGAGGCTTTGCAGGTGTACGCGTTCCAGGCGGCCATCGCGATCAGCAACGCCCGGCTCCGCGCCAACATGCAGCGCGCCCTGGTCC
Source organism: Streptomyces sp. MK7 (assembly GCF_032658145.1). NCBI lineage: Bacteria > Bacillati > Actinomycetota > Actinomycetes > Kitasatosporales > Streptomycetaceae > Streptomyces > Streptomyces sp. MK7. The sequence continues at coordinate 74,622 of NZ_JAVACL010000013.1, forward strand.
GCCTGGAGCGCGAGCAGCAGGCCCTGCGCGCCAGCGAGGAGAGTTTCCGGCAGGCCTTCGAGTACGCCCCCTCCGGCATGGCCATCGCCGAGATGGGCGGCGACCAGCACGGCCGGATCCTGCGCACCAACGACGCCCTGTGCCGGCTGCTCGGCCGTCCCGCCTCCGCGATGCGCCGCTACTCCTTCTCCGACCTGGTCCACCCCGAGGACATCGGCACACTGCTGCGGACCTCCGCCGAGGGCGGCCGCGCGGAGCTGCGCCTCGGCCGCCGCGACGGCACCTATGTCTGGGTCTCCCTGCGCAACTCCGTGGTCGCCGACGCCGCCGACGGCCCCCGCTTCCTGCTCACCCACGTCGAGGACATCGAGGAGCGCAAGCGCCGCGAGCTGCATCTCGCGCACCGCGCCTCCCACGACTCCCTCACCGGCCTGCCGAACTCCGCCGAGCTGCGCTCCCGCCTCTCCGCCCGCCTGTGCCGCCGCCCCCAGTCGGCCGGCGAGCTGGACTCGCTGGACGCCGCCTACGGCCACCCGGCCTACGCCGCCGGCGGCAACCACGGCTTCGACTTCGCGCCCGGCTCCGCGGCGTACGACGCCTACGACCACCATGTGCACACCGTCGCCCCCGAGAGCGACCGGGACGACGGCACCAAGGGGCTCGCGGTGCTCTTCTGCGACCTCGACGGCTTCAAGTCGATCAACGACCGGTTCGGGCACAACGCGGGCGACGCGGTCCTCATAGAGGTGGCCCGGCGGCTGTCGAACGGCGTGCGGGACGGCGACACGGTCGCCCGGCTCGGCGGCGACGAGTTCGTGATCCTCGCCGACGGGCTCGGCCGGGCCGATGCCCAGGACCTCGCCGTACGACTGCGCAACGAGATCATCCAGCCGATCCGCGCCGAGGGCCGCGCCGTCCGGGTCGGCGCCAGCTTCGGCATCGGCTGGGCACATTGCGGCATGACGGCGGACGAAGTGTTGAAGTCCGCTGACGAACGGATGTACGTCGAGAAACGATCTCGTCCCAAACAGCATCGCCGGGCCGGGTGATCCGCAGGTCAGCGACCTGATGCCGGTCGAGTCACCTGTTTGGGGCCACGGGAGCGGGTAGGCTCGCCATTCTGACGACGTACTGCATCCGACCCGCACCTGTTGAGGAGTACCAAGGGATGACGCCCGGCAACAACGGCGCGAGCACGCCCGAGGACGACGACCCGTTCGGCTACCTGTACGCCGACGGTCAGGCCAACGGAGCCCAGCCGCCGTCCGGCGGTTACGGCTACCCGAACTCGGTCAACCGGGTGCGCGCCGTCGGTCAGCGTCAGTACGGCCAGCAGGTCGGCCAGCAGACCCCCACGGCGCCCTACGGCCAGGTCCCGCAGCAACAGGGCCAGCAGGGCCAGCAGGGCTACGGTCAGCAGCAGGGCGCGTACGGCCAGCCGAGCGCTCACTACGCCGCTCCCGAGACCCTTCCCGGCGGCGCGCCGCCCAGCGGCCGCCGGCCCGCTCAGGGCGGCGGCACCGGCCGCCGGGGCCCGAACACCAAGGGCCTGCTGATCGGCGCCGTCGCGGTGGTCGCGGCGGTGGTCATCGGCATCAGCGTGGCCATGATCGGTGACAAGGGCGACGACAAGGGCGGCAACAAGGCCGGCGGCACCACCCCCGCGGCCACCCAGAGCTCCCAGCCGGCCCCGTCCGCCAGCAGCAGCGTGGCGGCCGACGGCGAGCTGCCGAAGATCGACGCCAAGGCCCTGCTGCTGGGCGGCGGCGCCACCACCGCCTCCACCGTCAAGGGCGCCCAGGCCGACGGCGGCGTCTACGTGACGAACTTCAACAACGTCGGGGCCTCGGTCACCTGGACCGTCAACGGCATTCCCGCGGACGGCAAGTACTCGGTGTACATCGGCTATGACGTCCCGGGGAAGGACGGCACCGCCACCCTCACCGTCAACGGCACTGTGGCCAGCACGCCGGTCAATCTGAAGAACTACGCCCACGCCGCCGAAGGCGACTACGAGAAGGGCTGGACGAAGACGTACAACTACGTCCAGCTCAACAAGGGCACCAACACCATCAAGATCTCGTGCGAGCAGGGCAACCAGTGTGACGCCAACCTCGACCAGCTGTGGCTGGTGAAGGGATGGGTCGGCAGCTGAGCCGAGCCTCAGGCCGCGCTGGCCTCCCCGGTCACCGCCACCCGCTCCAGCAGCTCCGCGTAGGCCGTGCGGTCGAACTCGCCGGCCGCCGGGGCGAGGACCGTCGCCGTGGACAGGGCGACCGCGCGGGCCAGGCGGTCCGGCCAGGGCAGGTGCTCCACCAGGCCGGAGAGCAGGCCCGCCACCGCCGAGTCGCCGGCGCCGGTCGGGTTGCCGTGGACGCGGGCGGGCGGGGCGGCCCGCCACAGGCCCTCCGGGGTGCGCGCCAGGAGGCCGTCGACGCCCAGGGAGGCGACCACCGTGCGGGCGCCGCGCCGGCGGGCGTCCTGGGTGGCGCGCAGCGGCTCGTGGGCGCCGGTGAGCTCGGCCAGTTCGTCGGCGTTCGGCTTGATGATGTCGGGGCGTGCCGCCACCCCGCGCCGCAGGGCCTCGCCGCCGGTGTCCAGCAGCACGGGCACGTTCGCGGCGCGCGCGGTGCGCACCAGGCCGGCGTAGGCGCCCACCGGAAGTCCGGGCGGCAGGCTGCCGCACAGCGCGACCGCCGAGACCGAGCCGAGCAGATCCTCGTAGACGTCCTGGAAGGCGGACCACTCGGCCGGGGTGATGACCGGGCCCGGCTCGTTGAGCTGGGTGGTGTCGCCGGTGCGCTCGTCCACGACCGCCACCGTGCGCCGGGTCGCGCCGGACACCGGGACCAGCGCGTCCACCACACCGGGCGTCGCCGCGAGCCGCTCGTGCACCACGCGCCCGGTGGTGCCGCCCGCGAAGCCGGTGACGGTCACCTCGTGACCGAGGGCGGCCAGCACCCGGGCCACGTTGACGCCCTTGCCGCCGGGCCGCTCGGTCACCTCCGTCACCCGGTGGGAGACGTGGGGTCTCAGGGACGGCACCCGATAGGTGATGTCGAGAGCGGTGTTCAGCGTGACCGTGAGGATCACGTGGGCCGACCTCCCCCGAGTAGGTGCGCCTGTCACGGCGTACGCACGCCTGTCATGACGTCCCGGACGTCCGCCGGGACTTCGATCATGCCAAACGGAAGGCGCACCGCCCAGCCCCCGGACCGGCCGTCCGGCCGACGGCCGGCCGGACGGCGTCCGAAGGCCGGGGCGTACGACCGGACGGATCAGCCCAGTTGGGGATCGACCACCCATTCGCCGCGCCGCATCACGCCCTTGAGCGCGAAGTCCTCGTCCAGCAGCACCAGATCGGCGTCCTTGCCGGGTTCGAGGGAGCCCACCCGGTCGTCCATCCCGAGCAGCCGGGCCGGGTTGGCGGACAGCGCCCGTACGACGTCCTCTACCGGCAGCCGGTCGACCGTCACCGCGCGCCGGAAGGCCCGGTCCAGGGTGAGCGTCGAACCCGCGATCGAGCCGCCCTCCACCAGCCGTGCCACACCGTCGGCGACCTCGACCTCCAGCGGGCCGAGCATGTAGCGGCCGTCACCGCTGCCGGCGGCGTCCATGGCGTCGGTGATGAACGCGACCCGGGCCGCGCCGGCGTGGTGGAACGCCAGCTCCAGGGCGGCCTGGTGCAGGTGCACCCCGTCGTTGATCAGCTCGACCGTGACCCGCTCGTCCTCCAGCAGCGCCGCGATCGGGCCGGGCGCGCGGTGACCGAGCGTCGGCATCGCGTTGAACAAGTGGGTGGCGACGGTGGCCCCGGCGTCGATCGCCTCCAGCGTCTGCTCGTAGGTGGCGTCCGTGTGCCCGATCGCCGCGATCACGCCGTGCTCGGCGAGCAGCCGTACGGAGTCGATGCCGCCGGGCAGTTCGGTGGCGAGCGTGACCATCTTCGCGTGTCCGCGGGCCGCGTCGATCAGCTTGCGCACCTCGGCGGGGTCCGGGTGGCGCAGCAGCGCCTCGGAGTGCGCGCCCTTGCGGCACGGCGAGATGAACGGCCCCTCGAAGTGGATGCCCGCGATCTCGCCCTGCTCGGCCAGCTCCGACAGCAGTCCCGCCTGCTTGGCGAGGACGCCCATGTCGTCGGTGACGGTGGAGGCGACGACGGTGGTGGTGCCGTGGCGCCGGTGTGCGTGCACGGCGGTCAGCGCGTCCTCGGCCGAGCCGGAGAAGGAGGCCCCGCCACCGCCGTGGTTGTGGATGTCGACGAAGCCGGGGACCAGCCAGTGCCCGGTGACGTCGAGGGTCTCGGCGTCCGCGGGGGCCCTGTCGGCGATCCGCGTGCCGTCGACGATCACACGGCCGCCGTCCGCGATCCCGGTGGGCAGTACCACCCGGGCTCCGGTGAGAACCTTGCTAGGGGCCATCAGCTGGCTACCTCCGGGAAGTCGTAGAAGCGTTGAGGAGATCCCAGGCGAGGAGCCCCGCGCCCAGGCATCCGGCGGTGTCCCCCAGGGCCGCGGGGACGATCGACGGCAGTTTCTGGAAGGTGACCCGCCGCCGGACGGCCTCCCGCAGCGGTGCGAACAGGGTTTCCCCCGCTTCGGCGAGCCCGCCGCCGATGATCAGCGTGCCCGGGTCCAGCAGGGTCAGCGCGGTGACCAGCCCGTCGGCGAGCGCGTCCACCGCCTCCTGCCAGACCGCCTGGGCACGCGGGTCCCCGGACGAGACGGCCTTGGCGCAGTCCGCCGCGTCCGCGTCCGGGTCCCCGCACGCCTCGGCCCAGGCCTGGCTGACCGCGGAGGCGGACGCGAACCGCTCCAGGCAGCCGCGCTGACCGCACGGGCACGGGGTGCCCCCGGGCCGTACGACGATGTGGCCGATCTCGCCGGCGAAGCCGTGCGCACCCGCCTCCACCCGGCCGTCGATGCCGATGGCGCCCGCGATACCGGTGCCCAGCGGCACGAAGAAGAACCGGTCGGCGCCCTTGCCCGTGCCGATCCGGCCCTCGGCGAGCCCGCCGGTGCGCACGTCGTGGCCGAGCGCGACCGGGGCGCCGAGCCGCTCGGCGAGCAGGTCGCGCAGCGGTACGTCGCGCCAGCCGAGGTTGGCGGCGAAGGCGGCGATGCCGCGCTCCTCGTCGACGATGCCGGGCACGGCGACGCCGGCGGCCGCCGCGGGCTCGCCGAAGCGCTCGGCGCCGTATGCGCGCAGCTCGGCGGCGAAGCCGAGGATGCCCTCGACGACGGCGTCGGGCCCGCGCTCCCGGCCGGTCGGGCGGCGTGCCTGGTGGAGGAGGCCGCCGTCCGCGCCGACCAGCGCGGCCTTCATCCCGGTGCCGCCCACATCGAGAGCGATGACGTGTCTCACAGGGGACAGTGTGGCCCGTCGACCCGCAAGAGGTCTAGTCCACTCACGTGGTGTAGACCTATCGTGTCCGCATGGTGAACACGAGAACGATTTGAGGCTGAACCAGCAGTGCAGCGGCGTAGGACAGGAATGATCGCGGTGGTGTCCGCACTGGGCATGACGACGGTCCTCGGCGGCTGCGGGAGCACCGGCTCCTCCGACGTGACTCTGAAGCTGGTCGCGGCCGACTACGGCGACTCGGCGGCCAACACCTCCCAGAAGTACTGGGAGCGGCTGGCCGCGGACTACGAGTCCCGGCACCCCGGCGTGAAGGTCCAGGTCAGCGTGTACTCCTGGACGGACGTCGACCGCAAGGTCAAGGAGATGGTCGACGCCGGCGACCCGCCGGACATGGCGCAGATCGGCGCCTACGCCGACTACGCCGACCGGGGGCTGCTCTACAAGGCCGACGACCTGCTCTCCATACCCGTCCAGGCCGACTTCCTCGGCCGGCTCTCCGAGGCCGGACAGGTGCGGCACGTGCAGTACGGCATCCCGTTCGCGGCCTCCACCCGGGTGCTCTTCTACAACAAGACCCTCTTCGACCAGGCCCACCTCACCCCGCCCAAGAACTGGGACCAGCTCGCCGCCGACGCCGAGGCGCTGAAGGCCAAGGGCGTGGAGTACCCCTACGCGCTGCCGCTGGGGCCCGAGGAGGCGCAGGCGGAGACGATGATGTGGCTGCTGAGCGGCGGCTCCGGCTACACCGACGACATCGGCACCTACACCATCAACTCCCCGCAGAACACCGAGACCTTCACCTGGCTCAAGGACGAGCTGGTCGGCAAGGGCCTGACCGGCCCCGTCGCCCCCGGCAAGCTCAACCGCGCCGACGCCTTCGCCGCCTTCGCCAAGGGTGACGTCGGCATGCTCAACGGCCACCCCACGCTGATGCAGCAGGCCGCCGAGAAGGGCGTGAAGTTCGGCATGGTGCCGATGCCCGGCCGCAGCGGCACGCCCAAGTCCACCATGGGCGTCACCGACTGGATGATGGCCTTCAAGAAGAACGGCCACAAGGACCGGATCGGCGACTTCCTCGACTTCGTCTACAGTGAGAAGAACGTCCTCGACTTCTCCCGCGAGTACGACCTGCTGCCCGTCACCACCTCCGCCTCCGACGCGATGGCCGCCGCGGAGCAGGACAAGGACCTCTGGCCGTTCCTGGAGGAGCTGCCGCTCGCCCAGCTCTACCCGGTCGGCAAGACGTCCTGGGCCGGGATCAGCGCGGACATCAAGAAGCAGATCGGCCGGACAGTGAGCCCCGGGGGCGACCCCACCGCGGTCCTGAACCGGCTCCAGGAAAAGGCATCGGAGGCGGAGAGCGCGGAGAGCGCGGGCTAGGTCTGGGCTAGGTCCTGTCGTCGAATTCCCGTCGTCCGCCCGCGGGGCGGCCTCGCGGCGTCAGGTGCGTGCTCTGGGGGTCCCCCGGCCGAAGGCCGGGGGAGTGCCGGGCCCTGACCCTCGTACTGGATGTACTCGCGTCCGGGCCCGGTGCGGCGCGTGGGGGCACCTCCCACGCCGTCAAGGCAGTGGGGGAGCGTGCACGGCGTCGCGGGGCAGGCGGGAACTTGACGACAGGGCCTAGGGGGGCGTCTCGCGGGACCGCCGGGGCGGGCGTCGTTGTCGGTCGCGGGGGCTACGGTGCACCTATGGACGACGTGGGCGACGAGCGGGAGGCGCGGGCGAGCAGCCTGGACCGCAGGGAACGGGACATCCTCGCCCTGGAGCGCCGCGGCTTCGCCGGCCCCGGCGCGAAGGAGCGCGCCATACGCGAGGAGCTGGGCCTGTCACCCGTTCGCTACTACCAGCTCCTCAACGCCCTCCTCGACGACACCCGCGCCCTGGCGCACGACCCGGTGACGGTGAACCGGCTGCGCCGGGTGCGGGAGGCGCGCCGGTCCGAACGCTGAGGAGTGGTCGCGGCCCGCGGTGGATAGGTTCGGCATATGGGCAGCCAGGACAGTCACGAGACGAACCCGACCAACGCCGGCCCCTCCCTGCCGACGCCCGTCACGCGCGCCGGGTGCGACGGACTCGCCGCGCTGATCGCACACCCGGAGAAGGCGGTGATCGCCCTCGACTTCGACGGCACACTCGCCCCGATCGTGGCCGACCCGGACCAGGCCCGCGCGCACCCGGAGGCGGTGCCGGCGCTCGCCGCGCTCGCGCCGAAGCTGGCCGCCGTCGCGGTGGTCACCGGCCGCCCGGCCGGCGTCGCGGTCCGCTACGGCGGCTTCGCGGGCGTGCCCGGCCTGGAGCACCTCGTCGTCCTCGGCCACTACGGCGCCGAACGCTGGGAGGCCGCCACGGGCACCCTCACCGCACCGGCCCCGCACCCCGGCGTGGCCGCCGTCCGCGCCGAGCTGCCGGGCTTCCTCGACCGGATCGGCGCCTGGCGCGGCACCTGGATCGAGGAGAAGGGCCGCTCCCTGGCGGTCCACACCCGCCGCGCGGACGATCCCCAGGCCGCGTACGACCTGCTCTGCGAGCCCCTGACGGAGCTGGCCGCCCGCCACGGCCTGATCGTCGAACCGGGCCGCATGGTCCTCGAACTGCGCCCGCCGGGCATGGACAAGGGCGTGGCACTGTCGGACTACGTCCGCGGCCTGGGCGCCACCTCGGTCCTCTACGCCGGCGACGACCTCGGCGACCTCCCCGCCTTCGCCGCGATCGAGAACCTCCGCTCCGACGGCGTACCGGGCGTGCTGGTGTGCAGCGGCAGCACAGAGGTCACGGAACTCTCGGACCGAGCGGACCTGGTGGTGGAGGGCCCGGCAGGCGTGGTGGCACTACTGAGGACACTGGCAGCGCGGCTGTGAAACCCGCGGGCAGCCGTGCGAATCCGCGGCCTGCGGACAGCCGCGCCACGTGGCCCTGCGGGCAGCTGGGCCACGTACCCCTGCGGGCAGTCGTGCCGCCAGCCTGCGGGCAGTCGTGCCGCAGGGCGGCACGGGTGGGCGCTGGGGGTACCCCCTCTGGGGGAGGCACCCCCCCCGCGGGGCAAGCGCACCCCCACCTACCCCAGCTGATCCAACTCCCGCAGCTGATCCAGAAACCACTGAGCCGGCGGCAACGCAGTTGCCGCCGCGGCCAACCGCTTCGTCCGCTCCGCCCGCTCCGCCCCCGCCATGCTCAACGCCTCGTGCAGCGCACCCGCCGTCCCCACCACGTCGAACGGATTCACCCCCACCGCGTCCTCCCCCAGCTCCTCGTACGCCCCCGCCTCCCGCGACAGCACCAGCGCACACCCGGAGTCGGAGACGACCGGCACCTCCTTGGCGACCAGGTTCATCCCGTCCCGGATCGGATTGACCAGCGCCACGTCCGCGATCCGGTACGCCGCCAGCGACCGCGCGAAGTCGTCCTCGACGTGCAGCACGACCGGCCGCCACCCGGCGGTCCCGTACCGCTCGTTGATCTCGTCCGCGAGCCGCCGCACCTCCGCCGTGTAGTGCCGGTACACGGCGAGGTCCTGCCGCGAGGGGTAGGCGAACGCGAGATGCACCACCCGTTCGCGCCACTCGGGGCGGTCCTCCAGCAGCTGCCGGTACGCCAGCAGGCCCCGCACGATGTTCTTCGACAGCTCCGTACGGTCCACCCGGACGATCGTCCGGCGCGGGCCGCCGTCCGGGGCCGCGCCGATCTCCTCGCGCAGCGCCGCCATCCACTCGAAGACGTCCGCGCGGTGCGAGCGCTCCCGCAGGAACTCGGCGTCCGCGCCCAGCCCGTGCACCCCGACACGGGTGCCCCCGAGCCCGCCCACGAGCGCCTCGCAACACCCGGTGAACGCGTCCGCCCACCGCCGGGTGAGGAAGCCCAGCCGGTCGGCGCCCAGCATCCCGCGCAGCACCTGCCCGGCGATGTCGTCGGGCAGCATCCGGAAGTAGTCCACCGGCGCCCACGGCGTGTGCGAGAAGTGCCCGATGCGCACATCCGGCCGGAAGTCGCGCAGCATCCCCGGCACCAGGGTCAGGTGGTAGTCCTGCACCACCACGGCCGCGCCCTCGGCCGCCTCCTCCGCCAGCGCCTCGGCGAAGGCCCGGTTGTAGGCCTCGTAGGACGCCCACCGGCGCCGGAACTCCCGGTCGAAGACGGGCTCCAGCGGCGTCTGGTACAGCATGTGATGGACGAACCACAGCACCGAGTTGGCGATGCCGTTGTACGCGTCGGAGAACACCTTCGGGTCGATGTCCAGCATCCGCACCCGCTGCCCGCCGGTCGCCTCCGACGGCAGCCGGCGTTCGCCCTCGTAGCGGCGTACGGCCTCCCGGTCGGCGTCGCTCAGCGCGGCGCACACCCACACCGCGCCCGCGTCCGGCCCGATCGCGGACAGCCCGGACACCAGCCCTCCGCCTCCGCGTCGGGCATGGAGCGAGCCGTCCTCGCGGATCGCGTACGAAACCGGGCCGCGATTGGACGCGACCAGCACCTCGGCACCGTGCGTTGCAGCCATGGTCCTCAACCTAGCCCGCCCCTCGAACGCTCAAACGTGCGCGGGGACCACTCGGCACGGATCCCGCCGCCGACGACTTGTGAGAAACCTGTGATGGACATGAGGATGTGCGGTGTATCCGGGTGATCTCCGTCCGAGCGGTATGCCGGACGGTCCGTGGGGGGTGGGGTTCGTGCGTCTCATACGCGTGCGCCGGTTCGCCGGCACGGCGGTGCTGCTCGTGGCCGGCGCGCTGGCGCTGGCCGGCTGCGGCGACGGCGACTCCGGGGCGCCGAAGGCGGCGCGTCCGGCTCCGGCGACCGCGGCCACCGGACCGCAGCAGCCCGAGGAGCCGGCGAGCACCGAACCCGCGAGCCCCACGCCCACGCCGACCCCCACCCCGACGCCGGCCGCCACGCTGCGCGACTACACCGGCGCCCGCATCGGCACGGCCATCGCCGCCGCCAAGGCGAGCGGCGTCGGCTACGCCGTCCAGCTCCAGGGCACCGGTCGCCGGGCCTCCTCCTGGGGATCGGACGAGAAGGTCTGCGACCAGCGCACCCGCGCCGACGGCGTGACGTTCACCCTGGCCCGCGACGGCCGAGACTGCGCCGGCCGGCTGTTGCACACCCCGGCCCCCACGCAGGCCGGCTCCACCGCCGACGGCAGCAGCGGAAGCAGCGGCGGCGGAAGCATCAGCGGCGGCGGAAGCGGCGGCAACACGGCCTGCGCGATCACCAGCCCGGCCGGCAACTGCTACGCCGACGGCCAGTTCTGCGCCCAGCGTCACCACGGCATGAGCACCTACGGCAAGGGCGGCGAGTACCTGACCTGCGAGCAGGACGCGGCCGGCCGCTGGCGCTGGTCGGACGGTGCGGCCGGCTGACGCCCGGAACCCCGGGCGAGCCCGCGCTCAGGCCACCTTCCGGGTGGCGTACTCCGCGATCTCGTTCATCGGCGGGCGCTCCTCGGTGTCCACCGAGTACGTGCGCGGCTCGAAGCCGTCCTCGCCGCGCTCGAACTGGGTGAGGGCGGGGCGGATCAGATGGCCGCGGGCCAGGCGCAGCTGGGCGGTGCGGTAGATCGCGGCGGCCATCCGGCCGAGCGCCTGCCCGTCCTGGTGCCGGTGTCTGCGCACCCCCACGTCGACCTGCGCGAGGGCGTCCAGGCCCACCAGGTGCAGCGCGTCGACCAGCATGCCCAGCTCGACGCCGTAGCCGACGGGGAACGGCAGCTGTTCGAGCAGCGAGCGGCGGGCGGCGTACTCGCCGCCGAGCGGCTGCACGAAGCCGGCCAGCTGCGGCCAGTGCATGTTCAGCAGCGGCCGGGCCATCAGCTCGGTGACCCGGCCGCCCTGCCCGGCCGCCGTCGTGCCGCCGGCGTCGCCGCCGGGCACGGTCAGCGGGCGGTCGTACATCGCCTTGACCAGGTGCACGTCCGGGTCGGTGAGCAGCGGGCCCACGATCCCGGTGACGAAGTCGGAGGAGAACTCCCGCAGGTCGGCGTCGACGAAACAGACGACGTCCCCGCGGGTGACCAGCAGGGAGCGCCACAGCACCTCGCCCTTGCCGGGGACCGCCGGGATGCGGGGGAGTATCCCGTCGCGGTGCACGACCCGGGCGCCCGCGGCGGCGGCCCGCTCGGCGGTGCGGTCGGTGGAGCCGGAGTCGACGACGACGACCTCGTCGACGAGCGGCGCCCGCACCACCAGGTCCCGGCGGATCGCGGCGACGATGTCGCCGACCGTCTCCTCCTCGTTCAGCGCGGGCAGCACCACACTGATGGAGGAACCGGTCGCGCGTTTGGCGGCCAGGAGCGTGTGGAGCGGGCGATCGGTCACGGACCAGGAGCGTGTCCTCAGCCAGCGCTCGACTTCTTCCAGCACGGTGGACGGCTCCTCACTCCTGCTCGGCTCGCTCGCCAGGACCGGCAGTGCCCGGATCGCGGCGTGGATCACATCTTCGTGTGATCCGTCTCGCGGTTCGGACGACTCTCTCCCACTGTCCTGGCCGTCGGTTACAGTCTTGAACAACGCGGATGACCATCGCATGCCGGGGGTCATCACCCGCGACTCACAACCGAATACCGCTCATCCAGAGGGGCAGAGGGACACGGCCCGATGAAGCCCCGGCAACCCCCCTGAGCCGAACTCGTCTCCGCGAGGCGCCAGGCCAGGGAAGGTGCCAATTCCGTCTCACGGCGAGATGCGTCGTGAGGAAGATGAGGAGAAAGGGCCTCGCCTCACATGGCTGTGCAGACAGTTGCAAGCAGCACCTCCGGATCCACCGTCGACCTCGGCCCCGCCGCGGCACTGAGCTGTCGCGAGTGCGGTCACCGCGTCCCCCTCGGCCCGGTCTTCGCATGCGAGGAGTGTTTCGGCCCGCTGGAGATCGCCTACGACTTCTCGGCCTACGACACCGAGGAGCTGCGCAAGAGGATCGAGGCGGGCCCCGCGAACATCTGGCGCTACGCCCCGCTGCTGCCCGTCCCCTCGGACGTGGCGAGCAAGCCGAACCTCAACCCCGGTTGGACCAAGCTCGTCAAGGCCGACAACCTGGCCCGCGAACTCGGCGTCACCGGCGGGCTGTACGTGAAGGACGACTCCGGCAACCCCACGCACTCCTTCAAGGACCGCGTGGTCGCCCAGGCCCTGGAGGCCGCCCGCGCCTTCGGCTTCACCACCCTGTCCTGCTCCTCCACCGGCAACCTGGCCGGCGCCGTCGGCGCCGCCGCCGCCCGTGCCGGCCTCCGCTCCTGCGTGTTCATCCCGCACGACCTGGAGCAGGGCAAGGTCGTCATGGCCGCGATCTACGGCGGCGACCTCGTCGGCATCGAGGGCAACTACGACGACGTGAACCGCTTCTGCTCCGAGCTGATCGGCGACCCGGCCGGTGAGGGCTGGGGCTTCGTCAACGTCAACCTGCGGCCGTACTACGCCGAGGGCTCCAAGACGCTGGCGTACGAGGTCTGCGAGCAGCTCGGCTGGCGGCTGCCCGACCAGATCGTCGTGCCGATCGCCTCCGGCTCCCAGCTCACCAAGGTCGACAAGGGCCTCCAGGAGCTGATCAAGCTGGGTCTGGTCGAGGACAAGCCGTACAAGATCTTCGGCGCTCAGGCCGAGGGCTGCTCGCCGGTGTCCACGGCCTTCAAGGCCGGGCACGACGTCGTACGCCCGCAGAAGCCGAACACCATCGCCAAGTCGCTGGCCATCGGCAACCCGGCCGACGGGCCGTACGTGCTGGACATCGCGCGCCGCACGGGCGGTGCGGTGGAGGATGTGACGGACGAGCAGGTCGTCGACGCGATCAAGCTGCTCGCCCGCACCGAGGGCATCTTCGCCGAGACGGCGGGCGGCGTGACGGTGGGTGTGACGAGGAAGCTGATCGACAGCGGCGCCCTCGACCCGACGAAGACCACCGTCGTCCTCAACACCGGCGACGGCCTGAAGACCCTGGACGCGGTCGCGGGCACCGGCCTGACCGCGACCATCCGCCCGAACCTGGACTCCTTCCGAGAGGCCGGCCTCGCTTGACCTCCTCCTCGGAAGTCCCGAGGAGTCCAGTGGTCGCCCACTGGGCTTCCTGCTTCACCGCCGGCCGCCCCCGGGACGAACCCGAGCCGAGGTCCTACGCCGGCTCCACAGGCCGAAACCGCCAGCCCGGCGGCCGACACGCAAAGTAGTCTTATCGTGACTGGAGGTCAAGTCGCATGAGCGTGACCGTTCGCATCCCCACCATCCTGCGCACCTACACCGGCGGGCAGGCCGAGGTGAGCGCCGAGGGCGCGACCCTCGCCGAGGTCATCTCCGACCTGGAGAAGAACCACACGGGCATCGCCGCGCGCGTCCTGGACGACCAGGGCAAGCTGCGCCGCTTCGTCAACGTCTACGTCAACGACGACGACGTCCGCTTCGAGCAGGGCCTGGAGACCGCCACCCCGGACGGCGCGGGCGTGTCGATCATCCCCGCGGTCGCCGGCGGCTGATCATTACCCTGAGTAACTCGATTACCGATTGTTCACGGAACGGCCCCTTCCGTAAGAGAAGCGGAGGGGGCCGTTCTGCGTGATTGAGCGCGGTACAGTTGGGGAACGCGCCCCTGATCCATGAATCGGGAAGCCCTGGATTCCTGCCGCACGCCGATAAGAAGTAGCCAAAGTGTGCGAGTTTTTCGCGGCATTTGTCTTGTTTGTGGGGCCCGACTTGCCCTGAAACAAGATGAATTCTCGTCATATTCCGGACCCGGTCCGTCCAGAATTCTCGTCCGATTGACCTGTTGCAGACGGCAGTTGGACAGATACATTCAGCCGCGGTCGACGCGTTCCGGCGCACGCCCCCGTCCACGGGGGGTGAGGTCTGACCCGGGTCCGCGAAGTGTGGATCTGTGCAAGGGCCAGTAATAGGGGAGTTAGGCATGGCTCAGGGCACCGTCAAGTGGTTCAACGCGGAGAAGGGGTACGGCTTCATCGCGGTCGACGGTGGTGCGGACGTCTTCGTCCACTACAGCGCGATCCAGATGGACGGCTACCGCACGCTGGAAGAGGGCCAGCGGGTCGAGTTCGAGATCTCGCAGGGCCAGAAGGGCCCGCAGGCGGACATGGTCCGCGTCACGGCCTGATTCGCGCGACCACCGCAAGCGATCAGCTTTCGAAGGGCCCGCTCCTCCACCCGGGGGGCGGGCCCTTCGGCGTGTCGCCGCACGCGCGCGCTGCCACCCCGGCCGTCGCCCCCCGAGGGGGCTCGCTTCGCGAGCGCGCCTTGCACTCGGGTGGGTCGAGTGCTAATCATTGGCGTTAGCACTCTGAAGGTGAGAGTGACAGCGAAGGACCGGGTCGGTGAGGCCCGCGGGCCGGGTGGGGCAAGGAACCACGAGGCCGGCGAGCCGTCCGTCGCGGGCGCGGGCGCGGTCCGAAGGAATCACCCCCAGTCCTGGAGGGACCACTTCACATGGCCAAGATCATCGCGTTCGACGAGGAGGCGCGGCGCGGCCTCGAGCGCGGCATGAACCAGCTCGCGGACGCCGTCAAGGTGACCCTCGGCCCCAAGGGCCGCAACGTCGTCCTCGAGAAGAAGTGGGGCGCCCCCACGATCACCAACGACGGTGTCTCCATCGCCAAGGAGATCGAGCTCGAGGACCCGTACGAGAAGATCGGCGCCGAGCTGGTCAAGGAAGTCGCCAAGAAGACGGACGACGTCGCCGGTGACGGTACGACCACCGCGACCGTCCTCGCCCAGGCCCTGGTCAAGGAGGGCCTGCGCAACGTCGCCGCCGGGGCCAACCCGATGGCCCTGAAGCGCGGTATCGAGAAGGCCGTCGAGGCCGTCTCCGCCGCCCTGCTCGACCAGGCCAAGGAGGTCGAGACCAAGGAGCAGATCGCCTCCACCGCCTCCATCTCCGCCGCCGACACCCAGATCGGCGAGCTGATCGCCGAGGCCATGGACAAGGTCGGCAAGGAAGGCGTCATCACCGTCGAGGAGTCGCAGACCTTCGGCCTGGAGCTCGAGCTCACCGAGGGCATGCGCTTCGACAAGGGCTACATCTCCGCCTACTTCGCCACCGACATGGAGCGCATGGAGTCGTCGCTCGAGGACCCGTACATCCTCATCGCCAACTCCAAGATCTCGTCGGTCAAGGACCTGCTCCCGCTGCTGGAGAAGGTCATGCAGTCGGGCAAGCCGCTGCTGATCATCGCCGAGGACGTCGAGGGCGAGGCCCTGTCGACCCTGGTCGTCAACAAGATCCGCGGCACCTTCAAGTCCGTCGCCGTCAAGGCCCCGGGCTTCGGCGACCGCCGCAAGGCCATGCTCGGCGACATCGCCATCCTCACGGGCGGCGAGGTCATCTCCGAGGAGGTCGGCCTCAAGCTGGAGAACGCCACGCTCGACCTGCTGGGCAAGGCCCGCAAGGTCGTCATCACCAAGGACGAGACCACCATCGTCGACGGTGCCGGCTCCTCCGAGCAGGTGGGCGGCCGCGTGAACCAGATCCGCGCCGAGATCGAGAACAGCGACTCCGACTACGACCGCGAGAAGCTCCAGGAGCGCCTGGCGAAGCTCGCCGGCGGTGTCGCGGTCATCAAGGCCGGTGCCGCCACCGAGGTCGAGCTCAAGGAGCGCAAGCACCGCATCGAGGACGCCGTCCGCAACGCCAAGGCGGCCGTCGAGGAGGGCATCGTCGCCGGCGGTGGCGTGGCCCTGCTCCAGACCACCAACGTCTTCGAGAAGCTGGAGCTCGAGGGTGACGAGGCGACCGGCGCCCAGGCCGTGAAGCTCGCGCTGGAGGCCCCGCTGAAGCAGATCGCCGTCAACGCCGGCCTCGAGGGCGGCGTCGTGGTGGAGAAGGTGCGCAACCTGACCCCGGGCCACGGCCTGAACGCCGCGACCGGCGAGTACGTCGACCTGGTCAAGGAAGGCATCATCGACCCGGCGAAGGTGACCCGTTCCGCGCTGCAGAACGCCGCCTCCATCGCCGCGCTGTTCCTGACCACCGAGGCCGTCATCGCCGACAAGCCGGAGAAGGCCGCCGCGCCGGCCGGCGGCGGCATGCCGGGCGGTGACATGGACTTCTGATCCACCGGGGTCCCTCGCGGGACCTTCGAGGATCGGATCCGTCCTCTCGTACCGAGGGCGGCACTCCCTGGAAGCAGGGGGTGCCGCCCTCGGGCGTGTTCTGGGCCACACCGCGGGGGGCGGTGGAAATGGTGTGGCGGACGGCACGGTTGGCACCGGTGGACGTAGTCCATGCGCGTGCACATACCATTCGGTATCCGTTCCCTCCGTTCCGCCCAGGAGCCTCTATGACCGTCACCGCCTCCGGATCGGCCCGCGGGTCCGCCTCCCGCGCGGCCTCGATCCTTTCCCGTCCCGTCACGCTGAACGGCCTGACCGTTCCCAACCGGATCGTGATGGCCCCGATGACCCGCATGTTCTCCCCGGGCGGCATTCCGGGTGAGGACGTGTCGTCGTACTACGCCCGCCGCGCGGCGGCCGGAGTGGGCCTGATCGTCACCGAGGGCACGTACGTCGGGCACGAGTCGGCCGGGGAGAGCAGCCGGGTGCCGCGGTTCCACGGCGAGGAGCAGCTGGCGGGCTGGGCGAGGGTCGCCGAGGCCGTGCACGCGGCGGGCGGCACGATCGTGCCGCAGCTGTGGCACATCGGCATGGTCCGCAAGCCGGGCCGGCCGCCGTTCGCGGACGCGCCGCCGGTCGGCCCCTCCGGGCTGCGCATCGGCGAGTCCGAGGCCATCGGCAAGGCCATGACCCGGCAGGACCTGGACGACGTCATCGCCGCGTTCGCGGAGGCGGCGGCCGCCGCGGAGCGCATCGGCTTCGACGGCGTGGAGCTGCACGGCGCCCACGGCTATCTGCTGGACCAGTTCCTGTGGGCGGGCACCAACCGCCGTACGGACGCCTACGGCGGCGACCCGGTGGCGCGGACGAAGTTCGCGGCGGAGATCGTGGCGGCGGTCCGCGCGGCCGTCTCGCCCGAGTTCCCGGTCATCTTCCGGTACTCGCAGTGGAAGCAGGAGGCCTACGACGCCCGTCTCGCCGAGACGCCCGAGGAGCTGGAGGCCGTCCTGACCCCGCTCGCGGCGGCCGGTGTGGACGTCTTCCACGCCTCCACCCGCCGCTACTGGCTCCCCGAGTTCGAGGGATCCGACCTCAACCTGGCGGGCTGGACGAAGAAGCTGACGGGCAAGCAGGTCATCACCGTGGGCTCGGTCGGCCTGGACGGCGACTTCATCAAGGCGTTCCAGGGCGAGGGCGCCGCGCTCGGCAGCCTGGACAACCTGCTGGACCGCCTGGAGCGCGACGAGTTCGACCTGGTGGCCGTGGGCCGCGCGCTGCTCCAGGACCCGGAGTGGGCGGCGAAGGTCCTGGGCGACCGCTTCGACGAGCTCACGCCGTACGACGCCGAGGCGGTGAAAACGCTGAGCTGAGCGCCGTCGCCCGACGGCGGTCGCACGAGGCCGGCGTCTCCCCGTGCTACGCACTCGCGGGGAGACGCCGGCGTTCTTGTTGGGCACGGGGCGGCCGGAGGAGACGAGGCTCGTGCGGAGCAGGGCAGGGAATGCCGGTTGGCCGCCGGGGCGGACCGGTGTCCACCGGCCACCGGTCGGCACAGTTCGCTCACACGGAAACTGATAGCATGTGAGATGGGCCACGGCAGATCAAGCGGGCTTTCAAGTACCGCTTCTACCCCACGGACGAGCAGACAGCCGAGCTGTCCCGCACGTTCGGCTGCGTCCGCCTCGTGTACAACAAAGCGCTGGAGGAACGCACCCGGGCCTGGTACGGCGAGCAGCGCCGTGTCTCCTACGTGCAGTCGTCGGCCGCGCTGACGCAGTGGAAGAAGACCGAGGAGCTGGCCTTCTTGGCCGGGGTGTCCTCGGTCCCACTCCAGCAGGCGCTGCGCCATCTCCAGGCGGCGTTCGGGAACTTCTTCGCCAAGCGGGCCAAGTACCCGCGCTACAAAAGTCGGCCCCCACGGGTGGCTATATGCCGCCCAGCGGCTCGATGTCGACCCGTGCGGGGGTTCCCCAGACGCGTACGACCTCGTAGTCGGTGAACTCGTGCACCAGCCGGTAGGCGATCGCGGCGCGCGGCCCGCGCCGCTCGGCCGCGATGAACTGCTCGGCCTCGCGCCGGTCCCGGCGCGGGGTGCCGCACAGTTGCCAATCCCGCCCGTTCCACAGCTCCGGCAGCCACCGCTGCTGGGGCTGCGGCCGTTCCTCACGCCTGCCGTAGCGGGAGGGAGCGGGGGAGGAGGCGGGCGGTTCGCCGGCCGGGTGGCCGTATGACGGGCCGTACAGGTCCGTGCGGCGGGCGACGCGCCGCCGGGTCTCGCAGAGCAGACAGCGATCGGGCGCGCTGTCGTCCACGGGACCGTTCGGGTGCTCGGGGCACCGGGTGGCGGGGGCCGCGCCGGTGACGCTCTCCTCCAGCAGGTCGAGGGCGCGCCTGAGGTCGCCCCTGACCTCGTGCAGCTTGACGTCGGGCGTGTCGGCGGTGAGCGCCTCGCCGTGCTCGCCGAGAAGACGGAGAGCCCGGCCGAGGGCGGTGAGCTGGGCGTGATTCATCGTGCCCCCCAGCGTAGGGGGTGCCTCGTCGATCGCGCCGGGCTCGCGGCGCCTGGCACAGACCCTCGATCGCCCCCCCGCTGTCAGGCGCGGGCCTGGTCCAGGGCCGCGCGCAGGTGGCCCGCCGAGGCCTCCAGGAGGCGGGCGGCCGTCTCGGCGTCGACGCCGGACAGCAGGGTGAGGATCGCGTTCTTCACCTCGCCGTCCGTGGCCGCGAGCGCCCGCTCGATCTCCTCGTCCGCCGCGCCCGTGGCGAGGGCCACGATCCGGCGGGAGCGGGCGCGCAGCTTGTCGTTGGAGGCACGTACGTCGACCATCAGGTTCCCGTACGTCTTGCCCAGCCGGATCATCGTGATCGTCGAGAGCATGTTGAGCACCAGCTTCTGGGCCGTGCCGGCCTTCAGCCGGGTCGAGCCGGTGAGCAGTTCCGGGCCGGCGACGATCTCGATGCCGTGCTCGGCGGCGGCGGCCAGCGCGCTGTCCGCGTTGCAGGCCAGCCCGATCGTCAGGGCCCCGCGACCACGGGCGTGCTGGACCGCGCCGAGGGCGTAGGGGGTGCGGCCGGAGGCAGAGACGCCGACGACCGTGTCGTCCGCGGTCAGGCCGAGGGCGTCGAGCGCCCTCACGGCCAGTTCCCGCGAGTCCTCCGCGCCCTCGACGGAGGTCACCATCGCCTCCGGGCCGCCCGCGATCAGCCCCACGACCTTGGACGGCTCGGTGTTGAACGTGGGCGGGCACTCCGAGGCGTCCAGCACCCCGAGCCGCCCCGCCGTACCCGCGCCCGCGTAGATCAGCCGCCCGCCACGTGCCATCCGCTCGGCGACCGCGTCGATCGCGGCGGCGATCTCGGGCAGCCGCTCGGCCACCGCGGCCGGCACGGCGGCGTCCTCGGCGTTCATCAGCCGCGCGATCTCGAGCGTGGGCAGCCGGTCGATCTCGGCCAGCTCGGGGCGGAACGCCTCGGTCGTCAGCGACTCCAACTCGGCGCGCAGCTCACGGTAGTGGGGCGTGGAGGTCATGAAGGGCGGCTCTCTCCGGAACTCTCAGGGCTTGGGGCGATGCGGTACGGCCGGCGGGCGGTGCCGGTCGTCCTCGCCGGCTCGGGACGCCGTCCTGCCGCGGACGCCGTCCTTCCGGCGGACGCGGTCCTTCCGGCGGACACCGTCCTGCCGGCGGCTACGAACGCTGGTTGCCGCCGCGCGGGCTGTGCCGGTGGGCCAGCGCCTCGTACGACGCCGCCAGGGCCGGTGCCGCCGTCTCGTACGTACGCTGGGCGACCCCCACGAACAGGCAGTCAACCACCAGTAGTTGGCTGGTGCGGGAGGACATCGCCGCCGGGCGCAGCTCGCTCTCGCGGGAGGTGGACGTGGTCAGGACGTGGTCGGCGTACTGCGTGACGGGCGCGTCGGGGCGGCCGGTGATGGCGACGGTGGTCGCGCCGCGCTCGAAGGCGACCCGCAGCGGCTCGATCACGTCTCCGGTGGAACCCGAATGGGTGATCGCGATCGCCATGTCGCCGGCGCGCAGCTGCACGGCGTTGGTGACGGCGAGGTGCGGGTCGCTGGGCGCGTGGGCGATCAGCCCTATCCGCAGCAGCTTCTGGGTGAGGTCCTGGGCGACCAGGCCGGAGGCCCCTATCCCGTAGACGTCCGTGCGGCGGGCGGCGGCCAGGGCGGCGACGGCCGCGCCGAGTTGGACGGTGTCCAGGCCGGCGGCGGTGTCGGCGAGGGTCTGCTGCTCCTCGTAGGCGAGTTTGGCGACGACGTCGGCGATGGGGTCGTCCACCGCGATGTCGGTCGTGATGGCGGGCGCGCGGCCGGACTGCTGCTGGGCGGCGAGGCCCGCGAGGGCGAGGCGCAGGTCGCGGTAGCCGGGGTAGCCGAGCAGCCGGGCGGTGCGCACGACGGTCGCCTCGCTGGTGCCGGTGAGTTCGGCGAGGCCGGTGACCGTGAGGGCCGCGCAGCCGGCCGGGTCGTGCGCCACGGCCTCGGCGACGCGCTGCATGGAGCGTGTCATGGAGGGCGCGAGCGTGCGAACCTTGGCCGCGAGGGCGGCGGGCGCGGGGGGTGTGCCGATCGCCGGGCCGCCCGAGGGTGCGAAAATTTCCTTCACGTCCTGGGTCACACCATGAAAGATATTTTCCGAACGGACATGTGGTCAAGAGTGCGCACAATGGAGGCATGCAGCCCATCAGCCCCCTGGAGCAAGCCCTGCACGCCGCCCGCGCCCTGATCCTGGCCGACCTGATCGCGGGCGAGGTCGCCGATGCGGACGTGGTCTCGCTCGTGGAGGACTCCGTCACCCAGCGCCGCTGGTGGGTGGAGCAGTGGCCGGACGGCGCGCGGTATGTGGCGGGGCTGGTCGCACAGGACGTGCAGGACGCCCTTCTGGAGCGCTACGGCCGCTGGCCGCTGTGCCCCGTCTGCGGCCACGGCGACCCGCACGCGCTGGACGTGGAGCCGGAGCTCGGACCCGATCCGCACTGGGTGTGCTCGAAGGCGGGCGTGAAGGTGGCGCCGGTGGGAGCGCTGGGGGCGGCGGCGGGCGGGGAACCCCTGTCGTGAGGGCCGAGCGAACCGCCCTCACCAGGACGGCGCCGGCATGACCCTCTACATCGACCCACCCACCTGGCCCGGCCACGGCCGCATGTGGTCGCACCTGGTCAGCGACGTCTCCTACGAGGAACTGCACGCCTTCGCCGAGCGGTTGGGCGTGGCCCGCCGCGCCTTCGAACGCGACCACTACGACCTGCCCTCCCACCGCTACGCCGACGCGGTCGCGGCCGGCGCGGTGGAGGTCAGCAGCCGCGAGGTGGTGCGGCTGCTGCACGCCTCCGGCCTGCGCCGCCCCAAGCACCGCCCTCAGCGCGGCAGTTCGTAGGCGAGCTGCTCCCCTTCGTCACCCACCTGGACGAAACCGGCCCGGGCGACCACCTGCTGGGAGGGGGCGTTGTCCCGGTCGATCCGCGCGTACAGCCGCCGTACGTCGTCCCGCGCCAGGGCCCACGCCGACAGCGCGCGCAGCGCCTCGGTGGCGTAGCCGTGGCCGCGGGCCGGCTCGGTGAGGTCGTACCCGACCTCCGCCCGCCCCTCCCCGTCGGGCGGCCCGTGGAAGCCCATCGCACCGACGGCGCCCCCGTCCTCCCGCCGTACCAGCACGAACATCCCCCACTCGGGCCGGTGCTCCCCGCTCTCGTAGGCCTTCACCACCATCCCGGCGGCCGCCCGCGTGCCCTCGTAGGGCCCGCCGCCGACCCACGCGAACCCGCCGTCCCCGCCTTGGTCGAGATCACGGGCGGCGGCGGGGGTGACACCCTGAAGGGTGAGCCGCTCGGCGGGAATCACAAGGGGATTGCTCCACCGCCACTCGGTGACCGGCGCCCGGCCGGGCAGCTCGCCGCGGCCGGTGGCCCACAGCAGGGTCGGCCAAGCGGCCGGGCCCGGCCGGACGTGCGGGAAGAGCCGGGTCAGCACGTCCTCGCACAGCTCGGCGGACGGCTCGTGGTCCAGTCCCAGCCCCTGTGCCATGTCGTGCGTGTGCAGCAGCACCTCCGCGACGCCCATCGCGGCGAAACCCTCGCGGTCCGCACTGCGGAAGGGGTACGGGTGGAAGGCCCGGACGTCCCGCGGAGTGGTGCGGACGGCGGCGGCCAGCAGGGCGCCGGTCGCCTCGATCACATCCAGGGCGCCCGCGTTGTCGGTGCCCTCGTCGAGGGTGATCTCGAAGGGGACGTACGCGCTCCGGGCGCGGCCCGCCAGCTGCCCGGCGTAGGCGATCAGATCGCTCGCCACGTGCTCGGCGGTCTGCCGGCAGCTCCACTCCAGCCGTCCGGCCCGCACCCCTTCCCAGTCCCGGTCCGTCACCGTCCGCAGCAGCGCCACGGCGCCCGCGACGGCCTGCTCCACCTGTTCCCCGCCCCATGCCCGCATAGGGCGCAGAGTAGGTGCGAAGACGGCCTCAGAGCGACAGCATTTCCAGTTCCGAGGTGATGTTGTAGCGGGCCGTCGCCTCCCAGTGCCGCTGCGCGTACGGGGTGCGGAACAGATGGGGGAGCGCCAGGAGCTGGCGCAGGACGGCGGCCCGGCCTTCACGGAAGGCGTCATTGGGGACGAAGTGGTACTCCTCGCGGACGGCGGCGGCGTAGGCGGCGTACCCGGACGGGGCCGAGGCCAGGACCGCCAGGTCGGCGTCGCACAGGACCTGGCCGTCCGCGTCGTCGTCGGCCGGGTCGTGGGTGACGGTGAGACGGACCAGCCGGGCCACCTCGGCGGTCTTCGCCTCCGGCACCCCGGCCTCCGGGAGCGCGCGCTCGGCGAGGCGGGCGGAGCGCTCCTCGTTCTCGGAGCGCTCCGGCAGGTAGACGGCGTCGTGGAACCACGCCGCCAGCCGGACCACGTCCGGGTCGGCGGCGTACTCCGCCAGTACGTCCACGTGCTCCAGGACGGCGGTCAGATGGGTGAGCGTGTGGTAGTGCCGCTGCGGCTCCTGCCAGCGGGCGAGCAGGTTGTCGGCGTACGGCACCGGGTCCGGGCCCCCGCCGGACCCCCGGGCACCCTCCAGGGCACGGGTCCAGCGGGAGCGCAGCGCGTCGAGATCGGCGTGATCGGCCATGGGCTCATTCTCCCGTCGCGGGGGCCGGGACCCTAGGGCCTTTCGTTTGGATCATGCCGGGCTCGCGGGCCCTGGCACCGCGCCTCGCCGCGTTGTCGTCGGTTGCCATGGCTCCGCCGTGACGCCCTCCTCCGCCTTGCGATCCTCCCCCACTGCCTGAACGGCGTGGGAGGTACCCCCATCACCAGACCCCGCTCCCTGATCCGGCCTGATCCAAACGAAAGGCCCTAGCTTGGACGGCATGACTTCTGCCGATCTGCATGAGGTACGGGACCCCGAGCTGCCCGGGCGGCTGCTGACCATGGAGCGGGACGCGTTGATCCCGCTGCTGCGGGCGCGGCCGGAGGCGGACTTCGCGCTGCCGACCGCCGCGTGTCCGGGGTGGACGGTGCGGGACGTGCTCGCGCACTGTTCCGCCGCGCTGATGAGGGTGGTGGAGAGCCGGTTCGAGAAGGGGGTGTTCTCCCCCGAGTCCAACCAGCGGGACATCGCCGAGCGGGCCGACTGGACGAACGCGCGGGTGGTGGACGAGCTGGAACGCGGGATGACCGAGGCGGGCCCGGTGATCGCCGAGGCCGGCGGGGTGCTCGACATGGTCGCGCTGGGCGAGTGGGTCCACGCCGGTGACGTGCGCGACACCCTCGGCGCGCCGGGGGCGTACGCCGGCGCGGGGCTGTCGTACGCCCTTCCGCTGCTCGTCCGGGTCACCCGGGAGAAGGCGCACCTGCCGCTCCACGCCGACCTGGACGACATGGACGAGCCGCTGCGGCTGGGCGACGTGAGCGGTGTGCGCACGCCGGCGCGGTACATCGGCGACGCCGCCACCCTCGTACGGCTCTACGCGGGCCGGCCGCTACCGCGGGCGGGGGACGGTGCGGGGTACGAGCTCGCGGGCGCGGAGGGGGTGGAGCTGAACATCTTCGGGTGAGGCGGTTGTCGGCCGTGGACCCCATCCGGCGTACCCTGATATTGGACTAGACCTGTCAGCCCCAGGGGAAACCGAGGAAAGGGTTCCTATGAGCATGCGTGCAGTCCTGGAGGTGATCGCCCTCGATGTCGAGGACGCGGTCGCCGCCCAGGCCGGAGGCGCGGACCGCCTCGAGCTGGTCACCGACATGGCGGCCGACGGGCTCACTCCGTCGCTCGAGACCGTCGCCGGGATCCGCGCCGCCGTCGACATCTCGCTGCGTGTGATGGTGCGGCTCGCGGACGGGTTCGCCGCGGGTGGTGCCGGGGGCGTGGACAGGCTGGCCGGGGTCGTGGGGGAGCTCCGGGCGGCCGGGGCCGAGGAGTTCGTGCTCGGGTTCCTCGACGCGGACGGTGCGGTGGATCGGGGGGCTGTGGAGCGGGTGGTCGCAGCACTGGACGGCTGCCCCTGGACCTTCCACCGGGCCATCGACCGGGCCGCCGACCGCGATGCGCTGCGCAAGCAGCTGGACGGGCTGCCCGGTCTCGACACGTACCTGACCGCGGGCGCGGCCGGCGGTGTGGACGACGGCCTGCCCACCCTGGTCGCGGAGGCGGCGCGCGGCGGGCAGCCCGGCTACGAGCAGCGGATCATGGTGGGCGGCGGTCTGCGCCTGGACCACGTGCCCGCTCTGCGGGCCGCCGGTATCGACGCCTTCCACATCGGCGGCGCGGCCCGCCCGGACGGCTGGGCGGGCCCGGTATCGGTCGGCGCGGTCGCGCAGTGGCGCACCGTGCTGGACGCGGAGACCGTGGGGTCCGCCGTCTGAGCGGGCCCGTGCCGGCGCCTCCCGCTCAGGCCAGCTGGGGCGGGAGCGCCGCCTTGTGGGTGACGATCAGGCCCGAGACCGCTCGGGTCAGGGCCACGTACAGGCGGCGCAGGCCGGTGCGTTCGTCGGGTTCGCCGTCGACCACGGCCCGCGGCTCGTCCAGGACCACGTAGTCGTACTCCAGGCCCTTGGCGAGCGAGGCCGGGACCAGGGTGAGACGGGTCTCGGCCGTCGTCTCCTCGCCGGGGGACAGATACGTCAGTCCGGCCGCCGTCAGCGCCTTTGCGAGGGCCGGGACGCGGGCGTCGGCGGCGATCAGGCCGATCGAGCCCTCGTTGCGCAGCAGTTCCTCGCAGGCGGCGACCACGTCGGCGTCACCGGCCGCGTCCGCCCCGGTGGGACGGATCTCGAAGAAGCCGGGGTTCTCACGGACCGACGCCACCGGGGTCAGGCCGGGCGCGATGTCCGGCAGCAGCCGGGAGGCGTAGGTGATGACGTCCGTCGGCACGCGGAAACCGGCCGTCAGCTCCTCGACGACCCCCTCGGCCTTGCCGAGGTGCGCCAGCGCCTCCTCCCAGGTGCGGGTCGCCCACGGCGTCGTGCCCTGCGCCAGGTCCCCCAGGACGGTCGCGGAACCGGTGCTGCAGCGCCGGCCGACCGCCCGGTACTGCATGGGGGACAGGTCCTGCGCCTCGTCGAGGACCACATGGCCGAGGGAGTGGGTGCGCTCGACGAGATCGGCGGCCTCGTCGATCAGGACGGCGTCGGCCGCCGACCACTTCGCCGACCTCACCGACCGTACGGGCCCGGCCCACAGGATCGTCTTCTGCTCCTCCTCGGTGAGGATCCCCTCGGCGTGCGCGGCGAGGAAGTCCGCGTCCGTCAGCAGCCTCAGCACCAGCTTGGCGGGGTCGACGGCCGGCCAGACCGCCTTGACGGCCGCCTTCACCGCCGCGTTGCGGGCGACCGCGTCCTGCACCCGGTCGTCCGGTGCCTCGCCCGCCCGCTCCATCTGCACCAGCACCGCGTGCGCGATCCGCTGCGGCAGGGCCTCGCGGGCCGCGCCGTAGCGGATGCCCCGATCCAGCAACTCGCGGACGAGTTCCTCCAGTTCGTACGCCGGGACCCGCCAGCGGCGCGAGCCGCGCACCACCACGACCGGCTCGGTGGGCATCGTGACGTGTGCGTACACGGCCCTGCGCAGTACCTGAGCCATGCGCGCGTCGCCCTTGACGATCGCGGCCGGCGCGTCGTCCGTGCCCCGCAGCTCCACATGGGCGACCAGGTCGTCGACGGTGGCCTGCCGCACCGTCAGCTCGCCGAGCGCGGGCAGCACCTGCTCGATGTAGTGCAGGAAGGACTTGTTCGGGCCGATGACGAGCGTGCCGGTGCGGGCCAGCCGCTCCCGGTGGGCGTAGAGGAGGTAGGCGACCCGGTGCAGGCCGACGGCGGTCTTCCCGGTGCCGGGTCCGCCCTGCACGCAGACCGTGCCGCCCAGCCCGGACCGTACGATCTCGTCCTGCTCGGGCTGGATGGTCGCGACGATGTCGCGCATCGGGCCGACGCGCGGACGCTCGATCTCCTGCTGGAGCAGCTTGCCGGCGGTGGCAGCCCCCGACGGCTCAGCCGGCTCGGCCGGGTCGGACAGGTGCTCGTCCTCGTACGCGGTGAGGTCGCCGCCGGTGTAGCCGAAGCGGCGGCGCAGCGCGACGTCCATCGGGTCCTTCTTCGACGCGCGGTAGAACGGCTGGGAGACCGGCGCGCGCCAGTCGATGACCATGGGGTCGCCGTCGGCGTCGTGCACATGCCGCCGTCCGATGTAGAAGCGCTCTCCTCCGGCGCCCTCGGCCTGTTCCGCGCCGGGCGCGTGCAGGTAGTCGAGGCGGCCGAAGAACAGCGGGGTGTCGCTGAGGTCGGCCAGCGCCTTGATGCGCTCGTCGATCTGGTGGGCGAGGACCTCGGCGTTGACCCAGTTCGCGGTGACGTCGCGGATGTCGAGCGACTCGACGTCCGCGCGCATGGCCCGCAGCGCGGCGCGGGAGGCGGAGAGGTGGGACCGCTCGCGGGCCAGGGGGTCGCCGGTGTCGGCAGGGCGCGCGGCGGTGTGGGGTTCGGCGGGGTGCGCTGCGGGGTCGGCGGGCGTGGACAAGGGGGTGCCTCCGGAAGACCTACGGGACAGGCGGCCGGGCCTGGACGGCCGTGCCGTGCGGCTGCGGGATCTGCCGGCCGGTTTCCGTCCGGTCGGCTGCGCTCCATGGGGGGAGGCGGGCAAGAGCGGGGATTCTAGGTCGCCGGGGGCGGCGAATGCCAACCGATTTCGTCGGCCCCGGTCGATTCCGCTCCCTCCCCCTAGGGGTCGCCGTCCGGCGGGTGTAGGGGAGGCGGTCCCTCCAGAGGGGTAGGCGGAGGCTCCGAGGTTGGCTCCGTGGAGTGATGCCTGCCGCATCCCCCGGGATCGACCATGGAGGCATGAGCGCAGCAACCATCCACCCAGCTCCCGCCGCCCGCCCGGCCGGCGGCTCGGCCGTTCCGGGCAGCCGTCGTCTCGGCCGTCACCACCGTCTGGGCGACGCCCTGCATGCCGTCAAGGTGTTCGCGGGCGCCGCGTTCGAGGTGATCGTCCTCGGGGAGTACGGCGAGGAAGCGGGCATACGCCACAAGTGACCTATTAGGGTCGTTCCGTGACAGAACGGACGATGGCCCTCCGGTCGCATGCGGCAACCCCCCTCGTCCTGCTTGTCGCCTCCTTCGCCGCCCTCGCGGTCCTGCTCGCCGTCCTGGGCGTGCCGATGCCCGACGCGCTGGTCTACCAGGCCGAGGGCGCGGCCGTCGTCCACGGCCGTGACCTGTACGGCTTCACGATCACGGTGGGGCGGCTGCCGGCCACGTATCCGCCCTTCGCGGCCCTGCTGTTCGTGCCGACGGCATGGCTTGCGGCCCCGGAGCTGAAGCTGGCGTTCCTCGCGGGCAACGCGCTCCTGCTCGCCTGGCTCGTCCAGCTGTCCGCCCGGCTCGCGGGCCGCCGGCCCGGGCCCGCACTGCTGTGCCTCACCACGGCCCTCGCCCTCTGGCTGGAACCGGTCTTCCAGACCTTCGTGTTCGGGCAGATCAACCTCGCGCTCGCCTGTCTGGTCCTGTGGGACCTCACCCGGCCGCCCGGCGCGCGCGGGAAGGGGGCCGCGATCGGGGTGGCGACCGGGATCAAGCTCACCCCGGGGCTCTTCGTCGTCTATCTGCTGCTGCGCGGGCGCCGGCGAGAGGCCGCCACGGCGCTGGCCGCGTACGCCGCGACCGTCGTCGCCGGCGCGCTCGTCCTGCCCGCGGCCAGCGTCGAGTACTGGACCCGTCTCGTCTTCGACACCGACCGTGTGGGGAAACCATGGATCATCGACAACCAGTCCCTCCAGGGACTGATCGCCCGGGCACTGCGCGATCCGGCGCCCGGACCCGCCTGGCTGGTCCCGGCGTGCGTGGCGGGTGCCGTGGGCCTGTGGGCCGCCCGCCGGGAGCAGCGGGAGAGGTGGGGCATCGTCCTGACGGGCCTGACCGCCCTGCTCGTCTCGCCGATCAGCTGGTCCCACCACTGGGTGTGGTGCGTCCCGCTGCTCGCCGTGCTCCTGGCCGAGGGCCGCCGCGCCTGGGCGGCGGCCACCGTGCTCTGCTTCACGGCCCGCACGATGTGGCTGGTGCCCCGCGCCGGCGACGGGGACCTGCACCTGCGGTGGTGGCAGCAGCCCCTGGCGGCGCCGTACGCGCTGCTGACCTGCGCGCTGCTGGCGTGGGCCGTGCTGAGGCACCGGGAGGCCGGGCCGCCGGAGAGGAGTCGTTCGCTCAGTTCTCCGCGAGCAGCTCGTCCGCGTCCATGATCCGGTAGGCGTAGCCCTGTTCGGCCAGGAAGCGCTGGCGGTGGGCGGCGAAGTCCTGGTCGATGGTGTCGCGGGCGACCACCGAGTAGAAGTGGGCCTGGTGGCCGTCGGCCTTGGGCCGCAGCACCCGGCCGAGGCGCTGGGCCTCCTCCTGGCGGGAGCCGAAGGTGCCCGAGACCTGGATGGCGACCGTGGCCTCCGGCAGGTCGATGGAGAAGTTCGCCACCTTCGACACCACCAGCACGTTGATCTCCCCCTCGCGGAAGGCGTCGAAGAGCTTCTCGCGCTGGGCGTTGGACGTCTCACCCTTGATCACCGGGGCGTTCAGGTGCTCGCCCAGCTCGTCGAGCTGGTCGATGTACTGGCCGATGACGAGGATCTGCTGCCCGGCGAAGCGGCGGACGATCGCCTCGGTGACCTTCCGCTTGGTGTCGGTGGTCGCGCAGAAGCGGTACTTCTCCTCGGTCTCGGCGGTGGCGTAGGCGAGCCGCTCGGAGTCGGTCAGGTTCACCCGGACCTCGACGCAGTCGGCGGGCGCGATGTAGCCCTGCGACTCGATCTCCTTCCACGGCGCGTCGAACCGCTTCGGCCCGATCAGCGAGAACACGTCCGACTCGCGGCCGTCCTCCCGGACGAGCGTCGCGGTCAGCCCGAGGCGGCGGCGCGCCTGGAGGTCGGCGGTGAACTTGAAGACCGGCGCGGGCAGCAGATGCACCTCGTCGTAGACGATCAGGCCCCAGTCCCGGGAGTCGAACAGCTCCAGGTGCGGGTAGACGCCCTTCCGCCTGGTGGTGAGGACCTGGTACGTGGCGATGGTGACGGGCCGGATCTCCTTCCGGGTCCCGCTGTACTCGCCGATCTCGTCCTCGGTCAGCGAGGTCCGCTTCACCAGCTCGTGCTTCCACTGCCGGGCGGAGACGGTGTTCGTCACCAGGATCAGGGTGGTCGACTTGGCCTGCGCCATCGACCCGGCGCCGACCAGCGTCTTGCCCGCCCCGCAGGGCAGGACGACGACACCGCTGCCGCCGTGCCAGAAGTTCTCCACGGCCTGCTTCTGGTAGGGCCGCAGCGCCCAGCCGTCCTCGCGCAGCTCGATCGGGTGGGCCTCGCCGTCGACGTAGCCCGCCAGGTCCTCGGCCGGCCAGCCCAGCTTCAGCAGCACCTGCTTGATCTGACCGCGCTCGGACGGATGCACGGCCACGGTGTCCGGATCGATCCGCGCCCCGACCAGCGGGGCGATCCGCTTGGACTTCAGCACCTCCTCCAGCACCGGCCGGTCGGTGGTGGACAGCACCAGCCCGTGCGCGGGGTGCTTGGTCAGGGTCAGGCGGCCGTAGCGGTCCATCGTCTCGGCGATGTCGACGAGCAGCGCGTGCGGCACCGGGTAGCGGCTGTACTGCACCAGCGCGTCGACGACCTGCTCCGCGTCGTGTCCGGCGGCCCGCGCGTTCCACAGGCCGAGGGGGGTGACCCGGTAGGTGTGGATGTGCTCGGGCGCCCGCTCCAGCTCGGCGAACGGCGCGATGGCGCGACGGCAGTCGTCGGCCCGCTCGTGGTCGACCTCGAGCAGCAGGGTCTTGTCCGACTGGACGATCAGGGGACCATTCACGCGCAGCGCCCTTTCCGTGTGACCAAACGTCCAGTGTGCCCTACCGGCGGCCGATCACGGCCGTGACGACGGTCGCACGGCGGCTGTCAGGACCCCTCGTCCGCGAGCTCGGCCACCCCCGTGATCCGGTGCAGCGGATACGTCCGCACCTCGTCGGCGGTGTGGTCGTACGCCGTCACGAAGCCGCCCTCGACCCGGATCGGGGCGATGACCCGCTGGCTGGCGGCGCCCTCGGCGTTGACGTACCCGATCCACAGGGCCTCACCGGTGAGCACGGCGGCCTGCACGGTGGCCAGGGTCTCGGCGGCACCGGTGCGGGGCAGCTCGCCGCCCGCCACCGGGTCCGCGGCCGGCTTGCGCGGGGCGGTGGAGGCCAGGTCGCCCGCCCGGATGGCGCGGATCGCCGCGGACAGAAGGGTGGCGTCCGGGGCGGGCGGACCCTCCGGGACGGGTTCGGGCGCGGTGCGCGGCGGGGTGCGGTAGGAGTCGGCCCGGGTGATGAGCACGTCGCCCTCCGCCGACTCGGCGGCCGGGGCGTAGCCCATGGCACGCAGGCCCTCCAGGAGCGTGGCCGGGTCGGCCTGGGTGGCCAGCAGGGTCGGCGCGAGGCGGCGCAGATGCAGGCCGGCGGACCGCTTGTCGGCCAGGATCTCGTTCAGCAGTGCGTCGTCGTCGCAGCGCACATACGCCGAGGCGGCCCCGACGCGCAGATGCCCGTGACGCCGGGCCACGTCGTCGATGAGGTAGGCCAGCGGCTGCGGCACCGGCGTACGGGAGTGCTCGGCGAGAAAGGCGTGCAGATCGGCGGCGGTCCGGCCGGCGTCCAGGGCACGGCGTACGGAGGCCGGAGTGAACCGGTACACGGTCGCGCCGCCCTTGGACTCCACGTCCGCGAGCACCCCCAGCATCTCGGCCAGCGGGCGTTGCAGCGGTCCGGGCGCCACCGCCGTCAGATCCGCCTGGAGCAGTACATGGTCCAGGGGCGCGGGCAGCAGCGGGGCGAGCAGACGGGCCGCAGCGGCGGCGGCGGTGGCCTGCTCGGCGGGGGAGAGGGGCTCCCTGGCGGCCAGGGGGTCGGAGAGCGCGGCGGACGGGTGGTGCCTGTGGACGGGCAGCTTGTCCCCGGGACCGCCCCGCCCCACGGGCGGAGCCTCCTGCGCAGGGGTCTTGCGGCCGGCCGCCGGTTGCGCGGGAACAGGTCGCGCGGAGGCCGGTGCCGGCGGTGCGCCCAGCAGCGCACGCCCGTGCGCGCAGAGCGCGCCCCGGCCGGTGACGCCCAGCTGCTCCGCCTCGGACAGCGTCCACTGGGCGAGCCGGCTGCGCAGGTCGTGCTCCTGATCGCGCTGCGGGCCGCGCAGCGGGCGTTCCCAGCGCAGCCGGGCCAGCACCGACTCGGCCGACGGCGCGGCTCCCTCCGGCAGCCCCGCGAGCAGGGTCAGCACCCGGTGCCGTACCTCCGGCGCGGCCGAGCGGTCCAGGCCGGGGCCCAGCGCGGAGAGCGTGCGGTCCTTGGCGTCCCGTCCGCCGACCAGGCCCGGCGTGCGCGTCCCGGTCACCCAGGCCTCCGCCAGCTGGGCCCAGCGCTCGGCGGGGGGCCGGTCCAGCCACTCGTCGTAGGCCGGGGTCGCCGCGTACCGCTCGTCCGCCTCCCCGTCGGAGGCCAGCAGTCCGGCCGCGTAGGCGAGCTCCACCCAGAAGGCGGCCACCGGCTCGGAGACGTCCAGGGCGACGGCGGTGCGCTTGAGGTCGCGCACGCTCAGGCCGCCCGCGCGCAGCACGTTCGGCCCGCCCTCGTCCCAGTCCTTGAGCAGCTCCTCGACGGTGGCCAGCGCGGTGTACGCCTGGCCGGCCGCCGTCGCGTCCACAACCTGTGGACGGTGCGTCGCGGCCGCCTCCACGGCGGGCGGCAGCGGCTCGGGCGCGCGGTGCGCGCGGCCCGCGCGCAGATGCAGGGCCACCTCGCGCGGCAGGACGACCGTGCCGGGCGCCGTGGGCAGCAGCAGACCCCGGTCGAGCAGCAGCCGCAGCCGGGGCGCCGGGTCGGCGGTGACCTGGCCGTAGGGCGGCCCCCACAGCAGCCGTTCGAGCACGTCGAGGGAGTCGGCCGGCACCTCGGCGAGCAGCGTCGCCATCCGCTCGCGGTCGGTGAACAGGGCGGTCAGCGCGGCCACGGCGGAGACCGAGTCGTGGGTCGAGGGCAGCCCCGCGGTGGTGAGGATCTCCTGGATGCGCCCCGGCGACATGCCCGCCGTCGCCTCCTGCACGGTCGGTCCGAGCCCGGTCGGCGACGGGTGCTGGGGCGAGGGCGCGAGCAGTTCGCGGGCGGTGCGCACCAGGCGCAGCCGGTCGTCGCCGCCCCAGACCAGGGCCTGCTCGCGCAGCGTGGCGACGGCGCGGGGCAGGGCGGCAGCGACGGCCGGATCACCGGCGTCCCCGGCCATCAGGCCGAGCAGCTCCGCGTACGTCGCCGGGTCGCCGGCCACCGCCAGCGCCTCCGCGGTCTGCAGCGCGAACCGGTCCAGCCGCTCCAGGGCGCGCACCACAGAGGCGCGGGTCCCGGCGCGGGTGGCGAGCTGGGTGAGATCCGTCGGGACCGGCGTGATGAGGTCGGGCCGGCTGCGCAGAAGCGCGGCCAGGGAGGCGTCGTCGCGCGCGCGAAGCGCCTCCGCGAGCGAGCGGGGGGCCGGCGCCGGTTTCTCATCGCTGCTCATCCGACCCACGGTAGCGGGTGGGTATGACGGCGGGGCACGTCTCCGTTCCCTGCGCGGGGCGGCGCGGCACGCCCGCGAGCCGCTACGACGACCCCGGCGCACGCGGTACCTTCGTCCCCACGGGTTCGAGGACAGCCGCCCCGGAGGGGTTCCGTGGGGATCGAGAGCGACCAGGTCGTCTACGAGTATCTGAGCCGCGTCGGGGACGTCGCCCAGCAGCGGCAGCTGTCCTCGGCGACGCGGATGCGGCTGGTCTCGGAGCTGCGCAACGAGATCGACCGGCGCCGCGCCAAGGCCGCCGTGGACAGCCCCGCGGCCGTGCGCCGCATCCTCGAACGCCTCGGCAGCCCCGACGAGATCGTCGCGGCGGCGGGCGGAAGCGGCGACACACGTGCGCGGACGGCGAGCCCGCCACAGGCGCCGCCCGCCACCGCCGTACCCGTGCAGCGCGAGACCGGGGCGCCCGAGGCGTCCGAGGAGGAGGAGGAGAAGCGGCCGAAGGGACTGCGCCGCGTCGTGCCGCGTCCCCGCCCCGCCCGGCCCCCGGCGAGCCCGCCGCCGTCCGGTGCCGTCTCCCCACCGCACCTGGCGACCGCCGCCGAGCTCGGCGGCGCGACGGACCGCCCCGACTGGTGGACCGCGGACGGCAGCCCCTTCGGGATCGGCGACGACGTGCCGGGGTTCGTCGGCGGCGTGGAGATCCCGGACCTGCTCAAGCCCCCGCCGCGGCGGGACCCCGCCCGGCCGGCGGAGTCCGCGCGGCCGGGCGGCCCCGCGCGGGCGGAGGCCGCCCCGGCCGCCGAGGCGGACGCGGCGACGGCCGACCCCGAGTCCCCGGCCCGCCGCCGGCGCCTCGCCCTGCTGACCCGGCGCACCGGCGGCTGGAGCAACCCGCTCCTCCTGATCGCCGCCGGGCTGCTGCTGGCCGGCGCCGTGCTCGGCAACTGGTTCGCGCTGCTGCTGGGCTGGATCATCGCCTACGGCTCGCGGCGCCTGACCCGGGCCGAGTCCAAGTGGGCCGTCATGGGCCTGCCCGGCCTGGCGCTCGCCGCCGGGCTGCTGTGGCTGTGGGGCCGCAGCAATGACCGCTGGGGCACCCCCATCGCCCAGGGCCACCTGAACGACGCGATCGCCCAGACCTGGCCATGGGTGGTGCGCGCCGCGGCCGTGCTGTCGGCGCTGTTCCTGCTGTGGCGCTCACAGCGGCAGCGCCGGTAACCGGCCGCTGACATGCCGGGCGGCCGCTGACACGCCGGGCGGCCGCCGGCAGTGCCGGCCGCCCGCCGGCAGTTGGTTGTACGTCACACGGGCCGGGCGTCTCGCCCGTATGCCCCCTGGGCACAATGGCCCATATGACTTCTCGCCCGCTGACCGTCGGCTTCGACCTCGACATGACCCTCATCGACTCCCGCCCCGGCATCCGTGCCTGCTATCTGGCGCTGTCGGAGCGGACCGGCACCCACATCGACGCCGACCTGGCGGTCACGCGGCTCGGTCCGCCGCTCGCGGAGGAGCTGATCAACTGGTTTCCGGCCGAGCGGGTCGAGGCCATGGCCGATCTGTACCGCGAGATGTACCCGTCGTTCGCCGTCGCCCCGGCGCTCGCCCTGCCCGGCGCCCGCGAGGCGGTCGCGGCCGTACGGCGGGCAGGCGGGCGGGCGATCGTCGTCACCGCCAAGTACGAGCCGAACGCCAAGCTGCACCTGGAGCACCTCGGCATCGATCCGGACGCCGTGATCGGCGACCTGTGGGCGGAACAGAAGGCCGAGGCGCTGCGCGAGTACGGCGCGCGGGTGTACGTCGGCGATCACGTGGGCGACGTACGGGGTGCCCGGGCGGCCGGTGCCCTGTCGGTGGCGGTGGCCACCGGGCCGTGCGGCGAACGGGAACTGCGGGAGGCCGGCGCGGACGTCGTCCTCGCCGATCTGACGGGATTCCCGAAGTGGTTTTCGGACTATGACGCGCGCTTTTCGGCCGAGGAAGCGCGCGCCGGTGCCGACTACCGCGACGGGGCCGCGGACCCGGTGCCGCCGCGCGCCTGACGGCGCTGCGCGGCGATCGACCGCAGCACCCCGGCACCCGCGATCAGGAAGCCGACGCCCATGAGCATGCTCAGTCCGAACATGTAGGTGGGAAATGGCCTCGCCCCGAGGAACAGCGGGGCCACTGTGACCAGAGTGGCCGCCGCACCGACGAAGAACACGATGGCACCGGCACGGATCAGCCCGTCACCGGCCGCGGCGGAATTCGTTTGGGTTTTGTCACGCACCGGACCAGGGTAGTTCCCAGCTCGAAGGAACAACCGGGCGACGTCTTGCCACCCGCCCGAAGACCATTAGCCTTGGTACCGGCGGGTCGGGCGCGACCCGCCCCAGTGTTATCCAGAGCCGTTTCCGAAGCAGTTTTCCGACGAGTACGAGGACGAGGACAGACGTGCCCACCGGCAAGGTCAAGTGGTTCAACAGCGAGAAGGGCTTCGGCTTTCTCTCCCGCGACGACGGCGGTGACGTCTTCGTCCATTCCTCTGTCCTGCCCGCCGGAGTGGACACGCTCAAGCCGGGACAGCGCGTGGAGTTCGGCGTGGTCGCCGGACAGCGCGGCGACCAGGCGCTGTCGGTGACGGTCCTGGAACCCGCCCCCTCGGTCGCGGCCGCCCAGCGAAAGAAGCCGGACGAGCTGCTCTCCATCGTCCAGGACCTGACGACGCTCCTGGAGAGCGTCGGCCAGACCCTGGAGCGTGGCCGCTACCCCGAGAAGGCCTCCGGCAAGAAGGTCGCCGGACTGCTTCGCGCGGTCGCCGACCAGTTGGACGTGTAACCCGCTCGGGGGAACCGGAACCGCCTCGGTCCCCCCGATGATGTGCCCTCAGGGGAAGGCGCCCTCAGGGGAAGTCGAGTGCGTCCGGGCCGAGGGCCGGAAGGAGTCCCTCGGCCGCGGCGCGGGTGAGCAGCCCGCGGATCGCCGCGTAGCCGTCGGGGCCGAGACCGGCGGTGAACTCGTTGACGTACAGGCCGATGTGCTGGTCGGCGACGGCCGGGTCCATCTCCTGGGCGTGCTCCATGACGTACGGCCGGGATGCCTCGGGGTCGTCCCAGGCGGCGCGCACGGACGCCCGGACCGAGTCGGCGAGCCGGGTCAGCGTCTCGGTGCCCAGTGACCGCTTGGCGATGATCGCGCCGAGCGGGATCGGCAGGCCGGTGGTGTCCTCCCAGTGCTCGCCCATGTCGGCGAGCTTGTGCAGGCCGTAGTTCTGGTACGTGAAGCGGGCCTCGTGGATCACCAGTCCGGCGTCCACCTTCCCGTCCCGTACGGCCGGCATGATCTCGTGGAACGGCATGACCACGATCTCACCGACCCCGCCGGGGACGGTGTCCGCCGCCCACAGCCGGAACAGCAGATACGCCGTCGACTTCTCGCTCGGCACGGCGACCGTACGGCCCGTCAGCTCGGCCTGCGGCTCGCGGGTGAGCACCAGCGGCCCGCAGCCCCGGCCCAGCGCGCCGCCGCAGGGCAGCAGCGCGTACTCGCCGAGGACGTAGGGCAGCACGGCGTACGACACCTTCAGCACGTCGAACTCGCCGCGCTCGGCCATGCCGTTGGTGATGTCGATGTCGGCGAACGTGACGTCCAGCGCGGGCGCGTCCGGGACGCGGCCGTGGGCGAGGGCGTCGAAGACGAACGTGTCGTTGGGGCAGGGCGAGTAGGCGATCTGCAGTCGCCGGTGCTCAGAGCTCATGGGGGTTCCAACTCTCCAGTACGGGGGCGATCTTCCCGAAGCCCCCGGTCAGGGCGGTCAGGGCGGCGCCGATCCGCCAGGCGGCGCGGTCGCGCGGGCCGACGGGGTTGGATACCGCGCGCAGCTCCAGCACGGGCACGCCGTGCGCCGCTGCCGCCTCGGCGACGCCGAAGCCTTCCATGGCCTCGGCGAGGGCGCGGGGATGACGGGCGCGCAGGGCGCCGGCGCGGGCCGCGGTGCCGGTCACGGTCGAGACGGTCAGCACGGTGCCGGCGGCCGCGCCGGTCGCGGCCGCGATCGCCCGTACGAGTGATTCGGGCGGGTGGTGTGTGACGGTGCCGAAGCCGAGCTCGGTCACCGGCAGGAAGCCGTCGCCGGTCTCGGCGCCCAGGTCGGCCGCGGTGATCTCGTCGGCGACGACGAGCGACCCGACGGGCGCGCCGGAGGCCGTACCGGACGCCGTGGACGTCGTGCCGGGGGCCGTCCCGGGGGTCGCGTCCGGCACGAAGCCGCCCGCGATACCGGCGGAGACGACGAGATCGTACGGGTCACCGGTCAGCGCGGCGGCGGTGAGCGCGGTGGCGGTGGAGGCGGCGGCGAGGGCCGGGCCGACCCCGGCGGCGAGCAGGTCGAACAGGCCGGAGCCGGCCGGCCCCGCGAGCCGGTGCAGCATCGCCCCGGGCAGCGGCACCTCCCGCGCGGGCGGCCCGGGGAACGCCTGCGCCACCGCGTCCCGTTCGACCGGGACGGCGGTGGCGACGAGGACGCGTACGGAGGTCACCGAGGGCAGGACCCCGTCAGGAGGCCTTCTGCAGCTTGAAGGACCACACGCCGGTGGTGCCCTTCTCGCCCTCCGCGATGGCCACCCACGTCGAGTTGCCGCTGGCGCCGTACTGGGCGTTGAAGAACACGCTGCCGGGGATGGTCTGGTAGGTCTTCTTGGTGGGCTCGACCAGCGGCTGACCGTTCATCAGGATGGTCCAGCCCTTCTCCGCGATGTCGGGGTCGACACCGAAGCGGACCGTCTCGGCGGTGTCCACCTTGATGGTCTTGTCCGACTTCAGGCACTT
Organism: Streptomyces sp. MK7; assembly: GCF_032658145.1. Taxonomy (NCBI): domain Bacteria; kingdom Bacillati; phylum Actinomycetota; class Actinomycetes; order Kitasatosporales; family Streptomycetaceae; genus Streptomyces; species Streptomyces sp. MK7. The sequence continues at coordinate 112,874 of NZ_JAVACL010000013.1, forward strand.
CGGCAGGTCGGCGGTCTTGATCGCCTTGCCGTCGTTGTAGCAGGTGGCTTCCGAGTGCACCGAGTCGTCGCCGACGGTGATCGTGGCGATCGGCGTCGGCTTGGAGCAGGCCGACAGGGCAAGCAGTCCGGCGGATACGGCACCGGCGGCGGCGACGGCGCGGCGGCGTCGCACAGCGGATTGCAGCGAGGTCATGGCCGAAGGCTATCGGGCACCTCCAGCAGCCCGCCCACGCGGGGGTACGGCGTGCCGCGCCCCGACCGGCCGTCCGACACCACGGCCGCACGTTCGGGCTGTCCCGGAGCGGGTGGGCGCACGAGTGGTCGGGCCGTCCCGGAGCGGCCGGCATACGGGCCGGACCACGTGGCGGGGGCGGAAGCCGGAGGCCGACCATGCGGGGTGCGGCGAGCGGGTGCGGTGCCACCGCGTGCCGCGCGGTCAGGTCCTGGGTTGTGCGCCGCCGCGCGGTCAGGTCGCCTTGCGGCGGGCGGTGCGCGGGGTCGGGTCGGTATGGGGCGGTGGTGCGCGGGGTCGGGCCGCCTCGCGGTGGGCCGGGTGCCGGCAGCCGCTGGTGTGGAGGGGGGTGTCGTGCGGCCGGCGGGCGGAGTGCCGTCGCGCTCCGCGCGGTCAGGTCGCCTTGCGGCGGGCGGTGCCCGCGGTCGGGCCGCCTTGCGGTGGTCGGTGCGTGCGGTCAGACCGCGTTGCGGCGGGTGGCGCGCGTGGTCGGGCCACCCTGGGCGGGCGCCATGCGGGGGCGGGGCACCTGGCGGTGCGTGGTCGGGGCGTCGTCCTGGGGCGGGGTGGGCCGCGGGTGGTCAGGTCGGCTTGGGGTGGGTGGCGTCCTTGTGGCGGGCCGAGGTCAGCAGGCCGCGGACCGTGGGGATCCAGCCGGCGGCGACGATCGCGGCGCCCACCGACAGGCCCAGCACCCCGTTGAGAGGCAGCACGATGCCGATCGCCCCGCCGAACACCCAGGCCATCTGCAGCAGCGTCTCGGAGCGTGCGAACGCCGATGTGCGCACCAGCTCCGGCACGTCCCGCTGGATCAGCGCGTCCAGCGACAACTTGGCCAGCGCTTGCCCGAACCCGGCGATCGCGGCCAGACAGATCACCAGGAACGCCCCGAAGAGAACCGCCGCCGCGATCGCCGCGCCCAGCACGATCGCGACGACCGTCACGACGATGATCTCGGGGGCCCGCGACCGCAGCCACGCTCCGACCGCCGTGCCGAGCGCGTTGCCCGCTCCCGCCGCGACCCCCACTATGCCCAGCGACACCGCCGCGCTCTGACCGGCTAGGGGATGCTCCCGCAGCAGGAAGGCGAGGAAGAAGATCAGGAAGCCGGACAGGCAGCGCAGGGCGGCGTTGGCGGCGAGGGCGTGCGTGACGGCCGTGCCGACGGTGCGCAGCCCGGGCCGCCTGGGCGGCCTGCGGCGCGGCCCGTGCGGGCGCTGCTCGTCCGCCGAGAGCAGCGCCCGGTCCTCGCCCTTGGCCGAGTCGACCTTCGGCGGCAGGGAGAAGGACAGGAATGTCCCCGCGACGAAGATCACAAAGGCGCCGTAGAGCGGCCAGCGGGGACCGAGCAGATGCAGCCCCGCCCCGACCGGCGCGGCCACCCCGGTGGCGAGCAGCCCGCCGAGCGTCACCCGCGAGTTCGCCTTCACCAGGGAGAACCGCGGCGGCAGCAGCCGTGGCACGACCGCGCTCCGGACCACCCCGTAGGCCTTGGACGCCACCAGGACGCCCAGCGCCGCCGGATACAGCTCCAGGCTGCCGCTGGCCGCCGCGCCCGCGATGATCAGCGCGAGCAGCGCCCGGGCGAGCATCGCGGCGGCCATCGCGGCGCGCCGGCCGTGCGGCAGCCGGTCCAGCAGCGGACCGATCACCGGCGCGAGCACCGTGAACGGCGCCATGGTGATGGCGAGGTAGAGCGCGACCCGGCCGCGGGCCTCGTCGGTGGGGACCGAGAAGAAGACGGTGGAGGCGAGCGCGACGGTGATCATGACGTCCCCGGCGCCGTTCACCGCGTGCAGCTCGATCAGCTTGCCCAGCCCGGACTCGCCCGCGCCGTGCGCGTGGGTGACCCGGCGGATGCCGCGGACCATCCCCGTGACCGGACGGCGCAGGGCACGGCCGACCGCGCGGACGGACCCGCCGAACCGGCCCGAACCACTGCCCCGGCTGCTGCCCCCGTTCAACCCCTCGGGCTCTCCGAGCCCGGCGGTCTCCTGAGGCGTCCTCGCGGCTGCCACCCCGTCATAGTGCCCCGAGACGGCCGCAAGTAGCGCCATTACGGCACGGATCGGGTCGACCGGCCCCCGACGGGCCCAGCCCCGCGCCCCCGGAAACCGCTCGTCGGCCGATGACGAGGCAACCGCCGGTGTAGGCCCAGCGGCGGCGAGAAGGTAGCGTGCGTAGCGCGCCGTGGCGAACGTTCTCGGCCGCGCGCCTTACGTGCATACCGCAGAATGGATGACGTAGGTGCGCCCGAGCGCGATCGGGCGCGGACGTCGACGCGGTCCACGGGTCCGCTCCGCCCGCCCCGCCGCCTTCAGGCCGGCGCACCCGGAAGACGGCGTAGGAGAGAAGCGATACCTGTGAGCGCAGCGAGCACGCGAAGCCGCACCCCCGACCGCCTGTGCGCCGAGGCCGTCGACCTCGCCCGCTCCGCAGCCGAGGAGGTGGCCGCGCCCGGCGTCGTCGGCGAGCACGCGGGCCTGGTCTCCGAGGGTGACCGCGTCGTCACGCACTTCTTCGAGTGCAAGGAGCTCGGCTACCGGGGCTGGCGCTGGGCGGTGACGGTGGCCCGCGCCTCCCGCGCGAAGATCGTCACCCTGGACGAGGCCGTCCTGCTGCCCGGCCCCGACGCGCTGCTCGCCCCCGAGTGGGTGCCGTGGAGCGAGCGGCTGCGCCCCGGCGACATGGGCCCCGGCGACCTGCTGCCCACCGACGCCGAGGACCTCCGCCTGGAGCCCGGTTTCTCCGGCCAGGACGAGCCCACGCCGAACGCCGCCGTCTCCGCCGACATGGCCGAACTGGTCGAGGCCGAGGACGCCGACGTCACCGCCGGCCCGCCGAAGAACCTGCCCGCGGCACCCTCGCGCGGCTCCATCGCGGCGGTCGCCGAGGAACTGGGCATGCGCCGCGCCCGGGTCCTGTCCCGCTACGGCCTGCATGTCGCCGCCGACCGCTGGGAGGAGTCGTACGGCGCGAAGACCCCGATGGCGCAGGCGGCCCCGGCGTCCTGCGTGACCTGCGGCTTCCTGATGCCGATCGGCGGCTCCCTGGGGCAGGCCTTCGGGGTGTGCGCCAACGAGTTCTCCCCGGCCGACGGGCGTGTGGTGTCCCTGACGTACGGCTGCGGCGGGCACTCCGAGGCCGCGGTCATGCCGAAGCCGCCCCAGCCGGCTCCGCCGGTGATCGACGAGACGCGGGTGGACCCGTTCCCGCTGCGGCCGGCCAAGGACTCCGGCTCGGTGCCCGACGTCTCCGACGAGGATGCGGCGGAGCTGGGGCACTCGTAGGCTCGGTGCGCTTTCTTCTGCGGGTGCGTCTCCGCGGGTGCGTCGTGGCTCGTGTCCCTGCGGGCTCTGCCCCAGACCCCCGTCGGCCTTGACGGCCTCGTCCTCAAGCGCCGGACGGGCTGCTTTCTCGTGAGGAGAATGAACAACGTGAGCATGTTGGTGCAGCCGTCCGCCGGAGGCGACCCGTTCGGGAGCGTGCGTCTGCGGCGCGGCGTGCTGGACGCCTGGGCGGCCAGCCCGGCCCGGTTCCGCGAGGACGCCAACGCCGAGGAGGACCTGGTCCTCGGCGGCTACCGGGACCGCCTCGTGGTCGAGCTGGCGCAGAACGCCGCCGACGCCGCCGCCCGCGCGGGCGTGCCCGGCCGGCTGCGCCTCACGCTGCGCGACGGCGTCCTCCTCGCCGCCAACACCGGCGCCCCGCTGGACGCGACCGGCGTGGAGTCGCTGTCGACGCTGCGCGCCTCCGCCAAGCGGGACACCGCCGGCGCGGCGGCACCCTCCGTGGGCCGTTTCGGCGTCGGCTTCGCCGCCGTCCTCGCCGTCACCGACGAGCCCGCGGTCGTCGGCCGGCACGGCGGGGTGCGCTGGTCCCTGGCCGAGGCCCGCGACCTGGCCGAGGAGACCGCCCGGCACAGCCCCGGGCTCGGCGACGAGATCCGCCGCCGCGACGGGCACGTACCGCTGCTGCGGCTCCCGTTCGCCGCCGAGGGCACCGCCCCCGACCCCTACGACACGGTCGTCATCCTGCCCTTGCGCGACACGGCCGCCGCCGACCTCGCCGAACGGCTGCTGCACGCCGTCGACGACGCCCTGCTCCTCGCCCTGCCCGGGCTGGAGGAGGTCGTGGTGGAGATCGGCGACGAAGGCCCGCGCACCCTGAGCCGCCGCACCGACGGCGCGTTCACCGTCGTGGAGGACTCGCGCGACGGCATCACCCACTGGCGCACCTCCTCCGCCCACGGCCCCCTCACCGCCGACCTGCTGGCCGGCCGGCCGGTGGAGGAGCGGCTCCGCCCGTACTGGTCGGTCACCTGGGCCGTGCCCGTCGACGCCTACGGCAATCCGGTGCGCCCGCGCACCAGCCCCGTGGTGCACGCGCCCACCCCGAGCGACGAACCGCTGGGCGTCCCGGCGCTGCTCATCGCCTCGTTCCCGCTGGACAGCACCCGCCGGCACACCGCGCCCGGACCGCTCACCGACTTCCTGGTGCAGCGCGCGGCCGACGCCTACGCCGGGCTCCTCGCCGAGTGGCGGCCGGTGGCCGAGGGCGTGATCGACCTCGTGCCCGGCCCGCTGGGCAAGGGCGAGCTGGACGGCGCGCTGCGGCAGGCGGTCCTGGAGCGGCTGCCGCGCACCTCGTTCCTGCCGCCCGCCGTCCCGCCCAGGGCGCACGAGACCGATCTGCCCGAGTCGCTGCGGCCCCGGGACGCCGAGGTGGTCGAGGGCGCGGGCGCCGACACCGTGCGGGTCCTCGCCGAGGTGCTGCCCACCCTGCTGCCCGCCGGGCTGGAGCGGCGCGTGGAGCTGCGCACGCTGGGCGTGGCCCGGCTGCCGCTGACCGACGCCATCGACCGGCTGGCCGGCCTGGAGAAGGAACCGGGCTGGTGGCAGCGGCTGTACGACAGCCTGGCGGGCGTCGACCCCGACCGGCTCTCCGGACTGCCGGTGCCCCTCGCCGACGGCCGTACGACGATCGGCCCCCGTCAGGTGCTGCTGCCCACCCCGGACGCCGCCCCGGCCGACCCCGAGGTGCTGGCCCGGCTCGGGCTGAAGGTCGCCCATCCCGACGCCGCCCACCCGGTTCTGGAGAAGCTCGGCGCCCTGCCCGCGACGCCGCGCGCGGTGCTCACCACCCCGCAGGTGCGGGCCGCGGTCGCCGCCTCCCTCGACGAGGACGCCGGCGGCTGGGACGAGGACACCCCGGACGCCGAGGAACTCGCCGACACCGTGCTCACCCTGGTCCGGGACGCGGGTCTGGAGCCCGGCGACGAGCCGTGGCTCGGCGCGCTCGCCCTGCCCGACGAGGACGGCGAGCTCGCCCCGGCCGGTGAACTGGTCTTCCCCGGCGGCCCGTTCGCGCAGGTCATGAGCGAGGGCGAAGTCCCGGCCGTGGACCCCGAACTGGCCGGGAAGTGGGGCGAGCGGCCGCTCGCCGCCTGCGGGGTCCTGGTGGACTTCGCGCTCGTCCGGGCCACGGACGTCGTCCTCGACCCGGACGAACTGGAGCCGCGCGAGGGCGACTTCCCCGAACCGGACGACCCCGGACTGCTCGACGCCGTCGACGTGTGGTGCGAGGACGTCCTGGACCGCTTCCCGGACACCCCGGTGCCGCCGGTGGCCACCGAGATCGTCGCCGTGCGCGACCTGGACCTCGTCGACGACGACCAGTGGCCCCGAGCCCTGGCGCTGCTGTCCCGGCCGCCGCTGCGGGACGCAATCGTCCAGCCGGTGCGGATCCTGCTGCCGGACGGCACCCACGAGGTCGTACGGCCGTACACCGCGTGGTGGCTGCGCGGGCACCCGGTGCTCGGCGGGCGCCGCCCGGCCGGCCTGCGCGCCGCCGGCTCCGACCCGCTGCTGCGCGGCCTGTACGACGAGGCCGACGCCACCGGCTTCGACGACGAGCAGGTGCTGCGCGCGCTGGGTGTGCGCACGTCCGTCGCCGCGTTGCTCGACGAACCGGGCGGCGCCGCGGAACTCCTCGACCGGCTCGCCGACCCCGAGCGGCCGGTGACCTCCGCGCAGCTGCACGCGCTCTACGGCGCGCTGGCCGACCTGGATCCGGAGCAGGTGACGCTGCCCGACGAGCTGCGGGCCGTGGTCGACGGACGGATCGAGGTCGTGGACGCCTCCGACGCCGTGGTGTGCGACTCCCCGGACCTGCTGCCGTTCACCTCCGGCGTCCCGCTGCTGCCGGTACGGCCGTCACGGGCCGCCGAGCTGGCCGACCTGTTCCAGGTGCGGCGGCTGAGCGAGTCCGTCACCGGGTCCGTGGACTCCGAGGGCACCGAGCACGACGTACCGGACGCGGTACGGGCCCTGCTCGGCCCGCGCACGCCCGCCACGTACGTCGAGCACGAGGAACTCGTCGTCGACGGCACCGAGTTGGACTGGCGTCTCACCTCCGACGGCGTCCTGCACGCGGCCACCCTGGAGGGCGTGGCCGCCGGTCTCGCCTGGGCGTCGGGCCAGTGGCCCCGCCGCTTCGAGGTGGCCGCCCTGCTGGAGGACCCGACCCGCACGGAGGAACTGGCCCGCGACCGCTGGTTCGACTGAGACCCTGAGTTTCGCTGGCCATGTGGTGGTTGGGGTGGGTGGCCCCTGTAAGGGCGGCCCCCGGCGCGTGTCCAGGGGTGGCGGCGCCGAGTGTGGGTGGGTGGTTCCGGTGGGGGCGGCCCCCCGGCGCGTGTCCTGGGGTGGCGGCGCCGAGTGTGGGTGGGTGGTTCCGGTGGGGGCGGCCCGCCTGCGCGTGCCCAGGGACGTAGGCCCCGGGACTGCTGGGTCTGGGCAATGGGCATGCCAAGGGATGCGCATGGGGCGACAAAATCCGGGGGCGGGGCCGCAACCCTTGCCATCGCTCCCGGATCTGATCACCCGAGTCAAAGGACTCCTAGATCACTTCTCCAGCTTGGGGAACCCCATGCGCATTCGAGCCACCGTGGCCGCCGTCTGCGGCGCCCTGGCCCTCACCGCCCTCACCGGCCCGGCCGCCCAGGCCACCGGGTCCACTCCCGCCACCGGGACGGACGGCACGCCGTACACCCTGAACGTCGGCTTCTCGAACTTCAAGATCGCCTCGAAGGTCAAGGTCGGCACCTACTACAAGGTCAGCACCACCGTCACCTACACGCTGACCCACGGTGCGGACGTCAACATCGCCGCGAAGGACTTCTACACCGACCCGTTCATCTACCGCGGGTCCTTCGACGACCCCACCAAGGAGTTCTACGGCGACAACCCGGCCACCTGCACGGCCACGTCGTCGACCACCGCCAGCTGCAAGGGCACCATCGACTTCTACCCGGCCGACGGTGACCTGAAGAGCGCGGACGCCGGCAGCTGGACGGCCGCCGCCGAGGCGATCGCCTTCAACGGCCAGGACCCCGCCAACCCGGCGGACATGAGCAAGATCGGCTACAAGGACCAGGACAAGCTCGGCACCACGCTGCTGCAGCGCGTCTCCAAGCTCACCACCGACGCCTCGCCGGAGCCGGTGAAGAAGGGCGGGACCATCACGGTCACCGGTACCCTCACCCGGGCGAGCTGGGACTACCTCAAGTACTACGGCTATTCCGGCCAGTCGGTGAAGCTTCAGTTCCGCAAGGCGGGCACCAGCACCTACACCACGCTCAAGACCGTGACGACGGACTCCTCCGGCCGTCTGAAGGCCACGGTCACCGCCTCCGCCGACGGCTACTTCCGCTACAGCTTCGGCGGCACCTCGACCACCGCGGCGGTCAGCGCCACGGGCGACTACGTCGACGTGCAGTAGGCACACCTCAGGCGGGGAAGCGGCGGCCGACCCGCTTCCACAGGAACTCCAGGACGATCGCCGCGCCGACGGCGGTGCCCACCGCGAGCCAGGGCATCGCCGTCCCCACCAGCCGCAGCGCGAAGAAGTGCTGGAGCGCGGGCACGGCCAGCACGCACAGGAACGCCACGCCCATCGCGGCCACCAGCGCCATCCGCCACCAGGTGTAGGGGCGGGCGATGATCGCCAGCACCCACATCGAGACCAGGAAGAGCGTGAGCGTGGCCGCGCTGGTCTCCGCGTCGAGCGACTCGGGCCCGGTGTAGTGCCGGCGGGCGATCAGATACGTCACGAACGTCGCCACGGCCGCCACCAGTCCGCCGGGCACCGCGTAGCGCATGACCCGCCGTACGAAGTGCGGCCGGGCCCGTTCCGTGTTCGGGGCGAAGGCCAGGAAGAAGGCGGGGACGCCGATGGTGAGGGTGGACAGCAGGGTCAGGTGCCGGGGCAGGAACGGGTACTCCACCTGCGAGCACACCACCAGCACGGCCAGCAGCACCGAGTAGACCGTCTTGACCAGGAACAGGGTCGCCACCCGGGTGATGTTGCCGATCACCCGCCGCCCCTCCGCGACCACCGACGGCAGCACGGCGAAGCTGTTGTCCAGCAGCACGATCTGCGCGACCGCCCGGGTGGCCTCCGAACCCGAGCCCATCGACACGCCTATGTCGGCGTCCTTCAGGGCGAGGACGTCGTTCACGCCGTCACCGGTCATCGCGACCGTGTGACCGCGCGACTGGAGTGCGCCCACCATGTCCCGCTTCTGCTGCGGGGTGACCCGCCCGAACACGGTCCCCTCGTCCAGCTCCCGCGCCATCGCCTCCCGCTCGGCGGGCAGCCGGCGGGCGTCGACGGCGGAACCGGCGAGACCCACCTTGGCGGCCACCGCGCCCACGGAGACCGCGTTGTCACCGGAGATGACCTTGGCGTGGACGTTCTGCTCGGCGAAGTAGCGCAGAGTGTCGGCGGCGTCGGACCGCAACCGCTGATCCAGCACGACGAGCGCGGCGGGCACGGCGTCGCGGGCGACGTCGGGGTCGTCCAGCTCGCGGGCGGCACGAGCGAGCAGCAGGACGCGCAGGCCCCGCTCGTTCAGCAGCCCGGTCTCGGCGAGGGCGGGGGCATCGGCGGGCAGGAGGACGTCCGGGGCACCCAGCAGCCACGTACTGGACTCGCCGTTGCTTTCGCTGAAGCTGGCCCCGCTGTACTTGCGGGCGGAGGAGAAGGGCAGCGACTCCACGCACCGCCACTCCTCGCTGTCCGGGCAGGCGTCGATGATCGCCTGAAGGGAGGCGTTCGGGCGCGGGTCGGACTCGCCGAGGGCGCCGAGGACCTGGCGTACGTACGACTCGTCGTGGCCGTTCAGCATCCTCAGCTCGGTGAGGTCCATGCCGCCCTCGGTGAGGGTGCCGGTCTTGTCCAGGCAGACGGTGTCGACGCGGGCCAGCCCCTCGATGGCGGGCAGCTCCTGGACCAGGCACTGCTTGCGGCCCAGGCGGATCACACCGATGGCGAAGGCGACGGAGGTGAGCAGGACCAGCCCCTCGGGGACCATGGGGACGATGCCGCCGACGGTGCGGGCCAGGGAGTCCTTCAGGTCGGTGTCCTTGACCACGAGCTGGCTGATGACGAGGCCGACGGCGGTCGGGACCATCATCCACGTCACGTACTTGAGGATGGTCGAGATGCCGGTGCGCAGCTCGGAGCGGACCAGGGTGAAGCGGGAGGCCTCCTCGGCGAGCCGGGCGGCGTAGGCCTCGCGGCCGACCCGGGTGGCCTGGAAGGCGCCGCCGCCGGCGACGACGAAGCTGCCGGACATGACGTGGTCGCCGGGCCGCTTGACGACGGGGTCGGCCTCGCCGGTGAGCAGCGACTCGTCGATCTCCAGCCTGTCGGCCTCGACGCAGGCGCCGTCGACGGCCACCTTGTCCCCCGGCCCGACCTCGATCACGTCGTCGAGGACGATCTCGGAGGTGGAGATCGCGACGGCGGTGCCGTCGCGGCGGACCGTGGGGCGGGCCTCGCCGATGACGGCGAGCGAGTCGAGGGTCTGCTTGGCCCGCCACTCCTGGAGGATCCCGATGCCGGTGTTGGCGAGGATCACGAAGCCGAAGAGGCTGTCCTGGATCGGGGCGACGCACAGCATGATCAGCCAGAGCACGCCGATGATCGCGTTGAAGCGGGTGAGGACGTTCGCGCGGACGATGTCGGCGAGTGAGCGGCTGCTGCGCACCGGTACGTCGTTGACCTCGCCGCGGGCGAGACGCTCGGCGACCTCGGCACGGGTCAGTCCCCCCGCCCGCGTCACCCGCGTCGGCGGGACGGGAAAGGGCACGGGGACGGGGTGCACGGGGTCGAGTTCCGCGCCCGCGTCGGTGTGGGCCATGCAACCGACGGTACGTGCGGACGCGCGCCTTGACTCGTTGACCTTCGCCCGCCTGCCCGCCCCTCTCGGCGGGGACAGGGGTGGCCGTCCCTGGGGCTGCGGCCCAGTGCCCGGGCGGGGCTGCGCCCCAGACCCCGGCAGGGGCCGCGTCCCCTGCAGCAACCCCTTCGCTCAGTCCCGGCGGGGCGGGGCCTGTTCCGCCGACGCCGGGCGTTGCGCGCGGGGCGTTTCGCCGGCGGAGGCCGCTCGCTTGATCGCCGCGTCGCGCTTGCGGACGTACCAGATGCCGATCAGGCCGAGGCCGGCGCCGGTCAGGCAGGTCCAGAGCCACCAGGTGCGGCCGTGGTCGGCGAACCAGCCGTAGAAGGGGAGCTGGACCAGGAAGAGGACGAACCAGACGATCGTGCCGCCGGTGATGGTGGCGACCACGGGGCCCTCCAGGGGCTCCGGCGCCTCGTGCTTGGGGGTCCACTTCGCCATGGGCTCAGCTTACGGCCCGCCACCGGCCCGGGAGGCCCGGCCCCGAGCCCACCTCCGAGCCCGTGCCCGAGCCCGTCCTCGAGCTCCTGTGACCCATGGGTCTACGCGCGGAGATTAGCCTTTTCGGCTTCATATGTTCATACTGAAACAGTCTGAGTCTGGCCGCTTCTCTTCGTACGAAAGCCCAACAGAAACGTGGGGGAGACCTGTTGGTGATCGAAGACGGCAAGACTCGATCACGTTTGACCCCCGTTCCACCTCCGGTAGTCCCGTACTTCCCGCATCCCTGAGGTCACTTGCATGTCCACCTCGGCCACCGCCAAGGTCCCCGCCCCCGAGAAGCCGGGAACGCCGCCCGCGTACGGCGCCCTCGACCGCTACTTCAAGATCTCCGAGCGAGGCAGCTCCCTGCCCCGTGAGATCCGAGGCGGCTTCGCCACCTTCTTCGCGATGGCCTACATCATCGTGCTGAACCCGATCATCCTCGGCAGCGCGAAGGACATGTACGGGCACCAGCTCGACAACGGCCAGCTCGTCACCGCCACCGCCCTGACCGCCGCCTTCACCACCCTGCTCATGGGTGTCATCGGCAACGTGCCGATCGCGCTCGCGGCCGGCCTCGGCGTCAACACCGTCGTCGCACTCCAGCTCGCGCCCCGCATGACCTGGCCCGACGCCATGGGCATGGTCGTCCTCGCCGGGTTCGTCGTGATGCTGCTCGTCGCCTCCGGGCTGCGCGAGCGCGTCATGAACGCCGTGCCGCTCGGCCTGCGCAAGGGCATCTCCATCGGCATCGGTCTGTTCATCATGCTGATCGGCCTCGTCGACTCCGGCTTCGTCTCCCGGATCCCGGACGCCGCCCACACCACCGTCCCGCTCCAGCTGGGCGCCGACGGTCACCTCAACGGCTGGCCGGTCCTCGTCTTCGTCCTGGGCGTGCTGCTCACGCTCGCCCTCATCGTGCGCAAGGTGCCCGGCGCGATCCTGATCTCGATCGTCGCGATGACCGTCGTCGCGGTCGTGATCAACGCCGTCACCCACATCCCGTCCTGGGGCCTGACCACCCCGAAGTGGCCCGGCAACCCCGTGTCCACCCCCGACTTCGGCCTGATCGGCAAGGTCAGCCTGTTCGGCGGCTTCGACCGGGTCGGCGTACTGACCGGCGTCCTGTTCGTCTTCACCGTGCTGCTGTCCTGCTTCTTCGACGCCATGGGCACGATCATGGGCGTCAGCGACGAGGCCAAGCTGACCGACGCCGAGGGGCAGATGCCGGGCATCAGCAAGGTCCTCTTCGTCGACGGCATCGCCGTCGCCGCCGGTGGCGCCAGCTCCTCCTCGGCCACCACCTGCTTCGTGGAGTCGACGGCGGGCGTCGGCGAGGGGGCGCGCACCGGCTTCGCCAACGTCGTCACCGGCGCGCTGTTCGCCGTGGCGCTCTTCCTCACCCCGGTCGCCACGATGGTCCCGTCCCAGGCGGCCACCCCGGCCCTGGTCGCGGTCGGCTTCCTGATCATGTCCGGTGCGGTCAAGGAGATCGACTGGGCGGACTACACGATCGCCGTCCCGGCCTTCGTGACGATGCTGATGATGCCGTTCACCTACTCGATCACCAACGGCATCGGCATGGGCTTCATCACCTTCGTGGCGCTGCGCCTGGCCGCCGGCCGCGGTCGCGAGGTGCCCGCGGCGATGTACGTGGTGGCGGCGGTGTTCGCCTTCTACTACCTGATGCCGGCCCTGGGCCTGACCTGATCCCGGTGACCGGGGGGAGCCCGGTCGTCGAGGGTGATCCCGGCCGCGGCGGGGGTTCCCGCGGCCGGGGGTCACGGAACCCCGTAGAACCGCTCGGTCTTCTCGACGGCGGCCTGGAACCGCTCGTCGAAGTCATTGCGAATGAGCGTCCGGACGACATAGTCCTGGACGCTCATTCCTCTTTTCGCGGCATGGGACCGGAGCCGTTCGAGCAGCTCGCGGTCCATGCGCAGGCTGAGCACATCGGTTCCCATGCAGTCGAGGGTCGCGGCACACTTCCGCGCGGTGTGTCACGTTCCGCGCGTGGATCACCCATATGAGTGACATTTGTGACCGGTAGTGGTCAGAGTCACCGCACACGTGCGTGTCCCCGGTGGTCTTTAGCGAGAGTAATGAGTTACTCTAAAGAACATGCTGGACCTTAGCCATGGCGACGACGCCGCCGCCGTGAACTCCCTGCGATCCGCCGTGATGCGGTTGTCCCGTCGGCTCAAGCACCAGCGGGTCGACGAATCGCTCAGCCCCACCGAGATGTCGGTGCTGGGCACCCTGTCCAGATGCGGCAGCGCCACGCCGGGCGAGCTCGCCCGCAAGGAGCACGTGCAGCCGCCGTCGATGACCCGCATCGTGGCGCTGCTGGAGGCCAAGGGACTGGTCCGGCTGGAGCCGCACCCCGAGGACCGGCGCCAGAAGGTCGTCACCAGGACCGAGCAGGCCGAGACCATGCTCGAGGAGAGCCGCGGCAAGCGGAACGCCTTCCTGGCCGGCCTGGTCGAGGGCCTCGACGAGGACGAGTGGGCGAAACTGCGCGCGGCCGCCCCCGTGCTGGAAAAGCTCGCGCATCTGTGAAGCACGTCAGCCGGCGAGTGAGCCGCGGGGGCGGATGGAGCACGCCCCCGGAGGCGCACACGCAGCCAGAAGGAGGCGAACCCCTTTGAGTACGGGACCCGGAGCAGCTTCCGCCCCCGCACCGAACCCCTACAACTCCTCGCACACCCACGACTCCCCGAACGCCCCGGACTCCCGGAGATCCCCGGACGTCCCCCGCGCCCCCCGCAAGACCTCGATGTTCAGCTCGCTGAAGATCAGGAACTACCGCCTGTTCTTCCTGGGCCAGGTCGTCTCCAACACCGGCACCTGGATGCAGCGCATCGCCCAGGACTGGCTGGTGCTCTCCCTCACCGGCTCCTCGGCCGCCGTCGGCATCACCACAGCCCTGCAGTTCCTGCCGATGCTGCTCTTCGGCCTCTACGGCGGCGTACTCGTCGACCGTCTGCCCAAGCGGCCCGCGCTGCTGGTCACCCAGTCCTCGATGGCCGTCACCGGCCTGGTGCTCGCCGCGCTCACGCTCACCGGCCACGTCCAGGTCTGGCATGTCTACCTCGCCGCCTTCGCCGTCGGCCTCGCGACCGTCGTCGACAACCCGGCCCGCCAGTCCTTCGTCTCGGAGATGGTCGGCCCGAAGCAGCTGCAGAACGCGGTCAGCCTGAACTCGGCGAACTTCCAGTCCGCCCGCCTGATCGGTCCCGCCGTCGCGGGCCTCATGATCACCGGCGTCGGCACCGGCTGGGCGTTCCTCGCCAACGGCCTGTCCTTCCTCGCCCCGATCGCCGGCCTGCTGCTGATGCGCGCCCGCGAGCTGCATGTGGTCGAACGCGCCCCGCGCGGCAAGGGCCAGCTCCGTGAGGGCCTGCGCTACGTCGCCGGACGCCCCGATCTGATCTGGCCGATCGTCCTGGTCGGCTTCATCGGCACCTTCGGCTTCAACTTCCCGGTGTGGCTGTCGGCGTACGCCGACGACATCTTCCACGCCGGCGCCGGCGGCTACAGCCTCTTCAACACCGTGATGGCGATCGGCTCCCTGATCGGCGCGCTGCTCGCGGCCCGCCGCGGCACCGCCCGGATGCGCGTGCTGATCGCGGCCGCGGCCGCCTTCGGCACCCTGGAGGTCGTGGCCGCGCTGGCCCCGTCGTACTGGCTGTTCGCCCTGCTGATGGCCCCGATCGGCATCTTCGGCCTGACCGTCAACGTCACGGCGAACACCGCGGTGCAGATGGCCACCGACCCCGCCATGCGCGGCCGCGTGATGGCCCTGTTCATGATGGTCTTCGTGGGCGGCACACCGCTCGGCGCACCCGTGGTCGGCTGGGTCACCGACGCCTACGGCGCCCGGACCGGCTTCGCCCTCGGCGGCGCCGTCTCGCTCACCGCCGCGGTCACCATCGGCCTGGCCCTGGCCCGCGTGGGCGGCCTGCGCCTGGCCGTCGGCTGGCACCGCGGCCATCCTCGGGTCCGGTTCGTACCCAAGGAGGAGCTTGCCCCGGCGGCGTGAGGCCGGGGCCGGGAGGTCAGTCGCGGGGGAACTCGTCGGTCTTGAGGACGAGGCCGAGAGGGGTGCCCGTGAGGTCCAGTTCCTCGCCGAAATCGGCCTTCACCTCGACGGCGTACCTGCCGTCTCTGGGGTGGGTGCAGATGCGGCACTCACCCCGGTAGGGGTCGGCGATGATGAAGACGGGCACCCCGGCCTTGGCGTAGGCGGTCTTCTTCGGGCCGTAGTCGTTGGCGGCGGTGCCCTTGGAGATGACCTCGGCGACGAACTCGACGTCCTCGCAGCGCCAGCGGCCGCCCTCCGTCTTGGCGGCGTCCTCGGCCATCACCGTCACGTCGGTCGCGAACCCGTTGAGGTGACCCGGGTAGTCGATGCGGACATCGGACTTCACCCGCTTGCGGGGGTACTTGGTCCGCAGCTGCTCGTAGATGTCCGCGATGATCTCCCAGTGGGTGTCCCGCTGTGGGGACATGAAGACGGTCCCCTCGACGATCTCGACCTTGTATCCCTCGGGGACGGGCATCTTCTCGAGCCGCTCGAACATCTCGTCGAGCGTGATCGTGTTGTCGCTCTCGGCCATCGCGATCCGGTCTTCAAGGACGGTCATCGTGGCGCTCCTCCCCGGCTGCCTCACCGACGAGCGCAGCCGCGCAGTACAACGATACGCACGGTGACCAGGACACGCCCGGGCCTTCCGGCCGCCCGGCGGGGACACTGGCCCCATGAGACTCTTCGCCGCCGTACTGCCTCCCGAGGACGTCCTCGGCGCGCTCGCGCAGGAGATCGACGCCCTGAAGAAGCTGCCCGGCGCGGACCGGCTGCGCTGGACCGGGCGCCCGGGGTGGCACTTCACACTTGCCTTCTACGGCGAGGTCGACGAGGAGCTCCTGCCGGAGCTGTCGGAGCGGCTGGGCAGGGCCGCGCACCGTACCGAACCGTTCGAGATCGCGTTGCGCGGCGGCGGCCAGTTCGGCCGCGGGAAGGTGCTGTGGACGGGCGCCGACGGCGACCTGCGCACCATGGGGTTCCTCGCCGAGCGCGCGGAGGCCGCGGCGCGCAGGGCGGGCGTGGAGATGGGGGAGCACCGCCGCTACAAGGCCCACCTGACGGTGGCGCGCGGCCGGGACGTCGTGGACGTACGGCCGCACGTCCAGGTGCTCACGGGGTTCACCAGTCGCACCTGGACGGTGGACGAGCTGGTCCTCGTCCGCAGCAACCTGCCGAAGTCGGGCGTGGCGGGCGAGCGGCCCCGCTACGAGCCGGTCGCCCGCTGGGCACTCGGCGGCGCCGGTTAGTCTCGAATACGTGGACCCGAAAACCCGGAACCGGATCATGGCCGTCGCGCTTGTGCTGATGTTCGCCGTCGTCGCCCTGGCGGCCGCGCTCGGCAGGTGACGCCGAGCACACCGCGCACATCGAGCACGGCCGCCGCGGTCGATCGGTGACCGGCCGGTCTCACCAGGCGAAGGCCTCCGGGGAGGGTCCGGTGCCCGGGAAGATCTCGTCCAGCCCGGCCAGCAGCTCCGCGCTCAGCTCCAGCTCGACGGCCCGCAGCGCGGACGCCAGCTGCTCGGCGGTGCGCGGGCCGACGATCGGGCCGGTCACGCCGGGCCGGGTGAGCAGCCAGGCCAGCGCGACCTCGCCGGGCTGAAGTCCGTGCTTGTCGAGCAGGTCCTCGTAGGACTGGATCTGGGCCCGGGCGACGGGGTCGGCCAGCGTGGTGGCGGCCCGCCCGGAGGCGCGGCGCCCGCCCTGGACCTCTTTCTTGATGACCCCGCCCAGCAGTCCGCCGTGCAGCGGAGACCAGGGGATGACCCCGAGGCCGTAGTCCCGGGCCGCCGGGATGACCTCCATCTCGGCGCGGCGCTCCGCGAGGTTGTACAGGCACTGCTCGCTGACAAGACCGACGTTCCCGCCCCGGCGGGCCGCGATCTCGTTGGCCTGGGCGATCTTGTAGCCGGGGAAGTTGGAGGAGCCGACGTAGAGGATCTTGCCCTGCTGGACCAGGACGTCGACGGCCTGCCAGATCTCCTCGAAGGGCGTGTTCCGGTCGATGTGGTGGAACTGGTAGACGTCGATGTGGTCGGTTCGCAGCCGCTTCAGGCTGGCGTCGACCGCGCGCCGGATGTTGAGGGCCGAGAGCTTGTCGTGGTTGGGCCAGGCCTCGCCGTCGGCACCCATGTTGCCGTAGACCTTGGTGGCGAGGACGACCTTGTCGCGCCGGTCGCCGCCCTTCGCGAACCAGTTGCCGATGATGGACTCGGTACGGCCCTTGTTCTCGCCCCACCCGTAGACATTGGCGGTGTCGAAGAAGTTGATCCCGGCGTCCAGCGCCGCGTCCATGATCGCGTGACTGTCGGACTCGTCGGTCTGCGGCCCGAAGTTCATCGTCCCGAGGACGAGTCGGCTGACCTTGAGTCCCGTGCGTCCGAGCTGTGTGTACTTCATGGTCTCCAAGCCAACGGCCTGGAGTGCGCTCGAGGCAAGGGGGATTGTGGCTGGTACGCCGTCAGTCGCGGGGGAACCCGTCCGTCTTGAGCACGAGGTCGACCACGGTGCCGGTGAGGTCGATGTCGTTGCCGAAGTCCACCCTCGTCGGCTCGGCGTAGTCGCCCTGCTTGGGGTCGGTGTAGACGTGGCACCGGCCCTGGTAGGGATCGGCGATGACGTACACGGGGACCTCGGCCTCCGCATAGGCGAACCTCTTCGGGCCGTAGTCGTTGGCGGCCGTGCCCTGGGAGATGACCTCGGCGACGAACACCACGTCCTGGTAGCGCCAGTGGCCCGTCTCGTCCTTCTTCGCGGAGTCCTTGAGCAGGGCGACGTCCGGGCAGAGGCCGTTCTCGTGGCCCGGGAAGTCGATGCGGACGTCCGAGAACACCCTCTCCACTCCGAACTTGGCCGCGACAACTCCTGCGATCCGAAAGGTGATGTTCCAGTGAGTGTCCCGCTGCGGTGTCATGAAGACGTTGCCCCCGACGATCTCGACCCTGTATCCCTCGGGGACGGGCATGTGCTCAAGCCGCTCGAACCACTCGTCCAGACGCTCGGTGTTGGCGTCGGCGTCGGCCATCTCGATCCTGTCTTCAAGGACGGTCATCGTGGCGCTCCTCCCCGGCCGCACCACGGTCAGGTGCAGCCGCGCAGTACAACGATACGCACAGTGACCGGGAGACGCCGCAATTCGGTCAGCTTGTTCCGGCCGCGTACGGCTGTCCGACCCCCCATGCCTCCCACATCGCCCCCGCGAAGGCCCCCGCGATCCCGTGCTCGCCGCTCGCGTTGGGGTGCGTGCCGTCGTAGGTGTCGGCGTGGATGTCGTACGACTTCGGAGGCGAGGCGAGCAGGAGGGGCGAGCGGGGCTCGTCCAGGTCGGCGGCCGCTTTCGCGAGCAGGGCGTTGAAGAGGTCCACCTGGGCGGCGAAGAGCGCGTCCGCCTCCGCCCGGATGTTCGGGATCACCGGCAGCAGCACCATGCGGACGTGCGGGTTCGCCTCCCGTGCGCCCGCGACGAACGCCCGTACGTTCTCCGCCGTCTGCTCGGCGCTCGTGTAGAAGCCGAGGTCTATCAGGCCCAGCGAGACCAGCAGCACATCCGCCCGGTACTCGCGCACCGCCCCGCCGATCAGCGGAGCCATGTGCAGCCAGCCCTCGCCCCAGCCGGCCAGATGGGCGCGGGGGAAGCCGGGGTCGGCGTAGGCGTACGAGGTCGGCGCGTCGGCCGTCTTGTCGTACAGCGCCTCGCGCGGCCCGACGAAGGTGAACGGGCCGCCGTACGTCGCGCACAGGTGCTGCCACAGCCGGTGACGCCATGTGTGTTCGCCCGCGCTGCCGATCGTCATGGAGTCGCCGACGGGCATGAACCTGAGCATCCGCTCATGATGGACGATCGACGCGGCGGGTGCGATGTGAGGCCCGCCACCTCATGTGAACGGGCCCGTGTGATGGCAGGCTTGGGGAATGCGCCGACCGTTCGCCCTCCTCGCCGGAGCCCTCCTCGTGGGCGCCTTCGCCCTGCCCGCCGCCGCGCCCGCCTGCGCCGCCGACGGGGACGGCGGCTTCACGATCAAGGACCCCCGGATCAAGGAGTCCAGCGGGCTGGCCGCCTCGCATCTGCACCCGGGCATCTACTGGACGCACAACGACAGCGAGGACGGCCCCTACATCTACGCCGTGGACTCCAGGACCGGCAAGACCGTCGCCACCGTCACGCTCAGCGGCATCGGCCGGCCCCGCGACGTCGAGGCCATCTCCATCGGCCCCGGCAACCAGATCTACGTCGGCGACATCGGCGACAACCGCGACGGAACCTGGCCGTACGTGTGGATCTACAAGCTGCCCGAGCCGAAGGCGCTCAAGGACCAGACGATCCGGGCCACGCAGTACGTGGTGAAGTACGCGGACGGCCCGCGCAACGCCGAGTCGCTCGTCGTGCACCCGAAGACCGGGCGGGTGTACATCATCGACAAGAAGGAGAACGGCGGTCACCTGTTCGAGGGTCCGGCCCGTCTGTCGCCCACCGGGACCAACGTCTTCAAGCCCGTCGCGCCCGTCGACCTGTGGGCCACCGACGCCGCCTTCTCCCCCGACGGCACCCAGCTGGCCGTACGCGGCTACTTCGGCGGGATCTACTACGACTGGAACGGCGGGAGGATCAAGCGCGAGGGCAGGCTGGAGGTGCCGTTGCAGGGGCAGGGCGAGTCGGTCACGTACAGCACCGACGGCACCAGGCTGATGTACGGCAGCGAGGGCGAGGACAGCCCCGTGCAGGCGGAGCCCGCGCCCGGCCGCGGGGGCGGCGGGGCCTCGAAGCCGTCGTCGGGCGGTGGCGCCTCGGGCGCGCAGGCGTCCGGCGGGAGTGGCGTGGGCATCTCCGGCGAGCTCAAGACGGGCGCGGTCGCGGTCGTCGTGGCGGCGGTCGCGGTCTTCGGGCTGGGACGGATGTTGCGTCGACGGTCTTGACGGGCCTCCGACAATTCGCGTTCCATGGGTGACGCGGGGTTTGGGAGCGCTCCCATTCTGTTCCGGGCCCGCGCCTCCGAGAGGACAGCAGCGACATGTTCCGCAGTTTGCGAAGAGCGCTGTGCACGGCCGCCGCGGCGCTCCTGGTACCGCTGGGGGTGGGTGCCGGTCTCGCCGCCCCGACGGCCGCCCACGCCGCCGACGCCACCACCGCGGCGGCGGGCGCCGGCTACTGGCACACCAGCGGACGCCAGATCCTGGACGCGGCCGGGAACCCCGTCCGTATCGCCGGCATCAACTGGTTCGGCTTCGAGACCGGCAACCACGTGGCCCACGGCCTGTGGTCCCGGGACTACAAGAGCATGATCGACCAGATGAAGTCGCTGGGCTACAACACCATCCGGCTGCCCTACAGCGACGACATCTTCAAGGCCGGCACCACCGCCGACAGCATCAACTTCAACGGCATGAACACCGATCTGCAGGGGCTGACCCCCCTTCAGATCATGGACAGGATCGTGGCGTACGCGGGCCACGACGGCCTGAAGGTCATCCTCGACCGCCACCGGCCGGACTCCGGCGGCCAGTCGGCCCTCTGGTACACCTCCGCCGTCCCCGAGTCGACGTGGATCGCCGATCTGAAGGCGCTGGCCACCCGCTACAAGGGCCAGGACACCGTCATCGGCATCGACCTGCACAACGAGCCCCACGACCCCGCCTGCTGGGGCTGCGGCGACCAGTCGACCGACTGGCGCCTGGCCGCCGAGCGCGCCGGCAACGCGGTCCTGTCCGTCAACCCCGACCTGCTGATCTTCGTCGAGGGCACCCAGACCTTCAACGGCGTCTCCGGCTGGTGGGGCGGCAACCTGATGGGCGCCGGGCAGTACCCGGTACGCCTCGACGTCGCCAACCGCCTCGTCTACTCCGCCCACGACTACGCCACCAGCGTCGCCCAGCAGAGCTGGTTCAGCGACCCGTCCTTCCCGGCCAACATGCCCGGCATCTGGGACAAGTACTGGGGATACCTCTTCAAGCAGAACATCGCCCCCGTGTGGGTGGGCGAGTTCGGTACGACGCTGCAGTCGACGGTGGACCAGAAGTGGCTGTCCGCACTGGTGAGTTACCTGCGTCCGACGTCGACGTACGGCGCCGACAGCTTCCAGTGGACCTTCTGGTCCTGGAACCCCGACTCCGGCGACACCGGCGGCATCCTCAAGGACGACTGGCAGACCGTGGACACCGTCAAGGACGGCTACCTGGCGAGCATCAAGGCCCCCGGGTTCCCGGCGGGCGGCGGGGACAGTGGCGGCGGCGGTGACGGCGGCGGCAGCGGATCCACCCCCGCCTGCAGCGCCACGTACACCGTCAGCAGCGACTGGGGGAGCGGCTTCAACGCGGACGTGACCGTGAAGAACACCGGGACGACCGCGCTGTCGTCCTGGAAGGTGACCTGGACCTGGAGCGGATCCCAGAAGATCACCAGCATGTGGAACGCGACCTACACGCAGAGCGGTTCGACCGTGACGGTGACGAACGCCGACCACAACGGCTCGGTCCCGGCGGGCGGTTCGACCGGCTTCGGCTTCGGGGGAGCACCCGGGGGCGGCAGCGCGCCGAGCGTGAGCTGCACGGCGTCGTAAACGCCGAGGTGAGCCGCGGGGCGTCGTGAAAGGCGAGCGTGAGCCGTACGGCGTCGTGAAAGGCGAGGGCGCCCGGTGTTCACCGGGCGCCCTTCACCGTTCTCACGTAGTACCCGAGAGGTCAGAGCCTCTCGATCACGTAGTCGACGCACTTCGTCAGGGCCTCGACGTCCGCCGGGTCGATCGCGGGGAACATCGCGATGCGGAGCTGGTTGCGGCCCAGCTTGCGGTAGGGCTCGGTGTCCACGATGCCGTTGGCGCGCAGGACCTTGGCGACGGCGGCGGCGTCGACCTCGTCGGAGAAGTCGATCGTGCCGATGACCTGGGAGCGCTTGGCCGGGTCGGTCACGAACGGGGTCGCGAACTTCACGTCCTCCGCCCAGCCGTACAGCGTGCGCGCGGAGGTGGCCGTGCGGCGGACCGACCAGTCGAGGCCGCCCTGGCCGTTGAGCCACTCCAGCTGCTGGTTCAGCAGGAAGAGGGTGGCGAGGGCCGGGGTGTTGTACGTCTGGTTCTTGCGGGAGTTGTCGATCGCCGTGGGAAGGCTGAAGAACTCCGGGACGTGACGGCCGGAGGCGTGGATCCGCTCGGCGCGCTCGATGGCGGCCGGGGAGAACACGCCGATCCACAGGCCGCCGTCGGAGGCGAAGGACTTCTGCGGGGCGAAGTAGTACACGTCGGTCTCGGCGACGTCGACCGGGAGGCCGCCGGCGCCGGAGGTGGCGTCCACCAGGACCAGCGCGCCCTCGTCGGCGCCCGCGACGCGCTTGATGGGCATGGCCACGCCGGTCGAGGTCTCGTTGTGGGTGAAGGCGTAGACGTCCACGCCCGCCTCGGCCTGCGGATCGGGGTGGGTGCCGGGATCGGCGGAGACGACGGTGGGCTCGGCGAGCCACGGGGCGAGCTTGGCCGCCTTGGCGAACTTCGAGGAGAACTCGCCGAAGCTCAGGTGCTGGGACTTGTGCTCGATCAGGCCGTGGGTGGCGATGTCCCAGAAGGCGGTGGAGCCGCCGTTGCCGAGGATCACCTCGTAGCCGTCGGGGAGCGAGAAGAGCTGGGCGATGCCCTCGCGCACCTTGCCGACCAGGTTCTTGACGGGGGCCTGGCGGTGGGAGGTGCCCATGAGGGACGTGCCGGTGGCGGCGAGGGCGTCCAGCGCCTCCGTCCGCACCTTGGAGGGACCCGCGCCGAAACGTCCGTCCGCGGGCTTGATGTCAGAGGGAATCTGGATCTCAGCCACGAGCCGGAGCGTATCTCTTCGGTGAAACCGGACGGAAACATGTCCGTCGGATGAGACGAGTCGATGAGACGGGCGATGAGACGGAATCGGCGAGTCGCGGGCGCGTGAACCGGGGGCCGGTACGACGATATGCCTGGAGCTGTGGAAAAGATGCGGTGACTGTCCGTGAGGGCATGCATCCTGGACGCATGACGGATCTCTCGGGACTCGAAGCGGAGCTGCGCAGGGCCGTCCGGGGGGAGGTCGGTTTCGACGTCACCTCCCGGGCGCTGGTCACCATGGACGCGTCCAACTACCGGCGTGTCGCGCAGGGCGTCGTGGCCCCGAGAGACGCCGATGACGTGGCCGCCGTGCTGGAGGCGTGCCGGGCGCGCGGGGTGCCGGTCGTGGCGCGGGGCGGCGGGACGTCGATCGCGGGGCAGGCGACGGGGACGGGCGTGGTGCTGGACTTCACCCGGCACATGAACCGGGTGCTGGACCTGGATCCCGGGACGCGGACGGCCGTCGTCCAGCCGGGGCTGGTCCTGGACCGGCTCCAGGAGGCCGCCGCGCCGCACGGGCTGCGCTTCGGCCCCGACCCGTCCACACACAGCCGGTGCACGCTCGGCGGGATGATCGGCAACAACTCCTGCGGCTCGCACTCGGTGGCGTGGGGGACCACCGCGGACAGCGTGCGGGAGCTTTCGGTGGTCACCGCCCGCGGCGAGCGGCTGCGGCTCGGCCAGGGGTGGGCCGGGGCGCCGGACGGACTGCGGGAGCTGGTGGAGGGCGAGCTCGCGCGGCTGCGCGCGGGCTTCCCCGAGCTGCCCCGGCGCATCTCCGGGTACGCGCTGGACGCCCTGCTGCCGGAGAAGGGCGCCGACGTCGCCCGCTCCTTCTGCGGTTCGGAGGGCACGCTCGGCGTGCTGACCGAGGCGGTCGTACGGCTGGTGGAGGCGCCCCGCGCGCGTGCGCTCGCCGTGCTGGCCTACGCCGACGAGGGCGCGGCCGCGGAGGCGGCGGCCGGCCTGCTGCCGCACGGGCCGCTGACCGTGGAGGGCATGGCGGCCGACCTGGTGCCGTCGGCGGCCGGGCTGCCGAGGGGCGGCGCCTGGCTGTTCGTGGAGACCGGCGGCGAGACGGCGGAGGAGGCACGCGCGCGTGCGGAGGCGATCGTGCGGGCGGCGGACGTCGTCGACGCGCTGGTCGTGACCGATCCGGCCGGGCAGCGGGCGCTGTGGCGGATCCGGGAGGACGCGAGCGGTACGGCGACGAGGATGCCGGACGGCTCGGAGGCCTGGCCCGGCTGGGAGGACTGCGCGGTGCCGCCCGCCCGGCTCGGCGCGTATCTCCGTGACTTCCGCGGGCTGCTGTCGGCCCACGGCCTGCGCGGCACGCCGTACGGGCACTTCGGGGACGGCTGCATCCACGTCCGGATCGACTTCGACCTGCTGACCCCGGCCGGTGTCGGCAGCTTCCGGCGCTTCTCCGAGGAGCTCGCCGAGCTGGTCGTCTCCCACGGCGGCTCGCTGTCGGGGGAGCACGGCGACGGGCAGGCGCGGGCCGAGCTGCTGCCGAAGATGTACGGCGAGGAGCTGGTGGCCCTGTTCGAGCGGGCCAAGCGTGTCTGGGACCCGGACGACCTGCTCAACCCCGGGATGCTGGTCCGCCCGGACCCCCTGGACGCGAACCTCCGCTTCTCCGTCCTGCCGCGCGAGCCGGTGGACGTCGCCTTCGGCTACCCGGCCGACGGCGGCGACTTCTCGGCGGCGGTGCGCCGCTGCGTGGGGGTCGCCAAGTGCCGTACGACGCAGGCGTCCGGGCCCGCCGTGATGTGCCCCTCCTTCCGGGCGACGGGGCAGGAGCAGCACTCCACACGCGGGCGTGCCCGGCTGCTGCACGAGATGCTCGCCGGCGAGCTGGTGACCGACGGCTGGCGGTCCACGGAGGTCCGCGACGCGCTCGATCTGTGCCTGTCGTGCAAGGGCTGCCGCTCGGACTGCCCGGTGGGCGTCGACATGGCCACGTACAAGGCGGAGTTCCTGCACCACCACTACGCGGGCCGGCGTCGCCCCGCCGCCCACTACTCCATGGGACGGCTGCCGGTGTGGCTGCGCTGGGCGGCCCGCACGCGCACGGCATGGGTGGCCAATGCGCTCGCCTCGGTACGGCCCCTGGCGTGGGCGGCGAAACGGCTGGGCGGGATCGCACCCGAACGGAGGATCCCGCGGCTGGCGACGGAGCCGTTCACCCGGTGGTGGGAGCGGCGACGGGGCCGGAGCGCCGCGGGCGGCGGCGATGTGGTCGTCCTGTGGCCGGACACCTTCACCGAGCACCTCGCGCCCTCCGTGGGCCGGGCGGCCGTACGGGTACTGGAGGCGGCGGGCCTGCGGGTGGCGCTGCCGCCGACGGTCCACCTCAAGCGGCCGCCGGTCGGCGACGGCCGCACGGTCGCCCTCGACCCCGTCGGCCTGCTGCGGGGCCGGGGCAGGGTCTGCTGCGGGCTGACCTACGTCTCCACGGGCCAGCTCGACCGCGCCCGTACGGTCATGCGCCGCACCCTCGATCTGATGGAACCGGTCCTGGGGACGGCCGCCCCGGTCGTCGTCCTGGAACCGAGCTGCGCCGCCGCCCTGCGCACCGACCTGCCGGAGCTGCTCCCCGACGACCCGCGCGCCCGCCGACTGGCCGACCGGGTGCTGACCTTCGCGCAGACCCTGGAACGCCACGCCCCCGCCTGGGCCCCGCCCCGTCTGAACCGCCCGGTCGCCGGCCAGACCCACTGCCACCAGCACGCCGTCCTGGGCGACGACGCCGACCGCCGGCTGCGCGAGGCGGCGGGCCTGACCGGCGAGCTCTCCGGCGGCTGCTGCGGCCTCGCCGGAAACTTCGGTTTCGAGCGGGGTCACTGGGAGGTGTCCACGGCCTGCGCCGAGGAACAACTGCTGCCGTCGGTACGTCGCGCCGAGCCGGGAGCGGCGATCCTGGCGGACGGCTTCTCCTGCCGCACACAGCTGGAGCAGCTGGCGGGGACACGGGGACGGCATCTGGCGGAGGTGCTGGCCCAGGCACTGGACGAACGGGAGGGGAAGGGAGGCTGACGGTCATCGCCGGGGCCCTGCCAGGTACCGGCATCCGAGACAGCTGCATTATGGGTTCACACGCCTGACCAAGGTCTACTACCCTGGACTCAGCAGTACATCGCGATGAACGACCAACTCCCGGGCCCAGCGCCCCCGAACCCGCCTCTGGACCGCCCGTGACCGCCCCCAGCACCGCCAGCCCGTCCTCGTCGACCCCCCTCGCGCCTGCCGCGGGGGCCCAGGCGCCCGCGCCGGGAACTCCGGGCGCGCCGCGCCGCTTCGGCTCCCTCGGCCCCGTCGGGCTGGTGCTCGCCGGCGGCGTCTCGGTGCAGTTCGGCGGCGCGCTGGCGGTGACGCTGATGCCGCGGGCGGGCGCGCTCGGCGTGGTGAGCCTGCGGCTGCTGGTCGCCGCGATCGTGCTGCTGCTGGTCTGCCGGCCCCGGCTGCGCGGGCACTCGCGCGCCGACTGGGGCACGGTCGTCGTCTTCGGTGTCGCGATGGCCGCGATGAACGGCCTGTTCTACCAGGCCGTCGACCGCATCCCGCTCGGGCCCGCGGTCACCCTCGAAGTCCTCGGCCCGCTCGCCCTGTCGGTGCTCGCCTCCCGACGTGCGGTCAACGCGGTGTGGGCGGCACTCGCCCTGGCCGGTGTGTTCCTGCTCGGCGGCGGGGACTTCGGCAGCCTCGATCCCGCCGGGGTGGCCTTCGCGCTCGGCGCGGGTGCGATGTGGGCGGCGTACATCGTCTTCAGCGCCCGCACCGGCCGGCGCTTCCCGCAGGCCGACGGCCTGGCCCTGGCGATGACGGTCGGCGCGGTGCTGTTCCTGCCGCTGGGGATCGCCGAGTCGGGCGCGAAGCTGGCCGACCCGACGACGTTCGGGCTCGGCGCGGCGGTGGCGCTGCTCTCCTCCGTCCTGCCCTACACCCTCGAACTGCTGGCCCTGCGCCGCCTGCCCGCCTCCACCTTCGCCGTCCTGATGAGCCTGGAACCGGCCCTCGCCGCCACAGCCGGCTTCCTCGTCCTGGGCCAGTCCCTCACCCCCGCCCAGGGCCTCGCCATCACCCTGGTCATCGCGGCGAGCATGGGCGCGGTACGCACGCAGGTGGGGCGGGGGAAGGTCACCTCCTGACCGTTGCCGCGGCCGGGCGGCGTCCGGTGGGGCTACGGTCGGGCGGATCAGTGTGGAGCACGCCGAGCCAACGGCCGACGGGCCGCTGATCCTGCGCCGTACCCACCTGTCCGGATACCCGGTTCACGGTGCCGGTGGAGGTGTTCGCCGAGCTGTGTGCGACGCTCCCGCACTGCCCGTCCGGCGTGGGAGGTACCCCCTGCACCAGCCACCGCTCCCTGGCCGGGCCCGATCGGCGAGACACCGCCTGGGGAAATCATGCAAGCATGCTTGATTGTTTCTGGGGCCGGTGCCATGCTCCCCCTCATGGCCGACCCGACGCCCGTCATCGACGACCTGCGTGTGGAGAGCGACGAACTCGACCGGCTGGTGGCCGAGTCGGAGCCGGAGCGCTGGACGCGCCCGACCTCCGCGCCCCGCTGGACCATCGCTCACCAGATCGCCCACCTCGCCTGGACCGACCGCTCGGCGCTGCTGGCCGTCACCGACGCGGACGCCTTCCAGGTGCTGGTCGACAAGGCCCTCGCCGCCCCCGGCACCTTCGTCGACGAGGGCGCCGAGGAGGGCGCGCACCTGCCGCCCGGCGAGCTGCTGGCCCGTTGGCGAGAGGGCCGCGATGCGCTCGACCGGGCGCTGCGCGAGGCACCGCCCGGCGCCCGCTTCCCCTGGTACGGGCCGCCCATGTCCACGGCCTCCATGGCCACCGCCCGCCTGATGGAGACCTGGGCGCACGGCCGGGACGTCGCCGAAGCCCTCGGCACGGCCCGTCCCCCCACCGGCCGACTCCGGCACATCGCCCGCCTCGGCGTACGCACCCGCGATTTCTCCTTCGGCGTGCGCGGACTGACCCCGCCCGCCGCCGAGTTCCGCGTCGAACTCACCTCACCCGCAGGCGAGACGTGGGCCTACGGGCCCGAGGACGCCCCGCAGCGTGTCACCGGCCCCGCCCTCGACTTCTGCCTGCTGGTCACCCAGCGCGCCCACCGCGCCGACCTCGCCCTGACCGCCGCGGGCCCGGACGCCGACCGCTGGCTCGACATCGCCCAGGCCTTCGCCGGCCCGCCCGGCGCCGGACGCCCGCCGAAGGGGGAACCGGCGTGAGGGTCCTGCGCATCGGCAACTTCTCCGGTTTCTACGGCGACCGCTTCGACGCCCTGCGCGAGATGCTCACCGGCGGCGAACTCGACGTCCTCACCGGCGACTACCTCGCCGAACTCACCCTGCTCATCCTCGGCCGGGACCGGCTGAAGGACCCCTCCGCCGGGTACGCCCGTACCTTCCCGCGCCAGCTGGAGGACTGCCTCGGCCTCGCGCACGAGCGGGGGGTACGGATCGTCACCAACGCCGGCGGACTCAACCCGGCCGGACTCGCCGACGACATACGGCAACTGGCACGGCGACTCGGCATACCGGTCAAGGTCGCGCACGTCGAGGGCGACGACCTCACCGCGACCCCGCCCCGGGCTCCCGGCCCCGCTCAAGGAGGGGGGACCCCCACGGGCACCCTCGCCGCCCACGCCTACCTCGGCGGCTTCGGGATCGCCGCCTGCCTGCGCGCGGGCGCCGACATCGTCGTCACCGGGCGGGTCACCGACGCGGCCCTGGTCACCGGGCCCGCCGCCGCCCACTTCGGCTGGCAGCCGGGGGAGTACGACCGGCTCGCGGGCGCCGTCGTCGCCGGGCACGTGCTGGAGTGCGGCGCGCAGGCCACCGGCGGCAACTACGCCTTCTTCACCGACCACGGCCTCGAACGGCTGCGCCATCCCGGCTTCCCGCTCGCCGAGATCCACTCCGACGGCACCTGCGTCGTCACCAAGCACCCCGGCACCGGCGGTGTCGTGGACACCGGCACGGTGACCGCCCAACTGCTGTACGAGACGGGCGGCGCCCGGTACGCCGGGCCCGATGTCACCACGCGGCTGGACACCGTACGGCTGCGCCAGGACGGGCCCGACCGGGTGCGCGTCGAGGGAGTGCGCGGTGAGGCCCCGCCGCCCACCCTCAAGGTCGGGCTGAACCGCCTCGGCGGCTTCCGCAACGAGGTCACCTTCGTCCTGACCGGGCTCGACATCGAACGCAAGGCCGAACTGGTGCGCCGGCAGATGGAGGACGCCCTCCAAGCCGCCAAGCCGCCCCCGGCCGAGGTGCGCTGGGACCTGGTGCGCACCGACAAGGCCGACGCCGACTCCGAGGAGACCGCCAGCGCGCTGCTCCGCCTCGTCGTGCGCGACCGGGATCCGGAAGCCGTGGGACGGGTGTTCAGCGGGGCCGCCGTGGAGCTGGCACTGGCCGGATACCCCGGCTTCCACATGCTCGCACCGCCCGGGAAGGGCGTGCCCTACGGCGTCTTCGAAACCGCCCACGTCCCCCAGGACGCCGTGCAGCATCTGGCCGTCCTCCACGACGGCCGCCGTATCGCCGTGCCGCCGCCCCAGGACACCCGCGCCCTCGACGACGTACCCGAGCCGCCGCTGCCGGATCCCCTTCCCGGCGGGCCCGCACGGCGTGCCCCGCTCGGGCTCGTCGCCGGGGCGCGCAGCGGCGACAAGGGCGGGGACGCCAACGTCGGCGTATGGGCGCGCTCGGAGGACGCCTGGCGGTGGCTCGCCCACGAGCTGACCGCCGACCGGTTCCGGCAGCTGATCCCCGAGAGCCGCGCGCTGCCCGTCACCCGGCACGTCCTGCCCCGTCTGCGCGCCCTCAACTTCGTCGTCGAGGGGTTCCTCGGCGAGGGCGTCGCCGCCCAGCACCGCTTCGACCCGCAGGCCAAGGCCCTCGGCGAGTGGCTGCGCTCCCGCCACCTGGACATCCCGGAGGCCCTGCTGTGACTGTCCTGTCCTCCTCCCTGGACGCCGGCTCCGCCGAGTACCGGGAAAACCGCGAGGCCATGCTCGCCAGGCTCGCCGATCTCGAAGCCGAGCACGCCAAGGCGCTCGCGGGAGGCGGCGCCAAGTACGTCGAACGGCACCGCAGGCGCGGCAAACTGCTCGCCCGGGAACGCATCGAGCTGCTCCTCGACCCCGACACGCCGTTCCTGGAGCTGTCCCCGCTCGCCGCCTGGGGCAGCGACTACACCGTCGGTGCCTCGCTGGTCACCGGGATCGGGGTCGTCGAGGGCGTCGAATGCCTGATCACCGCCAACGACCCCACCGTGCGCGGCGGCGCCAGCAATCCGTGGAGCCTGAAGAAGGCCCTGCGCGCCAACGACATCGCCCTCACCAACCGGCTGCCCTGCGTCAGCCTGGTGGAGTCGGGCGGCGCGGATCTGCCGTCCCAGAAGGAGATCTTCATCCCGGGCGGCGCCATCTTCCGGGACCTGACCCGGCTGTCGGCGGCCGGCATCCCCACCGTCGCCGTCGTCTTCGGCAACTCCACCGCCGGCGGCGCCTACATCCCCGGCATGTCCGACCACGTGATCATGGTCAAGGAGCGGGCCAAGGTGTTCCTCGGCGGCCCGCCGCTGGTGAAGATGGCCACCGGCGAGGAGAGCGACGACGAGTCGCTGGGCGGCGCCGAGATGCACGCGCGCGTGTCCGGACTGGCCGACCACTTCGCCGTCGACGAACAGGACGCCCTCAGACAGGCCCGCCGCGTCGTCGCCCGCCTCAACCACCGCAAGGCCCACCCCGATCCCCCCTTCGCAGAGCCCCCGAAATATGACAACGAGGAACTTCTCGGCATCGTTCCCGGCGATCTGAAGATCCCCTTCGACCCGCGCGAGGTGATCGCCCGCATCGTCGACGCCTCCGACTTCGACGAGTTCAAACCGCTGTACGGGACCAGCCTGGTCACCGGCTGGGCGAACCTCCACGGCTACCCCGTCGGCATCCTCGCCAACGCCCAGGGCGTGCTGTTCAGCGAGGAGTCGCAGAAGGCCGCCCAGTTCATCCAGCTCGCCAACCAGCGCGACATCCCGCTGCTGTTCCTGCACAACACCACCGGCTACATGGTCGGCCGCGCATACGAACAGGGCGGCATCATCAAGCACGGCGCCATGATGATCAACGCCGTCTCCAACTCCCGCGTCCCCCACCTCTCCGTCCTCATGGGCGCCTCCTACGGCGCCGGGCACTACGGCATGTGCGGACGGGCCTACGACCCGCGCTTCCTGTTCGCCTGGCCCAGCGCCAAGTCCGCCGTCATGGGCCCGCAGCAGCTCGCCGGCGTGCTGTCGATCGTCGCCCGGCAGTCGGCGGCGGCCAAGGGACAGCCGTACGACGACGAGGCGGACGCGGCGCTGCGCGCCATGGTCGAGCAGCAGATCGAGTCCGAGTCACTGCCGATGTTCCTGTCCGGCCGGCTGTACGACGACGGCGTCATCGACCCGCGCGACACCCGCACCGTCCTCGGCATCTGTCTCTCGGCCGTCCACACCGCCCCCTACGAGGGCGCGCGCGGCGGCTTCGGCGTCTTCCGGATGTGAGGTCCATGATCCAGACACTGCTGGTCGCCAACCGGGGCGAGATCGCCTGCCGGATCTTCCGCACCTGCCGCGAGGCGGGCATCCGCACCGTCGCCGTGCACTCGGACGCCGACACCAACGCCCTCCACGCGCGCGTGGCCGACGCCGCCGTACGCCTGCCGGGCGCCACGCCCGCCGAGACATATCTGCGCGGCGACCTGATCGTGAAGGCGGCGGTCGCGGCCGACGCCGACGCCGTGCACCCCGGCTACGGCTTCCTGTCCGAGAACGCCGGCTTCGCGCGCGCCGTCCTCGACGCCGGCCTGATCTGGATCGGCCCGCCACCCGACGCCATCGAGGCGATGGCGTCCAAGACCCGCGCCAAGGCACTGATGGGCCTCGCACCCCTCGACGAGGCCGACGTCACCACCGCAGACCTGCCGGTGCTCGTGAAGGCCGCCGCCGGCGGCGGAGGGCGCGGGATGCGGATCGTGCGCCGCCTGAAGGACCTGCCGGCCGCGTTGGAGAGCGCGCGCGCCGAGGCCGCGAGCGCCTTCGGCGACGGCGAGGTGTTCATCGAGCCCTACGTGGAGGGCGGCCGCCACGTCGAGGTGCAGATCCTCGCCGACGCCCACGGCACCGTCTGGCCGCTCGGCACCCGCGACTGCTCCCTCCAGCGCCGCCACCAGAAGGTCATCGAGGAGGCCCCCGCGCCCGGACTCTCCGACCGGCTCACACAAGAGCTGTACACGCTGGCCGTACGCGCCGCGCGCGCCGTCTCCTACGTCGGCGCCGGCACCGTCGAGTTCCTCGTCGAGGGCGACCGCGCGCACTTCCTGGAGATGAACACCCGCCTCCAGGTCGAACACCCCGTCACCGAGGCCGTGTTCGGCCTCGACCTGGTGGCCGAACAGATCCGCGTCGCAGAGGGCCGGACCCTCGACACCACACCCCCACGCGCGCACGGCCACGCGATCGAGGCCCGCCTGTACGCCGAGGACCCGGCCCACGACTGGGCCCCGCAGACCGGCACCCTGCACCGCCTCGCCCTGCCGCCCGGCATCCGCCTCGACACCGGCTACGGCGACGGCGACACCATCGGCGTCCACTACGACCCGATGCTCGCCAAGGCCGTCGCCCACGCCCCCACGCGCGCCGAGGCGATCCGCAGACTCGCCGGCGCGCTCGACACCGCCGTGATCCACGGCCCCGTCACCAACCGCGACCTGCTGGTGCGCTCCCTGCGCCACGAGGAGTTCACCCGGGCCCGCATGGACACCGGCTTCTACGACCGTCACCTCGCCGGCCTCACCTCACCGGCCCCCGACCCGTACGCCCCTCTTGCCGCCGCCCTCGCCGACGCCCACGGCCGCTCCCGCTTCGGCGGCTGGCGCAACGTCCCCTCCCGGCCGCAGACCAAGCGCTACCTGATCGCGGGGCAGCAGCACGAGGCCCACTACCGGCACACCCGCCAGGGACTCGCGGCCGACGGAGTACGGGTCGTACACGCCGACGCGCACCGGGTCGTCCTCGAAGCGGACGGCGTACAGCGCCGCTTCGACATCGCCCGGTACGGCGACCAGGTGTACGTCAACACCACCCGCCTCACCGCCCTGCCCCGCTTCCCCGACCCGAGCGCCCGGCCCGCCCCCGGCTCCCTGCTCGCCCCGATGCCGGGCACGGTCGTACGCGTCGCCGAGGACCTGACGGAAGGAGCCTCCGTCCACGCCGGACAGCCCCTGATCTGGCTGGAGGCCATGAAGATGCAGCACCAGATCTCGGCACCGGCCACCGGGACGCTCAGTGCCCTGCACGTCAAGCCCGGGCAGCAGGTGGAACCGGGCACGGTCCTCGCCGTAGTGCGGGAAAGCCCTTCTCGACAAGCCTCTTCCTAGGAGCCCCATGACCGCCGTCATCGAATCCGAAGAGCACAAGGCCCTCCGATCCGCCGTCGCCGCCCTCGGCAAGCGCTACGGCCGCGACTACCTCACCCGCACCGTCGCCGACGGCAAACCCCCCACCGAGCTCTGGACCGAGGCAGGCAAACTCGGCTACCTCGGCGTCAACCTCCCGCAGGAATACGGAGGCGGAGGCGGCGGCATCACCGAACTCTCCATAGTCCTCGAAGAACTGGGTGCCGCGGGCTCCCCCCTCCTCATGCTCATCGTCTCGCCCGCCATCTGCGGCACCGTGATCTCCCGCTTCGGCACCGAGACCCAGAAGCAGCAGTGGCTCCCCGGACTCGCCGACGGCACCCGCCTCATGGCCTTCGGCATCACCGAACCCGACGCCGGCTCCAACTCCCACCGCATCACCACCACCGCCCGCCGCGACGGCGCCGACTGGCTGCTCACCGGCCGCAAGGTCTTCATCTCCGGTGTCGACATCGCCGACGCCGTACTGATCGTCGGCCGCACCGAGGACGCCCGTACCGGCCGGCTCAAGCCCTGCCTGTTCATCGTCCCGACCGACGCCGACGGCTTCCAGAAGCGGCCCATCGACATGGAACTGCGCGCCGCCGAAAAGCAGTTCGAGCTCGTCCTGGACGACGTACGGCTCCCCGCGGACGCGCTCGTCGGCGACGAGGACGCGGGCCTCCTCCAGCTGTTCGCCGGGCTCAACCCCGAACGGATCATGACCGCCGCCTTCGCGATCGGCATGGGCCGCTACGCACTGGCCAAGGCCGTCGAATACGCCCGCGACCGCACCGTCTGGAAGGCCCCCATCGGAGCCCACCAGGCCATCGCCCACCCCCTCGCCCAGGCCCACATCGACCTCGAACTCGCCCGGCTGATGACGCAGAAAGCGGCCCACCTCTACGACACCGGCGACGACATCGGTGCCGGCGAGGCCGCCAACATGGCCAAGTACGCGGCCGGGGAGGCCTGCGTGAAGGCCGTCGACCAGGCCGTGCACACCCTCGGCGGCAACGGACTCACGCGCGAGTTCGGGCTCGCCTCACTGATAACGGCCGCACGCGTGTCTCGTATCGCCCCGGTGAGCCGGGAGATGATTCTCAACTACATCTCCCACCAGACCCTCGGTCTGCCCAAGTCGTACTGAGCAGCAGCCGCTTGGAGGAACCGTGTTCCGCAGCGAGTACGCAGACGTCACCCCCGTCGACCTCCCCATCCACGACGCCGTCCTGGGCCGCGCCGCCGACTTCGGCGACCATCCCGCACTCATCGACGGCACGGACGGCACCACCCTCACGTACGAGCAGCTGGACCGGCTCCACCGGCGCCTGGCCGCCGCGCTCGCCGCCACCGGCGTCCGCAAGGGCGACGTCCTCGCCCTGCACAGCCCCAACACGATCGCCTTCCCGACCGCCTTCTACGCGGCCACCCGTGCGGGCGCCTCCGTCACCACCGTGCACCCGCTCGCCACCCCCGAGGAGTTCGCCAAACAACTGCGAGACAGCGCGGCCCGCTGGATCATCACCGTCTCCCCGCTGCTGGACTCCGCCCGCCGCGCCGCCGAACTCGCCGGCGGCATACGGCAGATCCTCGTCTGCGACAGCGCCCCCGGACACCGGTCGCTCATCGACATGCTCGGCTCCACCGCACCCGAACCGCACATCGACCTCGACCCCGCCGAGGACATCGCCGCACTGCCGTACTCCTCCGGCACCACCGGCACCCCCAAAGGCGTCATGCTCACCCACCGGCAGATCGCCACCAACCTCGCCCAGCTCGAACCGGCCGTCACCACCGGCCCCGGCGACCGCATCCTCGCCGTTCTGCCGTTCTTCCACATCTACGGCCTCACCGCCCTGATGAACGCCCCCCTGCGCAGGGGCGCCACCGTCGTCGTCCTGCCCCGCTTCGACCTGGAGACCTTCCTCGCCGCCATCGAGACCCACCGCATCACCGGCCTCTACGTCGCCCCGCCGATCGTCCTCGCCCTCGCCAAACACCCCGCGGTCGCCCGCTACGACCTGTCCTGCCTCACCTACGTCATCAGCGCCGCCGCCCCGCTCGACGCCGCCCTCGCGCGCGCCTGCTCCGAGCGGCTCCACCTGCCCCCCATCGGCCAGGCCTACGGCATGACGGAGCTGTCCCCGGGCACCCACGTCGTCCCCCTCGACCGGCTGCACGACGCCCCCGCCGGCACCGTCGGCAGACTCATCGCAGGCACCGAGATGCGGATCGTGTCCCTCGACGACCCCGACAAGGACCTCGGCACCGGCGAACCCGGCGAGATCCTGATCCGCGGCCCCCAGATCATGAAGGGCTACCTCGGCCGCCCCGACGCCACCGCCCAGCTGATCGACACCGACGGCTGGCTGCACACCGGAGACGTCGGACACATCGACGAGGACGGCTGGCTCTTCGTCGTCGACCGCGTCAAGGAACTCATCAAGTACAAGGGCTTCCAGGTGGCCCCCGCCGAACTCGAAGCCCAGCTGCTCACCCACCCCGGCATCGCCGACGCCGCCGTCATCGGCGCCTACAACGAGGACGGCAACGAGATCCCGCACGCCTTCGTCGTCCGCGGGCCCACCGCCGACGGCCTCGACGAGAACGAGATCATGCTGTACGTCGCCGAACGCGTCGCCCCCTACAAACGCATACGCCGGGTCACCTTCATCGACACCGTCCCCCGCGCCGCCTCCGGCAAGATCCTGCGCCGCGAACTCAGGGAACTGCCGTGACCGCCGTGACCCGGATCCCGCGCCGCGAACCCAGGGAGCTGCAGTGACCCTGATCAGCCGTACACGCGCGCGTGCCGTCGAAACCCTCAGCCTCGACGCCACCGACACCCGCAACGCCCTCTCCGCCGCCCTCGTCTCCGACCTCGCCGACGCCGTCACCGACTGCGGCAAGGACCCCGATGTACGCGCCGTGGTCCTCACCCACACCGGCACCACCTTCAGCGCCGGAGCCGACCTGCGCGACCCACCCCACCCGGACGCACTGGTGGGACTCCTGCGGCAGATCGTCGAACTGCCCAAGCCCGTCATCGCCCGCGTCACCGGACACGTTCGCGCCGGCGGCCTCGGCCTCCTCACCGCCTGCGACATCGCCGCCGCCGCCACCACGGCCACCTTCGCCTTCACCGAGGTACGCATCGGCGTCGCGCCGGCCGTGATCTCCCTGCCCGTCCTCCCGCGCACCGACCCCCGCGCCCTGGCCCGCTACTACCTCACCGGCGAACGCCTCGACGCGTCCGAAGCCGCACGCATCGGCCTGCTCACCACGGCCGCGGACGACGTCGACGACGCCCTCACCCCCATCCTCGACGGCCTGCGCCGCTCCTCCCCCCAAGCCCTGACCGAGACGAAACGGCTGCTCACGGCTAGGGTGCTGGAGACGTTCGACCGGGACGCGGCCGACCTGACCGCGCTCTCGGCCCGGCTGTTCACCTCCCCCCAGGCCCGGGAGGGGATGACGGCCTTCCTGGAAAGACGGGATGCGGCATGGGTGGTGTGAGTACGGCGGAACGCGACCGCGTACCCAAACAGGACCGCAGCCGGGCCACCCGGCAGCGACTCCTCCAGGCCGCCGTGGCCTGCCTCGCCGAACACGGCTG
This sequence comes from Streptomyces sp. MK7, assembly GCF_032658145.1. Classification (NCBI taxonomy): domain Bacteria; kingdom Bacillati; phylum Actinomycetota; class Actinomycetes; order Kitasatosporales; family Streptomycetaceae; genus Streptomyces; species Streptomyces sp. MK7. Next base: position 149,844 of record NZ_JAVACL010000013.1, read on the forward strand.
GGCGGGCTCCACGGTGTCCGCCGTCGCCGAACGCGCGGGAGTCTCCCGCGGCGCCGCACAACACCACTTCCCCACCCGCGAGGACCTCTTCACCGCCGCCGTCGAATACGTCGCCGAGGAACGCTCCACCGCCACACGCGCCCTCTTCCCCGGCGGCGCGTCCGGCGACCGGCGCGCCGTCGTGCGCGCCCTCGTCGACCTCTACACCGGCCCCCTCTTCCGCGCCGCCCTCCACCTGTGGGTCGCCGCCTCCAACGAGGACCAGCTCCGCGCCCGCGTCACCGAACTGGAAGCCCGCGTCGGCCGCGAGACCCACCGCATCGCCGTGGAACTGCTCGGCGCCGACGAATCCCGCCCCGGCGCCCGCGAAACCGTCCAGGGCTTCCTCGACATGGCCCGCGGCCTGGGCCTGGCCAACCTCCTCACCGACGACACCGCCCGCCGCGAACGCGTCGTCACCCAGTGGGCGGCACTACTGGACCAGGCCCTGGCCTGAGCCGGAAGACGCACGCGAGGACGGCACACGGGAGAACGGCGCACGGGAGAACGGCGCACGGGACCGGACCCGCACGCCGCCGGAGCCTCCGCACCCGGTCCCGTCAGCACACGCTCCCGTCAGTGCGCGATCTCGTCGTACCCAGCGATCTCACGCGGGCTGCGCGGACCCGGACCGATGTAGCGGGCGGAAGGACGCACCAGACGGCCGGTGCGCTTCTGCTCCAGGATGTGCGCCGACCAGCCCGCCGTACGCGCACAGGTGAACATCGACGTGAACATGTGCGCCGGAACCTGCGCGAAGTCCAGCATGATCGCCGCCCAGAACTCCACGTTCGTGGCCAGCACCCGGTCCGGGCGACGATTGTGCAGCTCCTCCAGAGCCGCCTTCTCCAGCGCCTCGGCGACCTCGAACCGCGGAGCACCCAGCTCCCGCGCGGTACGACGCAGCACCCGCGCACGCGGGTCCTCCGCCCGGTACACCCGGTGACCGAAGCCCATCAGCCGCTCACCACGGTCCAGCGCCCGCCGCACATACCCCTCGGCATCCCCCGTCCGCTCGATCTCCTCGATCATGCCGAGCACCCGGGACGGCGCACCACCGTGCAGCGGACCGGACATCGCACCCACCGCACCCGACAGGGCGGCCGCCACGTCCGCACCCGTGGACGCGATGACCCGGGCCGTGAACGTGGACGCGTTCATGCCGTGCTCGGCAGCGGACGACCAGTACGCGTCCACGGCCGCCACATGCTTGGGATCCGGCTCACCCCGCCAGCGGATCATGAACCGCTCGGTGATGGTGCTCGCCTTGTCGATCTCCCGCTGCGGCACCATCGGCAGACCCTGCCCGCGGGCCGACTGGGCGACGTACGACAACGCCATCACCGCCGCCCGCGCCAGATCCTCCCGGGCCTGCTCGGCATCGATGTCCAGCAGCGGTTTCAGCCCCCACACCGGGGCGAGCATCGCCAGCGCCGACTGCACGTCCACGCGGATGTCACCCGAGTGCACCGGGATCGGGAACGGCTCGGCCGGCGGCAGACCGGGGTTGAAGGCGCCGTCGACGAGCAGCCCCCACACATTGCCGAACGAGACATGACCGACGAGATCCTCGATGTCGACGCCCCGGTACCGGAGGGCGCCGCCCTCCTTGTCCGGTTCGGCGATCTCCGTCTCGAACGCGATGACTCCCTCGAGCCCGGGTACGAAGTCGGACATCAGGCGGCTCCTCGTGGTCTGTGCGACAGATGGTGCGACGGGGGAACGACGACCAGGTGTCGGATGTCGGAGATGTCAGCAGCAGGCGGTTTTCAGAAGGGGCGACCGCGGGGTCCGGACGGCTCACCGAACTCCGCCGGACTCCTCGGACTCCCTCGGACTTCCTCAGGCTCCTCGGGCACTGCCGCCCGTACGGATCCGCGGTCGTGTCCACCGACTCGCGGTCCGGGACGGTACCCCTGTCATGCCCCGTGCGGTCGCGGCTCACCCAACCGGCACGGCACCAGCACGATAACCCCGGGTGCCACGGAAGGGGAGACCGTCCGGCACTCAGTGCCAAGCAGTGACGAAGGACACCCCCGCCGGACGGACGCCACCGATACGGCAAGATGACCGCGTGACCGACCAAGAAGCCGGAGAAACCGCGCCCTTCGACCTCGCCGCCATGCGCATGCACTACCGGGCCGAAGGCCTGTACGAGGCCGACCTGGCCGACACACCGGTGGAACAGTTCGCCCACTGGTTCCAGCAGGCCGCCGCCGAGGCCCACCTGTTCGAACCCAACGCCATGGTCGTCTCCACCGCCGACGCCCAGGGCCGCCCCAGCTCCCGCACGGTCCTGCTGAAGGCCTTCGACGAGCACGGCTTCGTCTTCTACACCAACTACGGCTCCCGCAAGGCCCGCGACCTCGCCGAGAACCCCCACGTCTCCCTGCTCTTCCCCTGGCACCCCATGGCCCGCCAGGTCATCGTCCAGGGCACCGCCCACCGCACCGGCCGCGACGAGACCGCCGCCTACTTCCGCACCCGCCCCCACGGCTCCCAGCTCGGCGCCTGGGCCAGCGCCCAGTCCACGGTGATCACCACCCGCGACATCGTCGACACGCAGTACGCCGAACTCGCCGCCCGCTACCCCGAGGGCGAACAGGTCCCCGTCCCACCCCAGTGGGGCGGCTTCCGCGTCGTCCCCCACACGGTCGAGTTCTGGCAGGGCCGTGAGAACCGCCTCCACGACCGCCTCCGCTACACCACCCGACCGGACGGCACCTGGCACGTGGAACGCCTGAGCCCCTGAGGGGGTCTTCGAGAGGCCCGCGCACGCAGACGACCCGCGAGCTGGGTCCCCCCGCCTGACGACGGGGAAGCCGGCCGGACGTACCGGCAGCTCGCGGGTCGGGTGACTGCTTGGGATTGGGCCGGCTGCACGCGTCTCTCACGCGCTGGTCCGGCACCGCACTGGGTGGGGTGACGGGCCGCTAGCCCGCAGCCACCTCACGCGTCCGGTTCTCATACATCTGCCGAACCACCTCCCTTCTCGTGTACCCCACACCTTAGGAAGCGATCGGGGGCCGATCAACCTGTTTTTTCGTGATGTTGCTCGGTGTTCATCCCGTCAGGACCGCTTCCAGGAACGGAGTGATCGCCGTGCGCCAGGCGTCCGGCTGGTCGTAGTGGACGAGGTGGCCGGCGTCGGCGACTTCCGCGTACTGGCCGTGGGGGAGGACGCGCACCATCTCCTGGGCCTCGGCGCGGCCGAGTTCGCCGTCGAGGCCGCGTACGACGAGGGCGGGGCACCGGACCTGGGCCAGTTCCTCCCAGTGGGCGTCGTAGACCCAGGTCTCGCGGGAGGTGAGCATCTGGTCGGGTTCGAAGACGGGGCGCCAGCCGTCGGGTCGCTCGTGCATGACCTCGGCGTAGAACTCGCCGCGGGCCGGGTTCGGGCGCTCCACCCAGGGGTCGTCCTCGCCGAACCACTTGCGGACGTCGGCGAGGGTGGCGAAGGGCAGGGGCCAGGACTTGAACCAGTCCTCCCACTCGCGCTGGGAGGCCGCGCCGAGGGCGGAGGCCCGCATGTCGCAGATGATCAGTCCGCGCACGAGGTCGGGGCGTTTGGCGGCGAGCTGCCAGGCGGTCAGGGCGCCCATGGCGTGCCCGATGAGAACGGCCGGGCCGAGGCCGAGCTGTTCCACGGCGGCCTCGGCGTCCTCGACGTAGGCGTCGCGGGTGTAGGCGGCCTGCGGGGGTTTCTCGCTCTGGCCGTGGCCGCGCTGGTCGAGGGCGACGGCCCGGTGCCGCTCGGAGAGCCAGCGGGCGGTGGCGGCCCAGTGAGAGGCGCGGCCCATCAGGCCGTGGAGTAAGAGCACGCCGGTGGGCGGGCGCAGTTCGGCCTCGTGGCCGGCGTGCGGTTCGTGGGGCTCGTGCGGTTCGTGTGGTTCGCGCGGTTCCTGAGGTACCGCCTGGGACGGTACGAAGGTACGTGGTGCGGTGCTGTCCGGCGCCGAGCCGCCCGGTGCTGTCTTCCGGGGTTCCGCGAACTCCCAGGCGGCGAGCCGTACGCCGCCTGCCCCGGTCACATCGATGCGCCGCGCCATTGCCCCTGGCACCCCCCTGACTCGCTGCCCATTCCCGTAGCGCGGGCCCCCGGCGGCCCATCACGCACAGGTTATCGAATGCCTATTCGAAAACACCGTTCCTGCCGTCAACACCCCTCGTTCGAGTGACCCCCCGCAACGCATGATCGCCGCCACCGGGGGGAGATCTTCAACGGGAGGCGGACCACTCGGGGAAAAGGGGTCCGCGGGGAACGACCCTGAGAGCTCGGGGCTCCGGGTCGCTACAGGGGAGGACAGGCCCCGGCGCCACCACACGGCGCCGGGGCCCTCCACACGTCTTCGGCACATCCTCCCCCACCCCCACGAGTCATATGCCTCTCGCGACAGCCTCGCACGCCGGGCGCCCGCGCGCTGCGCTTCGACGCGCTGGAATCCGCCACGGACAGGGGCGCCAGGAACCAGCGGTCAGCGCTTGGCGACGAAGACGTGGGACGCGACCTCCGCCTCCAGCTCGGCGGCCTCGCCGCCGCTGCCGACCAGCACGCCGCCCGCCGACTCCGTGACGCTCACCACGGAGCCGGGCTGCACGCCCGCACGGCGCAGCGTGTACATCAGCTGCGCGTCCGTCTGGATGGGCTCGCCGATCCGGCGGACGACGACCGTCTTGCCGTCGGAGCCCGGGTCGAGGTCGGCCAGCGACACCATGCCCTCGTCCAGGAACGGATCGGCGTGGTCCTTCTCGCCCAGCTCCTCCAGGCCCGGGATCGGGTTGCCGTACGGCGACTCGGTCGGGTGCCGCAGCAGCTCCAGCACCCGGCGCTCGACGGCCTCGCTCATCACGTGCTCCCAACGGCAGGCCTCGGCGTGCACCTGCTCCCACTCCAGGCCGATCACGTCGACCAGCAGACACTCCGCGAGCCGGTGCTTGCGCATCACGCGCGTGGCCAGCCGGCGGCCCTCGTCCGTGAACTCCAGGTGCCGGTCCGGAGCGACCGAGACCAGGCCGTCGCGCTCCATGCGCGCGACCGTCTGGCTCACCGTCGGCCCGCTCTGGTCCAGCCGCTCGGCGATCCGGGCGCGCATCGGGACGACGCCTTCCTCCTCCAGTTCGAGGATGGTGCGGAGATACATCTCCGTGGTGTCGATCAGTCCGGACATACGTGCCCCTCGATTACCTCTGCCGGAAGCTCGGCGGCTCCCAGGCGCGTGCGCTGGCCCTGAACTCAATTCTGACGCATACCACTGACAACCGGGGCGTGCCGACGGAACCCCGCGTCGCCGACGGCGGTCCCGGACGGCCGCGGCGGCCGGGGACACACCCGGCGCCGTGCCCGGCCGTGTTGACAGGACTCTGGTCCAGACCTCACCGTGATCCGCGGCACACGGGCATGGGCACACGCCCCGCAGACATCCGCACAGTCATCCATGGCATTCACGGCATCCACAGCATCCACAGGCATCCGGAGGGACCCCGCATGAGCGACCGCACGTTGGCCGGCCAGTTCTTCGACGCGGCCATCGGCCTGCTCCAGCGGGTCCGTGACGAGGAGGCCGAGTCCGTCACGGCCGCCGGCACCCTGCTCGCCGACACCGTGGCCGACGGCGGCCGTCTGTTCGCCTTCGGCGCCGGACACTCCTCCCTCGCCGCCCAGGACGTCGTCTACCGGGCCGGCGGCCTCGCCCTGATGAACCTCCTCGCCGTCCCCGGCGCCGTCGGCGTCGACGTCATGCCCGCCACCCTGGGCTCCGCCCTCGAACGCGTCGACGGCCTCGCCACCGCCGTCCTGGACAGCTCCCCCATCCGCTCCGGCGACGCCCTGGTGATCGTCTCCCTGTCCGGCCGCAACGCCCTCCCCGTCGAGATGGCCATGAACGCCCGCGCCCTGGGCGTGAAGGTCATCGGAGTGACATCGGTGGCGTACGCCACCCGGACCACGTCCCGCCACGTGTCGGGGACGTATCTGAAGGACCACTGCGACGTCGTCCTGGACTCCAAGATCGCCGTCGGCGACGCCGAACTCACCCTCGACACCGTCCCCGCGCCCTTCGCCCCGGCCTCCACGGTCGTCACCTCGGCCCTTCTCCAGGCGGTCATGGCCACCACCGCCGGAGTCCTGGCCGACCGAGGCATCGAGCCCCCGCTGCTGCGCTCCGGCAACGTCGACGGCGGCCACGAGTGGAACGGCAAGGTCTTCGAGCAGTACGCGGACCGGATCTTCTACCGGCGCTGACGACCGCGGGCCCACGCGCGCGTGCCCCGGGACCGCCCCCACGCGCGCGTGGTGCACGACGTGATCGTGCCGCCCGCCGCCAGGACCCTCGACGAGGTGGGCGAACGCAGCGGCCGTAACCGGCTGGAGCGGCTTCACCGAGACCGAGCGGTACGTACTCCCGGACGAGGCCGGCCTCTGGCTGACCCTGCGGCTGACGGCGGCCGGCGCGTGGCCCCCGTGTTCTTCTCGGGTTCGCTCCAGGTCCACGGGGATTTTCCGCGTACAACGATTCCTTCAATATTGCGGGAACCCGATGTGCTCTGCGTCACGTTCAAGTTGAATGAGGGCCAGTGAACGAAGGCCAGTGAGTGAACCGACGCGCCGTGTGTGCGGACGCAGCCTGCAGGGGGTCCAGGTGAGTGCTTCCCGGCGTAGAGGGACCACCGACGAGCTCGGGCCGGACGAGCCCGAGCCGGAACGGGACGGTCCGAGGGCCCTCGACGGCCCCGACCACCCCGGTGGCCCTGGCGGTCCCGACGGCTCCGACCTGCTCGCCGCCCTGCTCGACGGCATGGACGCCGCCCTCTGCGCCTTCGACGCGGGCGGCGTCGTCACCCACTGGAACCGCGAGGCCGAACGCATCCTCGGCTGGACGGCCGCCGAGGCGGTCGGCCGGCACGGCTTCGCCGGCTGGGCCGTACGCAGCGCGGACGCCGAGGAGGTCGAACGGCGGCTGATGTCCGCCATGCACGCACGCGGACGCCAGGTCCACGAGTTCGCCCTCCTCACCAAGGACGGCGGCCGCGTCCTCGTACGCACCCAGTCCGCGGCCGTACGCGGACCCGACGGCAAACCGGCCGGCCTGTACTGCGCCTTCAGCGAGGTGCACGCACAGATCGACCTGGAGCGGTCCATCGCGCTCAGCGAAGCCCTGTTCGAGGACGCGTCCTGGGGCGTCGTCCTCGTCGACGCCGACCTGCGGCCCGCCGTCGTCAACGCCCACGCCGCCCGGGCCCTCGGCACCGGCCGCACCGCCGCGCTCGGGCGCCCCCTCGGCGAACTGCTCGCCCAGGGCGTGGAAGAACTCGAGAGCGCGCTCACCCACGTCCTGGCGGAAGGCGCACCGCCCGCACCCGCCGAGATCTGGGTGAGCGTGCGCGCGTCGGAGGGCGACCGGCGGCGCTGCTGGCGCAGCGGATTCGTCCGGCTCGCCTCACCGCTGGCCGAGGAACCCGTGCCACTCGGCGTCGCCTGGCTCTTCGTCGACGTCACCGAAGCCAAACAGGGCGAGCAGGAAGCCTCGCTGCTGCGGTTCCGCACCAACCAGCTGCACCGGGCCGCCCGCGCCGCCGCCGAGTGCGAAGACCCGGCGGAGGCCGCGACCGTCCACCTCGACTTCGCCCTCGCCGGCTTCGCCGACCACGCCCTCGTCGACCGGGTGGCCGGCGGTACCGCCCCCGAGGACGGCGAGCCCACCACCCCGCTGCGGCTGGTACGCGTCGCCGCCACCCCCTCCGACGGCCCCGGCCCCAGCCTGCTCACCGGCCGGGCCGGACTGCCCGTCCGCTACGGCGAGGGACACCCCGCCCTGCAGTGCATCGAACGGACCGGCGCCGTCCGCGCCACCGTCGGCACGGTCCCGGCCGACCAGGCCCGCGCCTGGGCCCAGGCCCGCCAGTGGCCCGCCGACACCGTGCACGCGCTGTGCGCCGTACTGCGCAGCCGCGGCCGCACCCTGGGCGTCGTCACGTTCCTGCGCTGCTCCGGCCGCAGCCCCTTCGAACGCTCCGACGCGGCCTACGCCGAAGACGTGGCCGTACGCATCGCGACGGCCCTGGACCTGGCGGGGCTGCTGGAGAAGGAGTGACCGTGGCAGGCCGGAGCGGGCGGCCGTGAGCGCGGAAGAGGCGACCGTGAGAGGTCAGGCGGCCCGCCGCCGCGCGTACACCTCTGTCTCGATCTTCATCCCCGCGTCGGCCGGCCCGCGCACCATCGTCGCCGTCGGCCGCACCTCGCCGAACACCCGCCGCAGCACCGGCCAGCACGGCTCGAAGTCCTCCCGCACGGGCAGCAGATACCGCACCCGCACCACGTCCTCGAACCCGCACCCCGCCGCCTTCAGGGCGGCCCCGATGTTCCGCAGACACTGCTCGGCCTGCTCCACCACGTCCTCGGAGATCGTCATCGTCGCGTAGTCGTACCCGGTCGTCCCGGAGACGTGCACCCACTCCCCGTCCACCACGGCCCGCGCGTACCCGATCCGCTCCTCGGACACCGAACCGCTGAGAATCGCCCGTCGCTCCGTCATGCGGGGAACAGCAGGGGACGGCAGGGATCACGCACCCTCGTGCCCGGCTCACTCCTTGCTCACCGAGGTCAGGATCTCCGGTAGCCGGGCCGCCGTGCGGGGGGCCGCGAGCCGTAGGCCCGCGAAGGTGATCGCGGCGCCGTACGCCGCGCCCGCCGGGAGCAGGAGCCAGCTCCAGGTGTCGCCGGTCGCGCTGACGTTCGCCCAGATGGCCAGGGCGATGACGGGGGAGGACAGCAGGGCCGCCGAGACCATGCCGCCGGCGATGGCGATCCAGGCGAGGCCCGCCTGGCCGGGGGCCACGTTCTTGTGCCCCTCCTGGGGGATGGAGTACGGGAAGCGCGCCGAGGTCCACGCGCCGGTCGCCAGCATCGCACCGAGCAGGGAGAAGGACAGGCCGAGCACCTCGGGCAGCCGTGGCCAGTCGCCGAGCAGTGCCGTCGTCACCACGGTGACCAGGGTGGCGTAGGGGAGGGTCACCACCAGCAGGGCCAGCGCCCGTCCGCGCAGTTCGAGATAGGCGTCGCGCGGCGTGGAGATCGTCAGCGCGACCATCCAGAACGCGGAGGTGTCCTGCCCGAACTGGTTGTACATCTGGATGCCGAGCATCCCGGCGGCGAAGCAGGCGAAGTAGAGCGACCCGGTGCCCTGGAGGGCGTTGAACACCGGCACGATCAGGCCGATGGCCAGCGAGGTCACCCAGGCCGCCTTGGTCTTCGGGTCGCGCCAGACGTAGCGCAGGCTGCGCTCCATGACGGTGCCGGTGCGGCCGGAGGGCAGCAGCCGGGTCAGTCCACCGGTGCGGGACCGGTCGCGGGCTGCGGTGTCGGCGGGCTGGAGCGTGGAGGCGTCGGGGGAGGTCATCAGGCGGGTCAGGGTGCGTGCCCACACCGTCAGGAGGGCGGCGAGGGCGGCCGCGGTCAGTGCGAGCTGGGCCGCCGCGACGCCGTACGAGCCGTCGCTCACCGAGTCCACCGCGCCCACCGCCGACGCGGGCGGCACCCAGCGGACCACGTCCGCCACCGGGTCGAGCCGGCCGAGCCCCGACGAACCCAGGCGCTGCATGCCGAAGTTGACCAGCTGCGCGCCGATGGCGATGACCAGTCCGCTGAGCACCGCGAGATCCCGGCCCTTGCGGCTGGTCAGCAGCCGGGTGTTGGCGGCGGCCACGGCGCGGGCGAGGGCCACGCACACCAACAGGGCGAGCAGCAGGGCGACGACCGCGACGGCGTACGCCGCCGCCCCGCGCGCCACCGCCACCACGCAGCCCGCCAGCAGCAGCACCGTGAACAGCGGCCCGATGCCGACCAGGGAGGCCGCCAGCAGCGCCCGGACGAGCGGCTGCGGGCGCAGCGGCAGCATCACCAGACGGGTGGGGTCCAGGGTCTCGTCGCCACTGGGGAAGAACAGCGGCATCACCGCCCACCCCAGGGCCAGTACGGCCGTGCCCAGCACGGCCACGGAGGCGATGTGCGCGTGCCCGCGCAGCAGGATCATGCCGAGCAGCTGGGACACGGCGAACAGCAGCGCGACGACGGCCGACGCGATGTACGCGGCGCGCCGGCCGCCGGACCGCCGCAGCCCGCCGCGCAGCAGCGACAGCTTCAGCCGGACGACGACGGGGGTGATCGAGCCGTCGGCGGCGCTCGGCGGGGCGGTGTTCGCGGCGGTGCTCATCGGGTGCCTCCGCCCAGCCAGTCGAGGTCGGAACCGGCTTGTCGGCCCTGCGCGCCGACGAGTTCGAGGAACGCCTGCTGAAGGCTGGGGGCCTGGCCGCGCACCTCGGCGAGGGGGCCGTGGGCGCGGATGCGGCCCGCGGCCATGACGGCCACCCAGTCGCACAGGGACTCGACCAGCTCCATGACGTGCGAGGAGAACACGACGGTCGCGCCGGAGGCGGTGTACCGCTCCAGGACGCCCCGGATGGTCTGCGCGGACACCGGGTCGACGCCCTCGAACGGCTCGTCGAGGAAGAGGACTTCGGGGTTGTGGAGGAGCGCGCAGGCGAGCCCGGTCTTCTTGCGCATGCCGGTCGAGTAGTCGACGACGAGTTTGTGCTGGGCGCCGGACAGGTCGAGCACGTCGAGCAGTTGGGTGGCCCGGCGGTCCACCTCGGCCCCGGGCAGTCCGCGCAGCCGCCCGGAGTACGACAGCAGTTCCCGGCCCGACAGCCGCTCGAAGAGCCGGAGTCCCTCGGGCAGCACCCCGATCCGCGCCTTCACCGCCACCGGGTCCCGCCACACGTCGTGCCCGACGACCTCGACGGTTCCCTGATCGGGCCGCAGCAGCCCGGTCACCATGGACAGCGTGGTGGTCTTGCCGGCCCCGTTGGGCCCCACCAGGCCGATGAACTTCCCGGCGGGCAGCTCCAGATCGATCCCGGCGACGGCGACCTGCTGCCCGAACCGCTTCCAGAGCCCTTGGACACGTACGGCACTGTTACTCACCACTGCTGCTCCCTCCGTCAGGTGAACCCTACGAGGGAGCCCGGTGCGGCTACGGCCTACGGTGCGCCACGGCCCTCGGCGCGTCCACCGCCATCAGCGTGCCCATCTCCACCAATGTGCCCATCGCCATCAGCGTGTCCACCGTCCCGTCCCCACCGCCGGCGCCCTACCGGTCCCTGCCGCACGCGTAGGCCAGCGCCGAGATCAGCTCCTCCGCGTCCGGCAGCCACCGGTTCGCCAAGGTCGGCCGGCAGGCCCACTGCACGGCACCCCGCGACCCGTACCGCGTGGGCGGAGCGGCCACGTACGCGCCCTCGCCCAGCGCGATCAGGTCCAGGGCCCCCGGCGTCCAGCCCAGTTTGCGCAGCAGGTCCGGCAGCTTCGCGCAGGCCCCCGGCAGCACGAAGAACTGCATCCGCCGCTCCGGGGTCAGTGTCACCGGCCCGAGGGTCAGCTCCATCCGCTCCATACGGGCCAGCGCGAGGAACCCGGCCGTCTCCGGGACGCAGATCGCTTCGAACGTACGGCCCGTGGGGAGCAGGATCGAGGCGGTCGGCCGCTTCTGCCACATCCGGCGGGCCACGGTGGCGCTGCCGGTCGCCTGGGTCGCCCAGTCCTCGCGCGCCGGGTGCGCGCCGGGCGCGGCGCACGCCGGGTCGCCGCAGGAACAGCGCTGCACCCCGTCCACGGCCTCCAGCCAGGTGCCGGGGAACACGTCCCAGTGGCGCTCCTCGGCATAGCGAACGGCGGTCTCCAGCAGCGAGTCCCCGCGCTGCTTGGGGATCTGACCGGCAATCTGTGCGGCGTGCGTGCCCGGGATCGTCTCTTCCACGCCCCACTCAACTCCCGCGCCCACCTGGAGTTACGGGTGGTGCGGGAGTCTCCCGGCAGGGTTCCGCGCGGGAGGGGAGCATCGATTCCGCGCCCGGGGCGCATGGATGCATGTGTGGGGGCGCGCGGGAGGATCGTCGGCAGGCGCTGGGTAATCCTCTGTGCGGGGGTATCCGCCTTTACCCCGGCAATCTTCGCATGTCCCGCATTTTCGTTATCCCGGTGGGGCATTGATCTTCACGGCCGGACCCTCCGCCGGGACGCGGACGGGTCCGGCCGTGCGGAACACGTCAACGTCGGTGCACGGGCAGGGCACCGGAGCCACACGGCGAGTGAGCCGAAGGGGCGAGCCGCCACGAAGGCAGGGGGTTAACGCCATGGCCGCAAGGCCTCTCGTCGCGCGGCAGCCGAACGAACGGCTGCAGGCGCTCATCCAGGAAGCGGGCTGCTCGAACGCCGGACTGGCCCGCCGGGTCAACATGTGCGGCGCCGAGCACGGCCTCGACCTTCGCTACGACAAGACGTCCGTGGCGCGCTGGCTGCGCGGACAGCAGCCACGCGGGCGGGCCCCGGCGATCATCGCGGAGGCGCTGGGCCGCAAGCTCGGCCGTACGGTCACGATCGACGAGATCGGCATGGCCGACGGCAAGAACCTCGCCTCGGGAGTGGGTCTCCAGTTCTCGCCGACGGTACTGGGGGCCATCGAGCAGGTCTGCGAGCTGTGGCGCAGCGACGTGGGCCGGCGGGACTTCCTGTCCGGCTCCTCCGTCGCCGCCTCCGCGCTGGTCGAGCCGAGCCGCGACTGGCTGATCACCGCACCGGACGGGCAGGTCGCGCGCTCGGCCGGGCCCCGGGTGGGCCAGTCCGACGTGGCGGCCGTGCGGGCCATGACGCAGGCCCTGGTCGACCTGGACCACACCTACGGCAGCGGGCATGTGCGCCCGGTGGTGGTGCACTACCTCAACAGCGTGGTCTCGGGGCTGCTGGCGGGGTCGTACCGGGAGGCGGTGGGCCGCGATCTGTTCGCCGCCGTGTCGCGGTTGACGGAACTCGCCGGCTACATGGCCGTGGACACCGGTCAACCCGGCCTGGCCCAGCGGTACTACATCCAGGCGCTGCGGCTCGCCCAGGCGGCCGGGGACCGCGGTTACGGCGGCTATGTGCTCGCCGCCTCCATGAGCCACCTGGCCGCACAGCTCGGAAACCCGCGTGAGATCGCGCAGTTGGCGCGGGCGGCGCAGGAGGGAGCGCGGGGTCGCGTGACACCGCGCGCGGAGGCGATGTTCCACGCGGCGGAGGCGCGCGGGCACGCGCTGATGGGCGATGTGCGGGCGGCCGAGCTGTCCGCGGGCCGGGCGGTGAGCGCGCTGGAGTCCGCCGGGACGGACCGCGGGGACGACCCGGTGTGGATCGCGCACTTCGACGAGGCCTATCTCGCCGACGAGTTGGCGCACTGCTACCGGGACCTGGGCCGGCCGGAGGCGGCGGCACGGCAGGCGGAGACGTCGCTGGCCGGGCATCCCGCCTCGCGGACCCGGCGCCGGGCGATCGGCTACGTGCTGCTCGCCACGGCGCAGGTGCAGCAACGGGAGGTCGAACAGGCGTGCAGCACCGGCCTGAAGGCCGTGGAACTGCTTCAGACCCTGCGGTCCGACCGGGGCGTGGAGTACCTGGAGGACTTCCAGCAGCGTCTCGACCCGTACCGGGAGGAGTCGGTGGTAAGGGAGTTCGGGGCGCGGCTGGAGGTGCGGGCGGCGGCCTGAACGCGGGTGCGCGGGTCGCATACAGCGCCGTACGCCCAGCTTTTGTTACTGCCGTCACAGGGAAGGAGTGCGCGCCGGTGCTGCGTGGCACCGGGCTCAGGGGACCCGGTAGCGTGAGCCGACGATTCCGAAGGTCCCCCAATCGTAGGAGTCCCGGTGACGCAGAGTGGACAGGGCGAGGAGCCCTCGGCGCGGCCCGCGCGCGAAGGCATCGTGCTGCCCTCCGACGGTGGGCAGCCCCTGCTGCCGGGCATGACGGGCGGTGCGGGCGGCCCGGTCGGCGCGGGTGGGCCCGGCGGCCTGCCGCCCGCCCAGCCGGCCGGTCGGGCCGCGGCCCCGTCCGGCGGTCAGGCCTGGGGCCAGCCGTGGGGTCCCGACGGCGGGCAGCCGGCGGCGCCGCAGCCCGGACAGGACTGGCCGTCTCCGCACGACCAGTCCGCCCAGCCCTTCCAGAGCTCCCAGTCCGCCCCGTCCTGGGGCTCGGGCTCCCCGGAGGCGTACCCGCGGAACCCGCAGGCCCCGTGGGGCGCCCACGGCCAGGCCGCAGGCCCGCCGCACCCCGAGGGCGCCCCGGCCTACGCCGCCCAGGCCGGCGCCCCGCTGCCTCCGGCCACGGACCCGTACGCCCCCCAGGCCGCCCCGCCGAGCCCGTACACGAGCGGCGGACACGGCGCCCCCGCACCGGGTGGCGCCACCTACGGCGCTCAGGCGCACGGCGCGCCCGGCGGCGACGAGGGTGCCACTCAGTACCTGCCGCCGGTCGGTGCGGCTCCCGTGAACGAGGGGGCTACGCAGTACCTGCCGCCCGTGGCCGCCGCACCGGCGGACGAGGGCGCGACGCAGTACCTGCCGCCGGTGGCGCCGGGGGCGATGCCGCCCGAGGCGCCCGGCGGCGACCCCTCGACCCGGTTCCTGGGTCGCGTACCGCAGGGGGGCGCGGGCCCGCTGCCGGGCGGCGACCCGGACGCCCAGGCCACCCAGTTCATCGCACCCGTGGACGCCCAGGCGGCCGGCGCACCGGCCGCCCCGTACGGCGGCGGGCCGGGCGCGGCCGGCGGGCGGCAGACGCCCGCCGAGTTCGACAACCTGTTCCGCAGCGACGCCGGAGGCGGCGCGCCGGCCACCCAGCAGCTGCCCCGCTTCCAGTCCCACGACGTTCCGCCCGGCCGGGCGGGCGCCCCCGGTCCGGGCGCCCCCGGTCCGGGCGGCCCGTCCTCGTTCGTGGGGCAGGCCGGCACCGGTGACGGCGGCCCTGGCCGCGGGGGCGGACGGACCGGCTCGCGCGTGCCGCTGATCGCGGCCGTCGGCATCGGGATCGTCGTGCTCGGCGTCGGCGCGGGCGCCATGCTCAGCGGCGGTGGCGGCGACAGCACCGACAAGAACACGAACGTCTCCGCCACGGCTCCCGCCACCGACTCCTCCGCCTCGCCGTCCGCCGACCCGGCCCGCGCGCAGGCGGTCGAGCTGGACAAGCTGCTGGCCGACAGCGGCAGCAGCCGCACCTCCGTGATCAACGCGGTCGCGAACGTCCGCAAGTGCGACAACCTGGACAAGGCGGCCACCGATCTGCGTGACGCCGCCAAGCAGCGCAACGGCCTGGTGACCCGGCTGGGCCGGCTCTCCGTCGACAAGCTCCCCGGCAACGCCGAACTCACCAGCGCGCTCACCAGCGCCTGGAAGGCCTCCGCGGCGGCCGACCAGCACTACGCGGCCTGGGCGGACCAGGTCAAGGACGAGAAGGGCTGCAAGAAGGGCCACGCCCGCACCACCGCCGAGGCCCAGCAGGGCAACCGCCAGAGCGGTGTCGCCAGCGCCCAGAAGGTCAAGGCCGCGCGGCTGTGGAACGTGATCGCGAAGAAGTACGGCCTCACCCAGCGCCAGCCGACCCAGCTCTGAGCGCCCCGCTGCCCGGCTCCCAACGGCGGCGCCGGGCAGCGGATCACTCCACGTCCGCGTCCTGGAGCGTCTTCGTCACGTCGACGAACCCCTTCGTGGCCGACACGAGGCGCCCCTGGCGCACCACCTGGAGGGTGACGGCGGCGTTGACCAGGCGGGCGAAGCCGGCGCCGGAGAACGGCCCCGACAGCTCCCAGCGCAGCGGCGGGGTCAGCCCGCCGGTGTCGACCCGCAGCCCGTCGTCGAGGGTGCGCCGTACGGTGTCGGCGCTCACCTCGCCGGAGCCGATCTTCTCCAGGACGGCCCGGAGCACGGTGTAGGCGATCCAGGTGGTCTGCACCCCGGCGTCCGCGGGGTCGACCCGGTTGTCGCCGAAGGCCTCCTCGTTGATCACCTTCTTCATCGGGGCCCAGCGCGGGTCGCCCGCGACCGGGTACCAGCCGGTGACGTACGACCCCTCGTACGGCCCCGACGGCCCGCCGCTGGCGTCGATCACCGTCTGGTCGACGCTGCCGAGCACGGCGTCGGTGCGCACCGCCGGATAGTTCTCCCGGCCGCGGCGGAAGGAGTCCATGAAGATGTTGGTGCGCTCGCCCAGGGCCGGTATCACGCAGCCCTTCCTGCCCCGGTCGGCGGTCGCCTGCCGCAGCGCCCGGTCCGCCTCGGCGGAGTACTCGGTGGCGTCCTCGGGGGCCATCTGGTCGTGGGCGGGGGCGTGCCCGCCGGCCTTGAGGCCGGCGTCGAGCAGGTCGGGCAGTTCGTCGCCCGCGATGCTGTCGGGGCGGACGAGCGTGACGGGGCCGCAGTCGGCGGCCAGCTCCCGGCCCAGGCCGACCAGCAGGGTGGGCTGCCCGCCGTTGACGGGGTAGGACAGCGCTCTGGTGAACTCGGTGCTGGTCACGCCGTAGCCGCCGATGTACGGGATGCCCGCGCCCTCCAGCGGAGGAAAGAAGGAGTCGCTGAACTGGCTGTAGGAGCCGACGACGGCGACCACGTTCTCCTGGACGGCGCGCCGGGCGCACTTGCCGGCCTGCACGCTGTCGTTGCCGTCGTTGCAGGTGAGGACCTTCAGCTTGTGACCCGCGATGCCGCCGTGGGCGTTGACCCAGCGGGCGTAGGCCCGGGCCATGGCGGGCATGCCGGGCTTGTTGGTCGCCTTGGTCCCGTCCGGGGCCCAGGTCATCACGGTGACGGTGTCGTCCCCGGAGCCCCCCGTGGCACCGGGCACGACACCGCAGCCCGCGGCGAGCGACGCGCACGCCGCAAGTGCGCCCGCGGACAGAAGGGCTCTGCGCCTTCCGGCGGGGCGGGTCGGGGCGGGGAGGTTCGTGCTGCGCGTACGTCGCCTGCCGGTCATGCACACGCACGATTCCCGCACATCCCTAACCGTGGAGTGACCCATGTTCAACAGCGGGTGACACGCAGGTGAATTGCAGGGGCCGGTGAGCGTGCCGGGAGGGAGAACGTACGATCGATGACCGTGCAAGGTTCGGAGAACTCTTCCCGTCGCGGCCGTCGCTCGTCCACCATGGGCGGCATGCCACTCAACGACATGCCGTGGTGGCGCTGGCGCAGCAATGTGCGCTCCGCGCTGCACATGCTCTCCGACCCGGTGTTCCAGCGCGACGTCTGGCTGGCCGGAGTTGAAGGTTACGGCGACGTCACCGACGCCGTCTACCGCCTGGTCGAGGACACCTGGCTCGACAACTGGTCCGCCGAGAAGTACGTCGGCACGATCTTCCGGGACTCCCAGGAGGCGGCCCTCGTCGACACGTCCGTGCTGCGGGTGCTGCGGATCATGCACGAGGTCGGCCCGGACGCACCGGTGGCCGCCTACCTCGAGCACCACGGCTGGCCGGAGGCGGTCCGGGCGGCGCGGGACGCGCATATGCGGATGGCGGTGAGCGACGGCGAGGACCCCGACGCCCCGCCGCGCAGCCTCGAGGTGCTGCGCATCCTCACCCGCGCCGCGTGAGCCTCACCCGCGCCGCGTGAGCCTCACCCGCGCCGCGTGAGCCTCGCCCGCGCCGCCTGACCCGCGGCGGGTCCGCGACCCGTGCCGCACAGGGGGCGGCCGCCGTCCCGTCCTGCGGGACGGCCGCCCACGGCGGGCGGGGCGTGTGGGACCCTTTGGTGCATGAGTGCGCAGTCCCCCCGAGCCGCGGCGGCCCAGCCGGCCGACCAGTACGTCCTGACTCTTTTCTGCCCGGACAAGCAGGGCATCGTGCACGCCGTGTCGAGCTACCTGTTCATGACCGGCTGCAACATCGTGGACAGCCAGCAGTTCGGCGACCAGGACACGGGACTGTTCTTCATGCGGGTCCACTTCTCCGCCGAGGCCCCCGTGACCGTGGACAAGCTGCGCGCCAGCTTCGCGGCGATCGGCGACTCCTTCGCCATGGACTGGCAGATCAACCGGGCCGACGAGAAGATGCGGGTCGTGCTGATGGTCAGCAAGTTCGGGCACTGCCTGAACGACCTGCTCTTCCGCGCCCGGATCGGCGCGCTGCCGGTGGAGATCGCGGCGGTAGTGTCCAACCACACCGACTTCGCCGAGCTGGTGGGGTCGTACGACATTCCCTTCCACCACATCCCGGTGACCCGGGACACCAAGGCGGAGGCCGAGGCGCGGCTGCTGGAGCTCGTGCGCGAGGAGAACGTCGAGCTGGTCGTCCTCGCCCGCTACATGCAGGTCCTCTCGGACGACCTGTGCAAGCAGCTCAGCGGCCGGATCATCAACATCCACCACTCCTTCCTGCCGAGCTTCAAGGGCGCCAAGCCGTACCACCAGGCGCACGCCCGGGGAGTGAAGCTGATCGGCGCGACCGCCCACTACGTGACCGCGGACCTCGACGAGGGCCCGATCATCGAGCAGGAGGTCGAGCGGGTCGGCCACGACGTGACCCCGGACCAGCTGGTCGCGGTCGGCCGGGACGTGGAGTGCCAGGCGCTGGCCCGCGCGGTGAAGTGGCACGCGGAGCGCCGCATCCTGCTCAACGGCCGCCGCACGGTGGTGTTCGCGTAGGGACACCCGCCCGGTGCCCCCGGCGACGGGGGTGCCTCACAGCCGGCTCAGCGACGCCGCCGCGTACAGCACGTCCCTGATGGCCTCCCGGTCGCCGACCTGACCCACCGCGGCCTCGCGCGGGGCGATGTGGCCCGCCGCGAGCCGGCAGAACTCCACCCCGTCCAGCGCGACATGGGCCACCTCGTGCCCGGCGGAGCCCACCGCTCCCGGCGAGTCGAGCGGGATCAGCCACTCGCCGCCGGCCAGCCCCTCGATCTCCAGCCGCAGGCTGCGCCCGGGCCGTCCGGCGGCCACGAGATGCCGGGTGCGGGCGGGGGAGGCGAGGCCGGCCCGGCGCCGTGCGGCCAGCATGCCCGGCAGCATCCGGGCGGCGAGGTCGATCATTCCGCGCAGATGGCGCGGAGCGGGCGGCTCGTAGGGGTAGTCGACCGCCTCGGCGATGTCCTCCGCGTGGACCCAGCACTCGAAGGCCCGGTCCAGCAGCGCGTCCCGCAGCGGCAGTTCGAAGTCGCCGTAGGACACGGCCGGGGGCGCCTCGGGGATGCCCTCGGCCCCGCCGGTGCCGGCCTCGTCGGCGTCGGTCCCGCGGGTGCCTGTCCCGCCGGTGTCGGTCCCGCTCGCCCCGCCGACGCCACCGGCGACGGACACCGTCCGTACGAGCGTGTGCGTCTGCTCCCGCCACGGCACCCGTACGGAGCCGGCCGGGGGAAGGTGCGCGGACCTCCAGTACGCCTCGGTGCGCGCCTCGGGCGTCGGCCCGGCACCGCCGCCGGGACCGTCGGCCGCGTCCCTCAGCGGGTCGTCGAGGCCGAGGGCGACCGCGACCAGCCCGTCGACGCTCGTCAGATGCGCGATCACCCCGGCGACGGTGGTGCGGCGGCTCGCCGTCTCCTCGCCGTCGAACCAGCGCAGCCGTACCGGCGCGTCCCACTCGGAGTCACCGATGTCCTGCAGCAGTGCGTCCAGACGCGCGGTCTCCGCGTCGTAGGGCGCCGCCCAGTCGGGCACCGGGAAGCGCGGCGGCCGGTGCTCCAGGCAACTCGCCAGGACGCGGGTGCGCAGACCCGGGTCGAGGTCGAGGCTGTCGGGCCGGTGCAGCAGGCCGACCGCGTCCCGCAGCCGCAGCGCCTCCTCCGCGCAGTCGCCGCACCCGCCGAGGTGTTCCTCCACGGCCGCGGTCTCCTCCCCCGAACAGGCGGCCAGCGCCCATGCCCCGAGGAGTGACTTCAGGACGTGATGCTCCAGCACGGTCCGGCCCTTCGGCTCCGGGGACGCCGAGGGGTCCGTGGGCGCTGTTAGTTGAGTGATTGTTGGGAATATGTCCGGTTCATCCGGTATGGGGAGCGGCAGCCCGCTGTCCTCGACGGAGACGCGAGGCATGGGTATGCGCGGCGACCGTCCGGAGTCGCCGCGCTCCTCGCCCCCGCTCTTCCCGCCGCCTCCGGCGCCCTGCTCCTCGCGTCGGCCGCCTTCCTCGAAGTGCCCGTCGCCTTCCTCGAAGTGCCTGTCGCCCTCTTCGTACGGTCCCGCTCCGCTCATGCCGCACCCCCGTGTCCGGGCGGCGTGCCGAGGACCGCGGCGTCGTGCGCCGTGGACAGAAGCTGGAGGCCGAGGCGGAGCCGGCGGCGGGCCTCGTCCTCGGTGACGCCGAGGTGGACGGCGGTCCGGCGGTAGTCCTGGCGCTGGAAGTAGGCCAGTTCCAGGGCGGCACGCAGCGGGGCCGGCATGGAGTGGACGATGTAGTCGGCGCGGGCGGCGGCCGAGGCGCGGCGCACCTTGCCCTCCAACTCCTCGGGGGAGCCCCCGCCGCCGCGGACCAGGGCGGCGGTCTCGATGGTGCGCAGCCGCTGCACGGCGAGGCGGTGGGTGAGCGCGGCCACCCAGGAACGCAGGGGGCCCTGGCGGGGGTCGTAGGCGTCGGGGTGCCGCCAGACGTGGGTGAAGACCTCGCCGGTGATGCTGTCGGCGGCCTTCTCGTCGCCGAGTACGCGATGCGCGAGGCCGTGCACGAGCGAGCCGAACCTGTCGTAGAGCTCACCCAGCGCGGCCGCCTCTCCGCGTACGAGCCGCTGTTGCATTCCGCGGTCCCAGCGGAGCGGTGCGTCCTTGTCCGCCATGCGTCCCCCTTCACGCCCGGCCTTGCTGTCCTGCTGCCCTTGCTGCTTGTGGTCCTGTTGCCTTGCTTCTGTCCCGGTCCGTCCCGGTCCAGCCTGTCTGTCTGGTCACATCGAATGTAGTCGGCACGTCCTGCGGCGCACGCCCCTTTGTTGCATTGCGCGCCCCCGGGCGTCGGCAGGTGGTAAAGGCAGTGGTGAAGGCCGCTGGGTGGGGCCGGTGGTGGGGGCCGCACGAGTCGGCCTACCCCGTGCCGTCGGATCAAGTCTGATCGAACACGATTGAATATGACTGAAACAAGTCCCTTGAGGAACGGCGTCGGTTTGTCGTCCGGCGTTTGGGGGAACGGCCGCTGGGCAGCCGCGCGGACAGAAGTGTAGGAACTGCTTCCGTTTCCGGGCGGTTCCGGGGAATTCCGGCGAGCGGAGGGCAGCCGTGGCGTTCAAGGTGACCAGTGACGGGCAGGGCGAGTGGAGCGTGCTCCGGGTCGCGGGTGAACTGGATCTGGTGACCTCGCCGGTGCTGCGCCAACGGATCCACGACGTGGTGGCCGAGGGCCGGCACGATCTCGTACTGGACCTCTCGGACGTCTTCTTCTGCGACTCCAGCGGTGTCGGCGTCCTCATCGCGGCCCGCCGTCTGATCCGCTCCTGCCAGGGCCGGCTGCGCCTGATCCTCCCGGCCGGCGGCGCCGTCGAGGGCTCCCACGTCAACCGGGTCCTCGGCGCGCTCGGTGTGCGCCGCCTGTTCGACGTCTACCCGGACCTCGCGGCGGCGGTGGACGAGGAGCCCCTGTCCGCGTGACGGTGCGCGAGTACCCGTAGGCGGCACAACCGTGCGTTTCCCGCCTGCGGACACCTCCGGCGTCGTACGCTCCCTGCCAGACGGAACCCACACGTGAGGCAGCCGGAGAAGAGATGGTCAGCAGCGAGTACGAGCGCAGGATCGCGGCCCGGTTCGCCGTCTTCGACCAGGACGGCAACGGCTGGATCGACCGCGAGGACTTCAGCGCGGCGGCCAAGTCGCTGCTCACCGAGTTCGGCACCACCGCCCGCTCGGACAAGGGACAGGCCCTGTACGCCGGTGCGGAGGCGTTCTGGCAGGGCATGGCCGGGATCGCCGACCGCGACGGCGACCAGCGCATCACGCGTGAGGAGTTCGTGACCGGCGCGGTCAAGCGGCTGCGCGACAACCCCGACCGGTTCGCCGAGATCGCCCGCCCGTTCCTGCACGCCGCCCTGGCCGTCGCGGACACCGACGACGACGGGGCCGCCACCGTCGCCGACACCGTGCGCATGCTCAAGGTGCTCGGCGTGGCGGAGGACATCGCGGGTGCCACCGCCGCCGCGCTCGACACCGACTCCGACGGCAGGGTGGGCGAACAGGACGTCGTCCCCGCCTTCGCCCGCTACTTCACCGTCCCGGAACAGCTCTGAGCCTCACCGTCCCGGAACGCCGCTGACGGACCGGGCGGGACCCCGGCGCCCGTGACTGCCTCCGGACGCCCCGCGGCCCGAGCCGGATGCGGGTGTCGATGATCGTGGCAATCGGGGGTCGCGGAGCGTAGTTGCCGGGTCGTTTCGCCGACCGGGCTCGTCACGTCCCGGAGTCGCCGCCCCGCTCCGGTACCTTGTGGGAGATGCGAGAGGTTCGGAGCGCCGGCCGTCCCGGTGCTGCCCCTGGGGCAGCTCCGGATCCGGCGGTGCGCGCCGCGGCTCGCGAGGTCGGGCGGCCTTCGTCGCCCATCTGTTCGGTTCCCCGTGGCGAGCGTCGCACAGTATGCCGCACGGGTACTCCTTCGCGCGGGAATATGCCCGAAGCGCTTGTTGCGGTGACGGTACGTCAACCATGCTGTCTGGCAAGGGAGTCACGGTCCGTGACCCTTGCTCTGGCCGTTGTTCTGGCCATGCAGAAAATGGCTACGATCGTGGCCCTCGTGTGGCGCGAGGCTATGTGTCCGCCGGTTCGGATGGTGTGAGCGGTGCAGGTGCTTCAAGTGCAGCTGGAGATCCGGCCCGACCCCGCGGAAGTGGGGCGAGCCCGCAAGTGGGCCCGCTCGCGGCTCGCCGGGTCGGGGATAGCGTCCGACGAGCCGCTCGCCGAGACGCTGGTCCTGCTCGTCTCCGAGCTCGTCACCAACGCCGTGCTGCACACCGGCTCTCCGGCCGTGCTCAGACTGTCCCTGCCCGGCGCGGCGGCGGACGCGGCCACCGTGCGTCTGGAGGTGGCGGACGCCAGCACCCGGGCTCCGGTGCCGCGCTGCGCGGGCGACGACGCCACCAACGGCCGCGGCCTCGCCCTCGTCGACGGCCTCGCGGACCGCTGGGGCTGGAGCGCCGAAGGCGAGGGCAAGCGCATCTGGTGCGAACTGGACCGTTGTGCACCGCCGCCACCTCTCGCGGCGACCCCGGCGACCTGCGGCACCCGGACACCGGCGACTGCCGCCAGTGGGGAAGCGCCATGCGCGGCACCGGCGTGCACGACCCCGGCACGCGCCACCGCCTACGAGCAACCTGCCCGCACCGGCCTCGCGTTCGACGCGCCGGCGTACGAGGCGGTGTAGCTCGCCGGGCCGGCGTACGAGGCGGTGTAGCTCGCCGGGCCGGCGTGCGAGGGGTGTGACGCCCGGTGCTCCCCGGGGCCGGACGGCGGGGTGGGTGTGCGCCGGGGGTGCTTCCGTGCGCGGCCGCCGTGAGCCCGGCATAACGGGTAAATCGCTGAACACCTGTTGACGGTTCGTGTCCGTTTGATCACGCTTGTGGCAGCGATTCGCCGTGAGGGGACGACGAGGGCCCGGCTGCCGGAAGCCCTCGACGAGTGTGAGTCGTCAGGTCGGCGTCGGCCGGTCCCTTCAGGGCCGAGGGGGGTGGGACCGGAGCGCCGGAGCCGGATGGCGGCGCGCGGTGCCGTGCTCGGGGCGGGCATGGGCGCGCCGTCACCCGGACTCACCGTGGCCGGAGGGACGGGACTCCGCGTCACGTCGTCCACAGGCTGTGGACAACGTTCACGCGCCGGACGAGGGTCTGGACGCGGCGGCCGTCGTGGTGCGGAACGTGCGCCGGTACGCCGTCGGCGTCACCCCGAGCGCCGCCTGGAGATGCTGCCGCATCGACGACGCCGTACCGAACCCCGCATCCCGCGCCACCTGGTCGACCGACAGGTCCGTGGACTCCAGCAGATGGCGGGCCCGTTCGACGCGCTGCTGGGTGAGCCACTGCCCCGGGCTGACCCCGGCCTCCTCACGGAAGCGCCGGGTGAACGTCCGTACGGACATGGCCTCCTGCTCGGCCATGTCGCGCAGCTGGATCGGCTCGTGCAGCCGCCCCAGCGCCCATGCGCGCGCGGCGGTCGTCGTGGCCAGCTGCGGGTCCGGAACGGGCCGGTGGATGTACTGAGCCTGCCCGCCGTCGCGGTGCGGCGGTACGACGGTGCGGCGGGCCACGTCGTTGGCGACCGCGGTGCCGTGGTCGCGGCGCACCATGTGCAGGCACAGGTCGATCCCGGCCGCGACCCCTGCCGACGTCAGCACGTCGCCGTCGTCGATGAACAGCACGTCCGCGTCGACGTCGATCCGCGGGAAGAGCCGCTGGAAGTGCTCGGCGTCGGCCCAGTGGGTGGTGGCGGGGCGGCCGTCCAGGTAACCGGCGGCGGCCAGCACGTACACCCCCGTGCAGATCGAGGCGAGCCGCGTGCCGGGCCGGATGCGGGCGAGCGCGTCGGCCAGCTCGCCGGTCAGCCGGCCCTCCTCGAACACCGGTCCCAGCTCGTACGACGCCGGGACGATCACGGTGTCGGCGGTGGCCAGGGCTTCCGGCCCGTGCGCGACCTCGATCGTGAAGTCGGCGTCCGTCTGCACCGGCCCCGGCGGCCGGACCGAGCAGGTGACGACCTCGTACAGACGGCGCCCCGCGTCGTCCTTGGGCCGTCCGAAGATCCGGTGCGGGATGCCCAGCTCGAAGGGGAGCAGCCCGTCCAGGGCGAGGACGACGACGCGGTGCGGCCGGAACTCCTGCGCAGAACTCATGCCCCGATCCTAGTGGCCCGATCCTTGCGAATGCTGTCCTTCGGGCCACTCGATGCGCGCGACCCGGCACCGCAAGCTGGTGACGTGACCCAGACAACCGAGACCGCCGCCGCCCCGGCCACAGCCGCGGAGGGCACGCCTTCCGGCAGGAAGGGCATCCACCGCGTCCACCGCGCCTGGTTCGTCGCCGCCGTCACCTTCGTGACGATCATCGGCGCCGCCGCCTTCCGCTCCCTGCCCGGACTGCTCATCGACCCGCTGAACCACGACTTCGGCTGGTCGCGCGGCACGATCGGCGCGGCGGTCTCCATCAACCTCGCGCTGTACGGGCTGACGGCCCCCTTCGCGGCCGCGCTGATGGACCGCTTCGGCATCCGGCGGGTCGTCGCGGCGGCCCTGACGGTGATCGCGCTCGGCTCGGGACTGACGGTGTGGATGACGGCCGCCTGGCAGCTGCTGCTGTGCTGGGGCCTGCTGGTCGGCCTCGGCACCGGCTCGATGGCGCTGGCCTTCGCCGCGACGGTCACCAACCGGTGGTTCACCGAGCGGCGGGGCCTGGTCACCGGCATCCTCACCGCGGCCTCCGCCTCCGGCCAGCTGATCTTCCTGCCCCTGCTGTCCTGGATCGTCGAGAAGCACGGCTGGCGCCCGGCGTCCGTCACGGTCGCCCTCGCCGCCCTCGCGGTCGTCCCCTTCGTCTGGCTGCTGCTGCGCGACCACCCGGCCGACGTGGGCGTACGGCCGTACGGAGCGCCGGAGTTCGTGCCGAAGCCCGAGCCGGTGCCGGGAGCCGCGCGCCGGACCGTGACCGTCCTGCTCTCCGCGGTGCGTACCGGCCCCTTCTGGCTGCTGGCCGGCACCTTCGCGATCTGCGGCGCCTCCACCAACGGCCTGATCCAGACCCACTTCGTGCCCGCCGCCCACGACCACGGCATGCCCATCACGGCGGCGGCCTCGCTGCTCGCGGTCATCGGCGTGTTCGACGTGGCCGGCACGATCGCCTCCGGCTGGTTCACCGACCGCTTCGAGCCGCGCCGTCTGCTGGCGGTGTACTACGCCCTGCGCGGGATCTCCCTGCTGTTCCTGCCGATGCTGCTGGCACCGAACGTGCACCCGCCGATGATCTTCTTCATCGTCTTCTACGGGCTGGACTGGGTCGCCACCGTCCCGCCCACGCTCGCCCTGTGCCGTGAGCAGTACGGCGAGGACAGCGCGATCGTCTTCGGCTGGGTCCTCGCCTCCCACCAGGTCGGTGCCGCCCTGGTCGCCTTCCTCGGCGGTGTCGTCCGGGACGTGACCGGCTCGTACGACATCGTCTGGTACGCCGCCGGCGCACTGTGCGCGGCGGCGGCGCTGATGGCCCTGGTCATCCGGCGGAGTCCGACCGCGTGGGAACTCACGGTGGCGACGGCCTAGGTCTGGCCTAGGTCCTGTCGCCACATTCCCGCCGTCCGCCCGCGGGGCGGGCGGGACTTTGACGACAGGGCCTGGGGT